>NZ_JBVHOQ010000051.1:0-44574 GCF_055568375.1 Streptomyces sp. NPDC026062
ACAGCGCCAGCCCCACATCGTCACCGGCTACTTCAAAGCCCCGCACGTCCGATACGTCCTCGACGAGTGAACCCAATGAGTTTCTGATCAATAGTAAGGGCCGACGCATAAGATCCGGAATTGCTCGAATCCCCCTGCCTTATGGGTGGGGGGATTCTCTTTTACTCACCCTTTCAAAGGTGACATAAATCACTCAATGGAGAATGGGGGTCAATAAAGGAAAAGGTTTTATGAAGAATTCTGAAACCCTGGAAGCGTACGTTATCGGAGAGCCACGCTCCGCCGGTTCTCTTCTCAATTCGACAACACTTGTTACCCCACCCCCTAAGTAAATTCATTCCCACTGAGCCTTTTCCAACCTCAGGTTGAGGCGTGGTGAAGGACGACGACGGCCTTCACGATGTCGGTGATCCGGTTGGTGCTGCAGCGGAGCTTCCGCAGAAGGCGCCAGCCCTTCAGGGCGGCCATGGCCTGTTCGCCGAGGCAGCGGATCTTGGCGTGGGTCTTCACGTGGGGGTGCCGGGCAGCCTCAGCAGCTCCGGCATGCCGCTTCAGCTGCCCCGACCACCTGCCCCGGACCGTCCCTTTCCGCGCCCTCGACCATGACGTAGTCCCTCTGAGCGAACGCTCCGATGTGCGCCTTCCCCCTCGCGATGCCGAACTTTGGGTAGAACAAATGAGCAGCGCTCTCGCGCTGATGGGGGTGCGGTCAGATCTGGGCCTGGCCTCCGTCGACGAACCATTCGGCGCCGTTGACGAAGCTGGAGGCGTCCGAGGCCAGGAACGTCGCCACGGCGGCGATCTCGTCCGGGTGGCCGATCCTGCCGAGCGGCACCTCCGAGGCGAGCTGGTGGTCCGGGCCTACGGCGCCGATCAGGCCCGGGGTCTCGGTCGGGCCGGGGCTCAGCAGGTTCACCCGGAACTTCCGTTCCTGCGCGCTGCGCGCCCAGCTGCGCACCAGGTTGCGCACCGCCGCCTTCGACGCGCCGTAGATTTCCATGCCCGGTGCGGGGCGGAGGCCGTCGGTCGATCCTGTCACTACGATCGAGGCGCCGTCCGACAGCAGGGGCAGCGCCTTCTGTACGGTGAAGATCGTGCCCTTCACGTTCGTGCCGAAGGTGGCGTCGATGGCTTCCTCTGTGATGTCACCGAGACGCTGAGGGGCAGCGCTGCCGGCGTTGGCGACAAGCACGTCGATGCGGCCCGCCTCCTCGCGCACGACCGAGTAGAGGTCATCGAGGTCCGTCTGTACCGAAACGTCGGTCCTCACGCCGGTGGCCGCCGGCCCGATTTCGGCGACGGCCGCGTCGAGCGGCTCCTGGCGGCGGCCGGCCAGGAAGACCCGTGCCCCCTCCGCGGCGAACCGCCTGGCGACGGCAAGCCCAATACCGCTGTTGGCTCCGGTGACCACCGCCACCTTGCCTGCAAGTACTTCCGTCATCACGCGCCCACTCCCCAATTCTTGACTGGTTCGTCCATAACGCTAACCGTTATGGACGAACCAGTCAAGAATGGCTAGGCTGTCACCATGGCGCGACCTAGGAAGTTCGACGAGCAGCAGGTGCTGGACACTGCCCGGGAGCGGTTCTGGTCGGGTGGGTACGCCGCCACGCGCATGGAAGACATCGCCGAGGCGACGGGGCTCGGCAAAGGCAGCCTGTACGGCGCGTTCGGCGGAAAGCAGCAACTCTTCCACCGCGTGTTCGACGACTACTGCACCTCCGTCGTCGACGCTGTGAGCCGACAGCTGCGTGGCGGCGACGCGGACGCCTACGCCCGGCTGTCCGCCCACGTGTACGCGGTGGCGGCGGCGACCGCCGCAGACACCGCCCACCGAGGATGTCTGTTGGCCAAGGGCGCCGCCGAGCTGGCCGAACACGACGAGACGGTGGCCGGGCGGGCGCGCGCGGCCGTCGAGGCGCTGCAGGCGCTGCTGGAGGGCGACATCGCAGCCTGTCAGCGCAATGGTGATATCGCCGCGGACGCGGACCCGGGAAAGCTGGCTGCGCTGGTGCTCGCCGTACTGCGCGGCATTGAAGCGCTGGGCAAGGCCGGAGTGAGCGAGGAGACGCTGACCGGCATAGCCGGGACAGCCCTTGCTGTACTGCCCCGCCCCGCTCACTGAGCTTCGGAGCGGGTCACCGATCAGGTGACGTCCAGGCCGTCCCCGTCCTGGCTGGCCTCGCCTGCCAGGGCGGCGGCCCCGGGCTGACCACGGGCATCAAACGCAGGCCCCTGCGGGAACTGACCCCCACCGGGAAGACCGTCAACCGGGCCTGGCCCGCAGCGCGGGCACCGGTCGAACGCGGCGTCGCCCGCCTGAAGCCCTGGCGGATCCTCCGCGGATCTCGATGCGGCCCGAACCGCATGGGGAGTCGCCCGCCCTGCGGGACACGGTCAAGGCCATCAAGGCTTCCGGCTTCGAGGTCGACCCGGAGCTGTGGACCGTGGAGGACGCGGCCGACTGCTCCCGGTGCCACGCCGGGTGCACGGACAGCCCGGACAGCCCCAACAGCGGGAAGCGGCACCGCGCGGACCATGGCAACTCCCCCCGGAGGCGTGGGGAGTTGTCGCCGTGAGGAAAGGTTCCGCATGGAGGTCGTTGACGCCTGGGAGCGGTACCCCCAGGGATGGACGCCACGGAGGGACACCAACGCTTCCGGGGCCACGACGCGGTTGAACTGGACGTAGTACGCCGACCACGGCCCTGATGAATCGATCCTCGGAGAACGTCAGGGCCGGACCGTTCTGGAGCTGGGCTGCGGCGCGGGGTGCAACCTCGCCCACCCTCTCCACGCTCGGGGCCGATTGCATCGGTGTGGACATCGCCCCAGCCGGCACGGGAAGGCCGTAGCCCGATGGGGTCACCTCCCGGCCCCACCTTCCACACGGCAGAGGCCGCCGACTGCCCGAGCCGCACAGGCGGCCCTCTCGATGTGGTCCTGTCCCTCTTCGGGCCTGTCTGGTTCACGGACCCGGAACAGCTCCTCCCCTTGATCCGGAAGCGGCTGTCCCCTGGTGGGGTGCCGGCCTCCGCAGACGCCCGCGCCGCCGTCGGGCAGGGCGTACGCGGTTCCGGTGCCCCGGTGGAGGCCGGTCCGGCGGCTCGGGTGCGGGTGCGATGCCCGGCCGGACGGCAGGAGATGCCGACAGTCGCGCGGGCATGTCCACCCAGGGCGTACGGGCGTACACTCCACCCGAGAAGATTTCGAACACGTGGTAAGTATTCGTGCGAGCGGGCCTGCGCGGGACGTGGGACCGGCCTGCGCGGGGCCCGCCGCGCTCGTTGCGGGTGCCGCGCGATCGCCACCGATGAAGGGACCTGGTATGGAAAGCATCACGAAGAACAGGCAGCCGGCCGAGGTGCTGCGTGCCATGATCGAGCGCGCCTACGGTGCCGAACAGGTCCCGGTCGAGGACGGCTGGGTGAGCGAGCTGGGTCATGGCTGGTTCAACGTCGCCTACCGCATCCGCCTGCGCGACGGTGCCGAGGTCGTCCTGAAGATCGCCCCACCGGCCGCAGTGGAGGTGATGTCCTACGAGCGCGGCGCCATGTCGATCGAACTGAACACGCTGGACCTCCTCCGTACGCGGACCACCGTGCCGGTCCCCGCAGTCGACTTCGCCGACCGGAGCCGGGAACTGTGCAACGCCGACTACTTCTTCATGCCGTACATCGACGCGGACAACCTGGGCATCATCGCCGAGACGCTTCCCGCGGCCGAGCGCGATGCCCTGATGGAGCAGCTCGGCGCGGCCAACCGGGAGATCAACTCCATCCGCGGCGGGCACTTCGGGCCGCTGGCCGGGCCGGGCCATGCCGGCTGGCGGCAGGCGTTCACCGCGATGATCGAGGACGTCCTGGCCGACGGCGAGCGTCGCGGCGTCGACATCGGCTGGGAGTACGACACCGTGCGGGCGGTCGTGGCGGAACACGCCGGCAGCCTCGACGAGGTCACCGAACCCCGCCTGGTCGAGTGGGACCTGTGGGACAGCAACACCATGGTCCGCGACGGCGGGATCGTCTGCATCATCGACCACGAACGCGCCTTCTACGGCGACCCGTTGATCGAGGCCGGATTCGCCGGAAGCGAGATATCCGCCTTCGGTGACCCGGCGCCCTTCATGCGCGGCTACGGGTACGGGGAGCTGAGCGACACCGAGCGGACACGCCGCCGTCTGTACTGCCTGCACCTGCTGCTGATCATGGTCATCGAGACCGTGTACCGCGGGCACCTCGACACCAAGCAGTACGACTGGGCGCGGCCCCACCTCGACGAGGCCATGGCTCTGCTCGGCCGCACCCGCCGGTGACGTCCGCGCAACCGGTCTCCGCCAGTGACCACACCACCCGGCTCGGCACCGACCCGGTGGGACGGCTGCTGTGGCGCACCTGCGGCCAGACCACCGCCGCGGTCGGCGTGTACGGCGTCTACGCCCTGACCAACGCCTGGTTCGTGGGCCGCGGAGTGGGCGACACCGCGATGGCGGCGGTCAACCTGGTGGCCCCGCTGCTGCTGTTGCTGGGCGCGGTGTCCACCACCGTGGGAGCGGGCGGCGCTTCCCTGATCTCCCGCGCCCTGGGTGCGGGAGACCACCGGGCCGCCGCCCGTGCCGCGGGCAACTCCTTCGTCCTGTTCTGGGCCTGTGCCACCGGCACCACCGTGCTCGGCCTGGCCTTCCTGGACCCGCTGCTCACCCTGCTCGGCGCAACCGGCGAACTGGGCGCGACCGCCCGCCCCTACGCGGTGGTGCTGCTCTGCGGGGCCCTGGTGTCCACCGGCTTCTCCAGCCTGGTGCGAGCCGAAGGCCGCATGGGGTTCTCCACCCTGCTGTGGCTGGTGCCGGTCGCGGTACAGATCACCCTCGACCCCCTGCTGATCTTCGGATTCGACATGGGAGTGCGGGGCGCCGCGCTCGGCACGGTCGGAGGCCAGGCCGTCTCCGCGGCGATGAGCCTGTGGTTCTTCTTCGTACAGAGGCGCCGCACGTACCGCATCGGCCTGCGGGACCTGGTGCCCCACGGCCCGACGCTGCGAGCGCTGCTGGGCATCGGTCTGCCCTCGTTCCTGGCCGGTACCGGCGTCACGCTCCTGGCCGTCCTCGCCACCCTCGCGGCCACCGGTTCGGCGACCGCGCTCGCCGCGTACGCCGTCTGTGCCCGTCTGCAGACCTTCGTGATGATGCCGCACACCGGCATCAGCCAGGGACTCCAGCCCATCGTCGGCTACAACACGGGGCGCGGCCTGACCGCCCGTGCGCTCAAAGCCCGCGACTACGCGCTCTCCGCCTCCCTCCTGTACGGACTGCTCACCGCCGCGGCCCTTGCCGCACTTGCCGGGCCCCTGGCCGGTCTCTTCCTGAACGACACCGACACCATCGCCGTCGCCGGACAGGCACTGCCGGTCATCGCGATCGGGATGACGGTCGCCGGGATCGGTCCGCTCGTAGGGGCCTACGCCCAGTCGCTGGGCCGCCCGGCATCCGCGTACCTGACCTCCCTCGGCACCCTGCTCCTGATCAAGGTCCCGCTCGTGGCGGCCCTCGGCCGACTGGGTACCACCGGCGTGTGGACCGCACTGGCCGCGGGCGAAGTGGCCACCGCGGCCGTCGCGCTTCTGCTGCTGCGGCGTCTGCACCGCACTACGCCACAGGCTCCCTGAGGAGCTGCCCCACGTAGGAACCCAGCACTTCGGCCATGTCCACGGCATCCGGACTCGTCAGCCACTGCACCTGCAGCCCGTCCATCAGCGCCCCGAACCCGTCCGCCGCCACCCTCGGATCGACCCCGTCCCGCAACGCCCCCTGCTCCGCCAGCTCCCGCAGCGCCCGGTGCACATACTCCCGCGTCGTCCTGTAGTGCTCCCTGAAGTACTGATGCGCGGGATGATCTTCGGCGACGGCCTCCGCGGCGAGGCGCACATACAGCTCCACCATGCCCGGACGCCGGGCATTGTGAGCGGCCAGGTCGAGCAGATGCCGCACCACCGCCCTCGGGGTGAACACCTTCGGCGAGAGTTGCGCGGAGTCCTCCTCGTCCCGGCGCTCCAGCACCGCCGCCAGCAGTGCCTCACGGCTGGGGAAGTAGTAGTGGAGGCCCACGTGGCTGATCCCTGCCCGCTTCGCGATCTCCCGCAACGAAGCGCCGTGAAACCCCTTGTCCGCGTACACCTCGACAGCCGCCGTCACGATCTGCTCGCGGCGGGCCCGCCCCTTCGCATACCCCTCCGAGGACGCAGGTACCTTGGCTTCATCCGACATGCCCCCATCCTCGCAGCCGGCCCGATCGGGCGGTCGAACGCCCAGGGACCCACCCATACCGGCCGGGCCGGCCCTCTTTCGGGCGTGGCCCGGGCCGGTCGCGACCGCACCGGGACCGCTGTCCCGGAGGAGCGGCTGCGGGCCGCCGCCGGCCGGCCACAGCCGCGCACAGCGTCACGATGTGGATCGATCACCGTTCGTACAGCAGGAAATGAGGGGCTCTGTGGGCAGGCCGAGAATAACGATCGAGGACGTCGCGGTGCGGGCGGGTGTTTCCCGTTCGACGGTTTCCCGGGTGATGAACCATGAGTCGGCGGTCGCCGCCCCGGCACGGGCGCGGGTACGCCGCGCCATGGCCGACCTGGGCTACGAGCCCGACCAGACGGCGCGGGCACTGGCCTCCGGGAGGCAGCGCACGGTCGACGTCGTCGCTGTCACGGACGGCCCGGTCATCGGCTGGCTGGGCGCCCACCCGTACTACAGCCGGGTGCTTGCCGGGGTGATCTCGGCGTTGGAAGGCACTGACGTGCAGGTCCGTGTTCACGCGCTCTCACGGTCCGACGGCCGCGAAGCGGTGGACGCGATCGCTGCTCGCGCGACCGTCGGCGCGGTGCTGGCCGACGTTCCCCTTGTCATGGCCGAGCGGTTTCAGCAGCAGTGCCGCCGAGTGGTCTCACTGGCTGCGACATCGTCGTCCGTGCCGGCGATCGAGGCCGACAACGAGAGCGGCGCATTCGCGGCCGTGGAGTACCTCTACCGGTCGGGAAGGCGACGTATCGGGGCAGTGCACGGCCCTGACCACAGTGCGGACGCACGGGCCCGCCGGCAGGGATATCTCCGAGCGACAAGGGAGTTCGGTCTGACCGAGCTCAGTGAGGACGGAGACTTCCTGCGGGAAGGAGGCCACCGGGCGGCCCATCGCCTGGTGGCCTCCTGTCCAGAGGTCGACGCGTTGTTCGTGGCCTGCGATCTGATGGCAGCAGGTGCCACGCAGGCGCTGACGGAGCGGGGCCGTAAGGTTCCCGACGACGTCAGCATCGTGGGCTTCGACGACAGCATCGCGGCGGAGTGCGCCAATCCGCCCCTGACGACGATGCGTATGCCCGTGGAGGACATGGCAGTCGAGGCGACCCGCCTGCTGCTCGACGGAAACGTGCTGTCCGGGCACCGCACGCGTGTCCCGGTCAGCATGGTGGTGCGGGGCAGCACCGTGCCCGGCGAGCACTGAGAAGCGGAAGGCGGGCCGTTCGAGCGTCCGGCCGGGCCGGTGGTCCGAAGCGTCCCGGGGGACCGCTGGGGCCAGTGGGACCGGTAGGACTGGTGGGGCCAGTGGGACCAATAGGACTGGTGGGTCCGGTGGGACCGGTGGGGTCGGAGGCCTCAAGCGTCCGGCCGGGGCCGGCGGGCTCAGCGGGAGCCGAGGCCGAGGCCCAGCGGTGCGAGGTACTCCGTGAGTCCGGTCGTGTCCTCGCCCGCCCAGCCGACGTAGCCGTCCGGCCGGACCAGGAACAGCCCGTTGCCGTACGCCTCGTAGGCGTCCACACGCACCACCTTCACCGGTGAGCCGGTGGACTCCGGCAGCTCCGCTTCGGTGCCGACCGCCAGCAGTGTGAAGTGCGGGCCCCGGAAGACGTCGAACAGCCGCTGCCCGCCCGCAGGTCCGTCGGGGGCCCGGTCGCCGGCCTCCAGGACGCCCGCGCGGCCCGCCGAAAGCGGTCCCTCGCGGTAGCCGAGGCCCAGTTGCTGGGCGGCCGCACCCCGCTCCTGCTCGCCTCGGTGGATCCGGGTGGACAGGCCCAGCATCTCGGCGGCGACGGGGCGGCGCTCCTCCTCGTAACTGTCGAGCAGCGCGGCGGGCGCCCCGTGGCCCAGCACCTGGCCGAGCTTCCAGCCCAGGTTGTAGGCGTCCTGCACGCTGGTGTTGAGCCCCTGGCCGCCCGCGGGGGAGTGGACGTGGGCGGCGTCCCCGGCCAGGAAGACCCGTCCGTCGCGGAACCGGTCGGCGAGCGCGGCGCGCGGCCGGAAGTCGGAGGACCAGAGCACCTCGGTGACGTCCCGCGCCTCCAGATGGGTGCGCTCCGCGACGACGGCCCGCACCCCCTCCAAGGAGAGGTCCGGCTCGCCCTCCTTGAACTGTGCGACCAGCTGGAAGTCGGCCGTGCCGGGCAGTGGGCAGAGCGTGATGAACCCCGCGTCCGTGTTCATCATGTGCCAGTTGAGCCGGTCGAGCGCGTCCTCCGCGACCCGCACGTCGGCCACCAGCATCGGGGCCGGGTCCACCGTCTCCCCGGTCATCGCGATGTCCAGGGCCCGCCGCACGGTGGAGCGTCCGCCGTCCGCCGCGACCAGGTACGAGGCGCGGACCGGGCCGGTGCTCAGCTGCGCGGTGACCCCGTCGGCGTCCTGGGCGAGGCCGGTCAGCGCGGTCGAGAACGCCACGTCACCGCCCAGTTCGCGCAGCCGGGCCAGCAGGATCTCCTGGGTGCGCCACTGGGGCATCATCCACGGCTCGCCGTACGGCTCCGCGTCCGTCGGGGCCG
Organism: Streptomyces sp. NPDC026062; assembly: GCF_055568375.1. Taxonomy (NCBI): domain Bacteria; kingdom Bacillati; phylum Actinomycetota; class Actinomycetes; order Kitasatosporales; family Streptomycetaceae; genus Streptomyces; species Streptomyces sp. NPDC026062. The sequence goes on from NZ_JBVHOQ010000051.1 coordinate 8,802, forward strand.
CGACCCGGAACATCTGGTGCTCGCCCATCCGCTCACCGTTGTGCCAGGCCATCCCGACCGGCGCGGGACCGCCGTGCTCGCGGACCGCGTCGCCGACGCCGAGGTCGTCCAGGACCTCCCGGGTGCGGGGCTGGATCCCCTTGCCGCGCGAGCCGGGGAAGAGGGCGGGCGCCTGCTCGACGAGGAGGGCGGGAACGCCGCGACGGGCCAGGTCGCAGGCGAGGGCGAGGCCGCAGGCGCCCGCGCCGACGATGAGGACCGAGGTCTCCGTGACCGTTTCCTTAACGCTGTTAAGTCCCATGGGGGGAGTCTGTGCTTAACGCTGTTAAATTGTCAAGAGCGGGGGCTGTTAACTTGTCGAGGTGGGTACGACGAAGATCGACCGGTCCCGGGTGGCCGACACGGCGCTGCGGCTGCTGAACGAGGTGGGCCTGGACGGGCTCAGCCTGCGCGCCATCGCCAAGGAACTGGACGTCAAGGCGCCCGCGCTCTACTGGCACTTCAAGGACAAACAGGCGCTGCTCGACGAGATGGCCACGGTGATGTACCGCCGGATGCTCGACGAGGGCCTGCCGGGGGCGGCCCCGGAGAGCTGGCAGGACCAGCTCCTCGCGTACAACTGCGGGCTGCGCAACGCGCTGCTGCGTTACCGCGACGGGGCCAAGGTCTACGGCGGTGCGAGATTCACCGGCACCGACCATGCGGACGGGCTCGAAACCCATCTGCGGACCATGGTCGACGCGGGCTTCGAGCTGTGGCAGGCCGTCCGCGCGGGCACCACGGTGTACGCGTACACGATGGGGTTCGTCAGCGAGGAGCAGGGCGTCCGCCCGATGCCGGACCAGCAGCGCGAGGGCTTCGACATCGAGGAGCGCGCGGAACGCATGGCCCGCTACCCGCTGGCCGCCGCGGCCGGCGCGGAGATCTTCGCCCACTACGACGAACGCTTCGAGGACGGCCTGCGGCTGATCATCGCGGGCATCGAGGCGCGGTACGGACCGGGCTAGCGCCCGCTCGGCTGCCGGAGCTCGCCCGGTGCCCTCGCCGTGACGGGCTGCCGCCCGACCCCCTACCCGGCTGGTACCCGCCCGTCGACGGGACATCGGGGACCGATCCGCGCCGCCCGCATCGCGGCCCACCTCCTCATCCAGAGGCAGTGGCCGGTCGGAGCGGACTGGACCGCAAGACCGTCAACCGGCTGGAGCAGGGACACACCTCGCCGCTCCTCGATCACCTGCTCCTCGTTGCCGACGCTGTTGGTGTGCCGCTCGGGCCGTTCTCGTCCGGGAGTGACCCCGCGCCGCGACCAAATGGGGGTGTCGGTGGCGGTCGTGGGCAGGGAGTCAGAGGTTCCGACCGTCTCGGAGGCGCTGGGTCCGGGTCTCCTGCAACCAGATCAGGGCGTCGAGGTCGTCGTCGAGTTGGCCGCACAGCCCGCGCAGGTGGTCCGGGCATCCGTACGCACCGCCCGGCCGCCCGTCGACCCGCATCAGTTCGCGTGTGGTGCCGCAGCTGAGGCACTGCGGGCGCCCGTCCTCGGCGGTCATCGGCCGTGGAGGGGGTTGCCGGGGGCGGGGGTGACGCGGACGAACGACGTGATGATGGCCCGGTGGCTGCGGTGGTCGGTGTACCGGCCGGTGTGGCGCAGCGCCCAGTCCTCGGGCGCTGTCTTCTCCTCGGCGGCGTCGGACCGGTCGAGGCAGGTGATGCACTCGATCACGTACACCGGACCTGACGCGCCGGGCGCGGTGTCCACGCCGATTGTCCAGTCCGCGTTACGGATCACGGAACGTACGCTCATCGCGCCGCCTCCCGCTCCCCGCACGGGCCGGGGACCGCGCAAGCTCTCGGGAACCAGGAGTACGCGGCGCCGGTCGTCGGCCGCGCACGCTGCTGCCCCAGGTCGACGACCGCGCCAGTCGTGAGCGGGTGGCCGCACCACACGCAGCGCCCCCCGCGCTGTTGCTGCACCGTCAGCGTTCTGACTGGTGGTAGGTCTCTCACGGTCATGGCGGTCCCCGGCTCGTCGCTGATCAGGTACGACGAGAGTGCAGGGTGACGTGGGACGCAATGCTCACAGATCTGTGAGCGTGTGAGCAGGCCTACAAGCCGATCCACGCAGCCATGTGGCCGAGGCTGTCCGGCGGGCGTCGGGCAGTGTGGAGCAGCCCGAGCACGGCTTCTCGGGTGCGAGGGTGATAGCGGGTCTGCTCGGGTGCGGTCCGCCGTGCTTCGACAAGGTGGCGCAGCGCGGAGTCCCTGTGGCCGGTCTCCATCTCCACGGTGGCGCGGTCGACGAGGAACCGGGCCCGCCGTGAGGTCAGCGTCGCCGTCGGCAGTTTCACAGCGCGGGCCTGGCGCAGCGCGTCGTCGTACCGCCGCATGGTGATGGCCGCGCCCATCTCGTGAAGGGTCACGTTCACCTGTCCGAAGCTGAGCCAATGCACCTCGGGTGCCTCGCCCCCGACGCGGGCCGCGAGCTCCCGGGCGGCCGTGATGTGCTGTGCCACGGCGCTCTCGTCGCCGGCTCGGGCGGCCACCGCCGAGGCGCCGAGGTGGAGCTGACCGGCCACGGAGAGAGCTTCGCGTGACGACTGGTCCTCGATGAGGGCGTGGCCGGGGGCGACCAGGCGGCGGCCGAGGTCCTGCCCGGAATCCGAGTGCCCGAGGGCGCGCTTGTACTGGCGGATCGCGGCCAGGCAGGGGTCCGAGGCGCGCTCGGCGGCCCAGCCCATCCGGTCGAGGGCGACGATCGCCAGGTCGGGAAAACCGACCTTGAGGGCGATGTCGTGTGCGGTTCGGTACGTGGACGCGAGGGCCTGCCATGTGGCGATCGTCGGCGCTGTCCTTGCCGCACGTGTCAGATCGGTGATCAAGACAGGGAGGTCGCGGGCCGCTGACCGCAGGTGGGTGGCGCGGACCTGTCGGCAGATCCGGTCTGCGTCGGCAGCGAGCTGTGTCACGGGCCGACTGGTGGCGGGTGCGTGCCCGAGGTCGTACAGGTCGAGCGCCTCGCGGATGGGGCTGACCAGGGCGGCGAGGCGCCCCGTTTGCAGGCCCGTCACGTGGGACGGTCCCCGAAGGAGAGCCGGGTCGATGCCGAGTGCGGCAGCGACAGCGGCGACAAAGGTGTCCGTAGCTGGTCTCGCTCCGCACTCCACCTGGTTGAGCAGGCTGTAGGAATACGGAAGGCGCTCGGCAAGCCGGCGTTGGCTGAGGTGGGCGAGCTTCCGCTGCTCTTTGATGCGGGCGCCCGTGCGGTCGTCGTCCAGCGTGGGCATACTGGTCTCCGTTCCTGACTCGTCATCTGAACGGTACCCAGGACTCCGCGCGCTGGACCTCGCATTGCCCCCGATTCCATTCGTTTCGGGGGCGGTTGCATGTCCTGCATCGGACGGATGGGATGGCGGCATGACGATTCTGTACCTGCTCGGTTCTGCCGCCCCGCCAGTTCTGGAGATCGGCTCGGTGATCGAGGATGCGCAGGGCCGCGGCTATGACGTGTGCCTCGGCCTCACGCCGTCTGCCGCCCGATGGCTGGACCCGCAGATGGCCGACCTGGAGCAACTGACCGGCCACCCGGTGCGGTCGCAGTACAAGGCGCCGACAGCCGGGGACGCGTGGCCCGGGGCTGATGTTGCGCTGTTCGCTCCGGCCACGTTCAACAGCCTCAACTCATGGGCGCTCGGGCTCACGTCGAGCTTTGTCGTGGGCCTCGCGGCCGAGGCGATCGGGAAGGACATCCCTCTCGTCGCAATGCCGTGCGTGAACGCCGCCTACGCGCGGCATCGCGCGCTGGACCGCAGCATCGCCGAACTGCGAGCGATGGGCGTCAGCGTGCTGTACGGCGCGGGCGGGTTCGAGCCGAACGCGTCGGGAGAGCGCCGGCCGTACCCGTGGGAGCTGGCGTTGAATGCCGTGGACAAGGCACGACAACGCCCCCGCCTCAGGCCGTAGCCGGAAACGGAGGCGTGGTTCATGTCCCTCCGCGGTCCAAGGGCAGGACGAGGACTGCGGTGTTCGGCCGGCGTACCGGCGGCGTCCGCCTCCGTCGCAAGCCGGTCCGTGCGGGCCCCGACCCGGCCGATCAGCGGGAACTCCAGAGCCTGCGGGCCCTTCACGAGCGAAGCGGCAGCGGCGGCACCGTCGGCCGCGGCGGCCTTGGGAGAGCCGGACCGGCGCGAAGGTGCCCGCGCGGGCCGAGACCGTGGCGCGGCTCGGGACCGGTGAGGGCGCGCTGTGCGTCCGGACCAGTGGTGGCTCGCCTCAGCTCTGCGGGGTTTGTGCTGGAGACGTTCGAGGCGGAGATGCGGGGGCCTCGCGGTCCCTCACTCGCGAAAGCGCGAGGCCGAGGTCGCGCGCCCGGTGCCGCCGTCCCTACGTACGCACGCGCCTCCTCCGCCGTACGCGCACCAGGGCCGCCGGTCCGAACGCCACGGCGAGCAGGGCCGCCAGCGCGGCAGCCCCGGCAACCGTCCCGGCGCGCAGCCCCGGCGGCCTGAAGGAGCAGTCCACCGAGGTCCGGTCGCCGCCGACCGGCGCCGCCACCAGGCCGAGGTACGAGCCGGCAGGACGCCCGTCGCAGCTCCAGCCCGCGATCCGGGGCGCGGCCAGCACGGCGACCCCGCGGGTCCCCGGCGGGAGTTCGGCGTGCACCCCGCTGCCGGAGACGGTGACCCGCGTCGCACCCGTCCCCTTCAGCCGCTCCACCGCCGAGGCCAGGCGTCCCGGGTCCAGGCAGCCGACGGACCGGTGCGGGAGGGTTCCCGACCGCTCCGCGCGCAGCGTCACGGCGATCCGGCCCGCGCCCGCGCCCAGCGGCAGGATTCCGGCCCGGCGCGCGGGCATGTCGCCCCGGACATCGCTGAGTTCGCCGCCCGTGCCCAGCCGGGCGGTGCCGAACAGGTCGGGTGCCCAGAGGAACACCTGGCTGTTCGCGGGGCAGTCCGCACTCAAGGTGTAGGTGCCGGGCTCCACCGCATAGGCGCTGGTGTTCCTGTCGGTGGCGGCCGAGCCGTCCTCGGAACGCAGCTCCGTCGTGGGCAGCGTGTACACCGGGGCGCCCAGCAGCCGTTCCTGGTTGCGGAACGGTGAGGGCCCCCACCCGGACGCACCGGAACCGGAGGGCCGCACCGTCACCAGCGGCGGGACGTCCTGCCGGGTCACGGTCACCGGCCGCCGGTCGGGGCGGTTCCAGACCTGGTGCGGATCGCGCGGTACGTGGACGCGGGCCCCGACCGAGAACACCGCGTCGGTCACCGGGTTGTCCAGGCTCTGCAGCGCCCGGCCGCGCGAGGTCCAGCCGGCGCCCAGGGCGAGGAAGGTGCGGGTCGTCACGTCCGGCGTATGACTGCTGTAGTAGGCCCCGCCCTCTCCGCCGACCAGCATCGGATCGTTGGCGGTGCTCTGTTCGAGACCGGGGTCGGTGCGGTAGCGCGGCCAGCCGTCCGCGGCGGCGACCGCGGCGGCCTGGACGCTCTGCCGCTCACCCCAGGGGGCGTAGTCGTCGAGCCGGTTCAGCCGCTGCCGGTCGGCGTACGCGGTGGTCGCGGCGGCCTGCCCGGCCTGCGCCCCGACCAGCAGGAGCGCCGCGAGCAGCACGAATCTGCGGCTGCGTACCAGCGTGAGAGCGCAGAGGGCCGCCACGAGTCCGGCGGCGAACAGGGGATAGGTCCACCGCGTGACCAGCGCGCTGGGCGCGGCGGCGGCGGCGATCAGCACCAGCACCCCGCCCCCGCCCAGCAGCGCACGCCGGTCCGGCCAGCCATGGGCGACGGCGGTCCAGGCGGCGATCACCACGAGACCGGAGAGCACGAACGTCTGCCGGAAGGGGCTCCCGTTCGGCGTCGCGAAGGCGTGCCACAGCAGATGCGTGGGTCCCCACTGCAACGACAGCGCCACCACCGCCACCAGCCCCGGCCACACCCACCGCTCCGCGCGCGGCACCGCACGGTGCGGGGCCAGCGCGCAGGCCAGGAGCAGGGAACCGGTGCCGAGGAAGACCGCCGGGCTGAAGAAGCCGTACGTCGCGGGCAGCAGCCGGGCCGCGACGTCCGGCCAGGCGGCCGGGGCGAACTCCCGGGTCCAGCCCGGGTAGGCGTGCCGGGTGCCGAGGAAGACCGGCACCAGGACCGGCGCGGCCAGTCCGACGCCGATCAGCACGGTCCGCACGGCACGCACCAGTCCCCGGACCCGCTCCCGCGCCGTCCCGTCCTCCAGCGACAGCCGTACCACCAGCACCAGGGCCGCCCCGAGCGTGGCCATGTACGCGGTGTAGAAGTTGGACACCCAGGCGAGCGTCACCAGGAGCGTCCCCAGCACCGGCCGCCGCCCGGTGCGCGCCCACTCGCCGGCCAGGCACAGCAGCGGGAAGGCGATCAGCCCGTCCAGCCACATCGGGTTGTAGGCGGCCTCGGCGACCGACCAGCCGCACAGCGCGTACGAGGCGCCGAGCACGGCGGCCAGCCACTCCCGGCCACGGCCCCGGCGCAACGAGGTGAGCAGCCAGGTCATGGCCGCCGCCGCCACACCGGTCTTGACCAGCGTGACCACATAGACGGCCAGGTCGATCCGGTCCCTCGGGAACACCCCGACGAGCAGCGCGAACGGGCTGGTCAGATACGTACCGAGGTCCGGCAGGAAGCTCGTGCCGAACCCCGACCGCCAGTTGACCAGCAGCCCGCCGTCCGCCCGCCCGTGCAACAGGTCCCAGAGCCGGGCGTGGAACGGTACGAACTGATTGCCCAGGTCGTTGACGCTGCGGGTGCGTGGCCCGAAGGGGTAGCCGCGGGCCACCGCGTCACCGGCGCAGACGGTCACGACGGTGAGCACGGCACCCAGGGAGGCGCCCAGGGCGCGCGGCGATCGGAGAGTCGGCGGAGTCCTCATGATGGGTCGAATATGCCATCGAGCATCGCCAAATCCCGCTGCCTGCAAGGCGGTTCACCCGATGGTCCGCCGGCCTTCACGCAGCGGTCCCCGCCCGGCCATCCGGCGCCCACGGACGGAGGGCGGCAGTTTTCCGTGCTGACAGGACGAGTTCATCTCTCGGCCGTTCAGGTTTCCTAGCGTGCCACGGAACCACGAACGCCCGACGAACATCCGTACTCACTCCCTACGCCCCTTCCCCCACGGGCAGCAGACGCTTGGAGCGCCATGACGAAAGCCCGCACCCGTTGGCCACGGCAGCGTGACGCGGAGGAATCGACACCGCCCGACGGCGGCACCTCCTCCTTCGCCACCGTCCGCCCGACGGAACTGGAGACCTGTCTGCGCGCCTGCGCCGCGCACAGCGGGAAGCTGGTCGCCGGGCTGGACCGGCGGCGTGCGGCGCTCGCCGAGGCCCTGCGGAATCTGCTGGCCACCCACGCGACGATGGAGCAGCCGTCCTCCGAGCCGGCCTCCCCGCTCCCGCTGCTGCGGCGATCGGGCAAGGGCGGGCCCGGCTCCGCGCAGGTCCTCGGCGACCAACTGCTCGACCCGCTGCTCGCGGTCGGCACCAAGGCGCTGGACTGCGGTTACGAGGACGAGCTGAAGCTCGCCGTCCTCATCACCGACACCGTGCTGACCCAGCGCCGGAGGTCCCGGGCCGCCTGGCGGCTGCGCGCCCGGGTCCTGGAGGCCCTGGGCGCCGAGCGCGAAGCCGCCGAGGCGTACGGGCGCTACCTCGACCTCACCGACGACGACGGCTTCGGGGTCGCCGCGAAGACGGCCGGTCTGCGGGCGGGCGCGGAGCGCCAGGGCGCACTGCTGCGGAAACTGGAAGAGAGCTGCCCCGAGGCGGCGGCGTTCGCCGCCGGATCCGTCACCGACACCTGGGCCGAGGGCCTGGCCCTGCACGGGCGCGGCGACTGGAACCGGGCGCGGTCCCGGCTGATCGGCGCGCTGCTGGCCCAGGACCGCTCCGGCGCGCCCGTGCCGGAGATCCAGGAGGCCCTCAGCCAGTACGTCGGCCTCGCGCTGGAGGCCGGCGGCGTGCCGGGAGCCGGCGGCGCAGGCGCGGGCGGCGGCGATCTCACCCTCCTCACCGAGATCGTGGCGCTCTACGCCGGCCAGCGCAGGGCCCGGATGCGCGGCCCGGTAGACGACCCCACGTTCGGCGGCGTCGCATGGACGACGCTCGGCGAGTTCCGTAACCGCATCGCGGGCAAGTCGATCTGTCTGATCGCCAACTCCCAACGGGTCGGCACCGGTTCGATGGGCGCCGAGATCGACGCGTACGACCTGGTCGTCCGCTTCAACTCGTACCGGATCGACCCGGAGGCCACCGGCCGCCGTACCGACATCCACGCCACCATCCACAAGCACGGCTTCAACTGGGACCAGAAGGTCCACACCCGGCTCGTCTTCGGCGGGGTCTCCGGCGACTGGAAGTACTCGCTGCGCAACCGGCTGGTGCCCGGTGCCCAGCAGTACCTCGGCGACGAATCCCTGCGCTGGCCGCTGCGCAACATCGGCAGGGTCGGCACGGATGTCTGGCCGGCCATCCCCACCAGCGGCTTCAACATGCTGTGGCTGCTGGACCACCTGGACGTCAGCACCCAACTGGACCTGATCGGCTTCGACTTCTACGAGAGCGGCGCCTACCGGCTGCCCGCCGCAATGAAGATGCCCATCACCTCCGTCCACGAGTACACCAGCGAAAAGGCGTGGGTCATGGAACGCGCCCAGAGCGTCACCGATACGAGGATCCGACTGCGATGACGACGACGCCCCCTGCCACCGCGCCCGCACCACGCGCCCCCGCCAACGCCCTCACGGGCAAGCGCCGCGTCGCCTTCGCGAGCTTCGTGGACGAGAACTACCTGCCCGGCTTCCTCACCCTGCTGCGCAGCCTCGCCCTGTCCAACCCGGCGGTCTGCGAGGACTTCATCGTCCTGCACGACGGGCTGCGCCCCGCGTCCGTCGCACAGATCCGGGCGCTGCACCCGCGCACCGACTTCCGCCGGGTCGACGCCGCGCACTACGACACGTACGCCAAGGGCGACCAGGACAACTACCTCGTACGCAAGGCCTACTTCATCCTCGACGTCTTCCGGGTGCGCGACTACGACACCGTGATCACCCTGGACACCGACATGGTGGTCCTCGGCGACCTGGGCGACCTGCTGAAGCTGCGCGACGGACTCGCCGCCGTCCCTCAGTTCTTCTACGGGCAGCACAAGCTCAACAGCGGGCTGCTGGTCATCCAGCGCGAGTATCTGAGCGACGAGTTCTGCGCGAGGATCGACGACGTCGGCCGCAAGGGGACCTACGAACTCGACAAGCACGACCAGGGCATCCTGAACGCCGTGCTCGACGGCGACTTCGTCCAGCTCGACGCCCGCTACAACTTCGTCAAGCGCCGCCTCTCCGGCGACCTCCCGGTGCCCGACACCACCGCGATCCTGCACTTCACCGGCAGGCACAAGCCGTGGCAGGGCGGCGAGGCCGGCTACGGCAGGGCCGAGGAACGCTGGCACGAGTTCGAGCTGTCCGACGCCGCGTTCCACGCCGCCTACCTGGCGCTGCCCGGCGCCAAGCACCACGACCTGCTGGTGCACTACGGCACCCCGCACGTCCGGCGCACCGCCGACCCCGAGAGCGCCCGCAAGGTCGCCGCCGCGCACATCGCCGCCGGTGAGTACCAGGAGGCGGCCGACCTGCTCGGCGGGGTCCACATCCCCGTCGACGAGGCCTGGCCGCACGAGGTGCTGGGCAACGCCCTGCTGAGCGTCTCCCGCTACGAAGAGGCCCGCATCCAGCTCCTGCTGGCCGCCGCGGCCCCCAACCGGGCCGCCACCGCCTTCTCGCGCCTCGCCCAGATCGCCTGGATCCACGGCGACGACACCACCGCCGCGCGGTACGCCCTCGACGGGCTCGGCGTGGACCCGACCCACCGGGCGAACCGGCTGATGCACCTGCGCACCCAGGACGCCGAGACACCCGCCGAGGCACCGGCCGACCAGCAACTCGCCCATGTCGCCTTCTACATGGACCGGCAGGGCAACGCCGGCGACAAGCTGCTCCCGGAAAGCGTCCGGCTGGCCTTCGGCCGCGACACCGGGCCGGCCCGCTGGCAGTCCGTCCACGCCCACCGGCTGTTCGACGAGGCGGCCCTGGAGCGCGTCAACGCCCGTCGCGGACTGGTCATCGGCGGCGGCGGGCTCTTCATCCCGGACACCGCGCCGAACGGCAACAGCGGCTGGCAGTGGAACGTCCCCGACGAGATGCTGGAGCGGATCGACGTACCCGTCATGGTGTACGCGGTCGGGTTCAACGCCTTCGACGGCCAGGCCTACGGACACGGCCGCGACCGGTTCCTCTCCTCGCTGCGCAAGCTGGTCGAGCGCGCCTCGTTCTTCGGGCTGCGCAACCACGGCTCGATCGAGAAGGTCCGCGCGCTGCTGCCACCGTCCCTGCACGACAAGGTCCGCTTCCAGCCCTGTCCGACCACCGTCACCCGGCAGCTGGTGGAGGGCTGGACCGACCCCGCCGAGCGCGAGAACACCGTGCTGGTCAACGCCGCGTACGACCGCGCGGGGCTCCGCTTCGGCCACGACTACGGGCACTTCCTCGCCGAGATGGCCACCGCCGTGAAGGGACTCGGCGCCCATGCCGAGGTGAAGTGCGTGGCCCACTCCCTCGACGACGAACGGATCGCCTTCGACCTGCGGCGCGAGCACGGCATCTCGCTGCCGGTGATCCCCATGTACGACTTCGGCAACGACGAGATCCGTGACACGTACGCCCGGACGAAGCTGGTCATCGGGATGCGCGGGCACGCGGGCATGATCCCGTTCGGCTGCGGCACACCTGTCATCAGCCTGATCTCGCACCCGAAGATGGCGTACTTCCTCGCCGACATCGAGCGGCCCGAGTGGGGCATCTCCGTCCATGACCGGCACCTCGGTGCGCGGCTGGTGGAACGGGCGGCCGGGCTGCTCGACGACCACGCGGCGGCGGTGGCCGATGTGCACGGCAGACAGCGGGAGCTGTGGAAGGTCACCGAGGCGAACGCGGCGGACCTGCGGTTCATCCGCGCGGGCGTCCCCGTCTGACCGTACGGGGGAGGGGAGGAGAGGGGCGGGGCGCGCCGGCAGGCTGCTCCCGCTCCTGCCGCCGCGCACGGGGCTCTCCCGTGCCTCCGCCACGACACCCGAGCGAAGGCCCCGTCCGGTTCCAGCGACCGGACGGGGCCTCTCGCGTGTCCTGCGAGGAACGGCCGGGCACCACCACCGTCGCGGCGCCCGGCCCTCGCGCTCACCCCAGCGTTGCCCGCTTCAACGCCCTTGCCCGGCGCGCCACCTTCCGCAGGGCCGGGCTGCGGGGGATGAAGGCCAGCTGGGCGGGGACCGCCCCCGGCAGGGCCAGGGTGGTCAGGCGGCGGCGCTTGAAGTAGCGCCAGGTGCGGTCGTCCAGGTGCTCCGCGAGATAGCGCTCGGCCGCCGGGCGCAGCTCCGGGTGGATCCGGGGCTGCATCGCGAAGCCCACCGCCGTGAGCAGCGGGGAGACACGCTCGGCCACCTGCTCCTCGGAGGGCGGCGACCATCCGCGTACGGCCTGCGCGTCGTCCAGGTCCGGCAGCAGCGCGTCGACCAGCGTCACCGGCACCCGATTGCTGTTCTCGTACGGGGCGAGCCGGTCCAGCAGCAGGTCCGTGCCGGTCCTGGCGACCGGCAGCCCGTAGAACACGGCCGCCGTCAGCAGGGCCGTGGAGAAGCAGCCGACGACCAGGGCCGGCCGCATCCGCTGGTACAGCACCTCCGCGAGCAGGGATGCCCCCGACGCACCGGCGCGGCCGGATCCCCTCTCCAGCACGGTCAGTTCGGCGCCCAGGGCGCGCGCTTCGGTCACCATCGCGTGCGCCCACTGCTCCGGCGCGGTGGGATGCGGCTTGAACACCAGACGGGTGTGCCCGAGCGCGACGGCGCCCCGGATCATCCGCAGATGCAGCTCCTCCTCCTGCGCGGCCCCGATCAGTCCGAGCGCCGAGAGGTACTGGCCCAGCAACAGGGCCGGCGCCTCCACGGGCGGGATCCCGGCCGGCACATCGGCCAGCTCGGCGAAGACCGACCGCAGACGGTCCGTGCTCAGCGTCTCCGGCTCGACGCCGAACTCCGTGAGCAGCAACGGCGTCAGACCCGGCACCAGATCCGGGTGGAGCAGCCGGCGGACCCGGGTGCCGATCAGCGGGTCGAGCTTGTTCCTGGTGGGGCCGTAGCTCATCAGGCCGTCCGCGTACACGTCGATCGGGGCCGAGGCGAAGATCTGGCAGATCGACCGGGCCGGGCTGACCTGGATCGATTCCACGACCAGCTCGACACGGTGCTCACCCAGACCCCAGACGAGCCGCAGATGGCGCTCCCACAGCGGCACGTCGTCCTCCCTCGGCTCCCAGGCACCGGGGTGGAAGGGCGCGATGGCCTCGTTCCACGACAGCACGCCGTCGAAGCGCCCGCGCAACGCGCCGAAGCCGGGCATCGTGTCGACGGACGGCGAAGTCTCGGGGATCGAGGCGTTGTTGGAGAGCAGGAGGAGCGAGCGGTCGGCGGCCCCGAAGCGGCCCGCGTCCATCGCGGCGGCCAGTGTGGCCACGCCGTAGAGGGTGGAGGCGACGAAGACGCGCGTGGTGCGCACGGTGGTGCTCATGCGGCAGCGGCCTCCTTCGCGGTGTGCGGCCGGCGGCGCAGTCGGCGCAGCAGCGTCGCGCGCTGCCCGTCCATCGAATCCAGCGCCTCGTCGAGGACCTGTTGCGGCATACGCTTCAGGGCCGCCGAGCTGAGCGATTTCAATGTCCGGGCCACGGAGGGTTCGAACCTTTCGATCGAGCTGTGGTGATGTGCGATGACGGCGCAATAGGTCCGTACGGCCTTCGGCAGCAGGGAATCCGCGTCGGGATCATCGGTGGTTTCCCGTACGACCTGGTCGAATGCCCGGATGAAATCGAGCTGGCGCACGTCCCCGATCTGGGTCAGTGAGGTGGAGACCCCGCGCCGGTAGAAGAGGCCCAGCATTCCGGTGACCGCGAAGGATTCCGCCTCCCGGTGCAGCCGCCAGATCCACGGCCGGTCCTCCGCCGTGCGCAGCCCGTCCGTGAAACGCAGCAGGCCTCGGTCCAGCAGCCGGCGGTGACAGATCCCGGCCCAGGCGTACGGATAGTCGACCATCGTGGACCGGGTGGCGGGCAGGATCGCCGCGCGGGGATCCAGGACCACGTCTCTCAGGCCGTGCGGCGCGCGCTGCACGGTCCGCGCCCGGCCGGTGGCCTGGACATGGTCCGTACGGACGAAGTCGCAGGCCAGGCGCTCCGCGCGGGCCACGAGTTCGGCGTAGTAGCCGGGCGCCAGCCAGTCGTCGCCGTCCAGGAAGGCGAGGTATTCGCCGCGGGCCGCGTCCAGGCCGGTGTTGCGCGCGGTGGCCAGTCCGCCGTTCTGTTCGTGTCTGAGCACCACCACCCCCGGAATCTCTTCCTGGGCGCGGTGCAGAAGGTCCGCCGTCCCGTCGGTCGAGCAATCGTCGACGAGGATGAATTCGAAGTCGTCGCGGGCGTTGGCCAGCAGACTTCTGAGAGTGTCGGGCGCGTATGTCTGCACGTTGTAGAACGGCACGATGACGGAGAGCTTGACCACCCGCATCACGCTAGTTCCGGGCCGCGCATGAGTCCTGTCGGCTGTGCGGACGGCAGGTGAACGACGCCCGTCGAATTCGTTAACCGAGAGGCCCGCAGGGGAATTCCGCCGGTCTTTCCAACAAGCCGGGCGGCCGGTTCGGCAATCGTCGGCGGGCTGTTAACCCCCTGTTGCTTTCGCGTTGGGCTGCCGACCCCCGGGCCTTCCTAACGTCTTGGACGTGCCCCCACGTACCGAAAAGACGACCGCCCTCCGGGTAGCCGTACTCGCCGACTCCGACACCCGATGGAAGTGGGGCGCGCTCACCGCGCGCCGGCTGACCACGGGCGACGGCGGCGCGCCCACACCCCGTACGGAGATCAGCGGACTGCTGCTGCGCGGCCGGGCGACCCCGACACCGCGCCAGCTCGCCGAGGTCGGCGACGTCGGCATCGACCGCGGCCGGGTGCGCGAGGTGACGGCCGTCGAGTTCCTGCACGCCGTGCGCGAGGAAGGATACGACCTGGTCGTCCTAGCCCTCGTCGGCGGCGCCGTCCAGGCGATGCTGCACGGCCTCGCCGCACTCCGGCTCCCCACCCGGCCCGTGATCGTCACCGGCTACGTCGGCGTCGTCTACGAGAAGCTGGCCGACGGCCTGCTGCTGCGCCACGGCGCCGACGTCGTCCTCGCCAACTCCCGCCACGACGCAGACCGTTTCCGCGCGGTGTACGAGGGCGTGGGCGCCGACGCGTCCGCCGTCACGGAGGCCGCCCTGCCCTTCCTCGGCGGCGCCCCGCACACCCCCGAACAGGGCCGCGACACCGTCGTGTTCGCCGCCCAGCCCTCCGTACCGGCCTCCCGCGCCGACCGTACGTACCTGCTGCGCAGGCTCGTCGAGCACGCCAGGCTGCACCCCCGGCGCGAGGTGCTGCTCAAGCTGCGCTCCAGGCCCGGCGAACACACCACGCACATCGAGGAACTTCCGTACCAGCGCCTCGCCGAGAGGCTGCCCGGCGGCCTCCCGCCCAACTTCCGCCTGGTGTACGGGCACATGGGTGAGGTCCTGGACCGCACCGACCTGCTGGTCACCGTCTCCTCGACCGCCGCCCTGGAGTCCCTGCACCGGCGCATCCCCACCGCGGTCCTCACCGACCTCGGGGTGCGCGAGGCCCTCGGCAACCACCACTTCGTCGGCTCCGGCCTGCTCACCTCCTGGGACCACCTCGACGGCGGCGCCCATCCGCGACCCGACGCCGCATGGCTGGCCGGCCAGGGCGTCGCCGCCGACGGCGGCTACGCCACGGCCTACGACGCCGCCCGTGCCCGGGTCACCGCCCTGCTGGCGCGGGACCGGCTGCCCGACCTCGCGCCGTACTACACACCCGCCACCGCCCCCGGCTACCTCCCCGGCATCCTCGCCCGCCACCACCTGGCCCCCGACGGCCACCCGCTGCCGGGCGCGGCGGCGCCCCGGGAGACCGGCCGGGTCAGGGGAGCGGTGCGCGAGGCGGTCCGCGACGCGGCCCGGGGCGCGTACCGCCAGGGCGTCCAGCGGGTCGCCCCCGTCATCCGGCGGATGGGCGAGCTGTGAACACCCACGAAGAGGGGCCGGCAGCCGTCCCCTCCACCCACACACCTCCTGGAGCAGCGATGACGCAGCCCACCGAGCAGCCCACCGTGCTCGCCGTGATCCCCGCCCGGGGCGGATCCAAGGGCGTACCCGCCAAGAACCTCGCCCAGGTCGGCGGCGTACCGCTGGTCGTGCGCGCGGTCCGCGCCTGCCTCGCGTCGAGCGAGGTCACCGACGTCGTCGTGACGACCGACGCCCCGGCCGTCGCCGAGGCCGCCCGCGCGGCCGGCGAGGCACTCGGCGAAGCGTCCCGGCTGCACTGCGTCCAGCGCCCCGAAGCCATCGCGGGCGACACCGCGACCAGCGAGGCCGCCGTCCTGCACGCCCTGGACACGTACGAGGCGGAGCACGGCCGGACCGTGGACGTGGTGCTGCTCGTCCAGTGCACCAGCCCCTTCGTCGCCCGCGAGGACATCGACGGCGTCGCCGCCGCGGTCGCCCGCGAAGGCGCCGACACCGCCGTCACCGTCGCCCCCTTCCACGGCTTCCTCTGGCGCGACGGCAGCGCGGTCGAGGACCACAACTACGGCGTCAACCACGACAAGAAGGTCCGCCCCCGCCGCCAGGACCGCCCGGAGGACCTGCTCGAAACGGGCGCCGCCTACGCGATGGACGCGGCCGGATTCCGCACCCACCGCCACCGCTTCTTCGGCCACACCGCCCTGGTGCGCACCGACCCCGCCCGCGTCCTGGAGATCGACGACCCGCACGACCTGGCCCGCGCCCGCGCCCTGGCCCCGCTCCTGGACCCGGCCCCGCTGCCCACCCGCGAGGACATCGACGCGGTCGTCCTCGACTTCGACGGCACCCAGACCGACGACCGGGTCCTCATCGACTCCGACGGCCGCGAGACCGTCGCCGTCCACCGGGGCGACGGACTCGGCATCGCCGCCCTGCGCAAGGCCGGCCTGCCCCTCCTGATCCTCTCCACGGAACAGAACCCGGTCGTCGCCGCCCGCGCCCACAAGCTCCGCGTCCCCGTCCTGCACGGCATCGACCGCAAGGACCTCGCGCTCAAGCAGTGGTGCGACGAACAGTCCATCGCCCCCGAACGCGTCCTGTACGTCGGCAACGACGTCAACGACCTCCCCTGCTTCGCACTCGCCGGCTGGCCCGTGGCCGTCGCGAGCGCGCACGGCTCGGTACGCGCCGCGGCGCGCGCCGTGACCACCACCCCCGGCGGCTTCGGCGCCGTCCGCGAGATCGCGGCCTGGCTGCTCGGCCCCGCCCTCATCACTCCCACCCCCGCCAAGTAAGTAAGGAACACCCTCATGAGCACCTCCCGACTGCGCACCCTCGGCAACCGCACCGCGGGCCCCGGCAACCCCGTCTACGTCACCGGCGAGATCGGCATCAACCACAACGGCGACCTCGACAACGCGATCGCCCTCATCGACGTGGCCGCCGAAGCCGGCTGCGACGCCGTCAAGTTCCAGAAGCGCACCCCGGAGATCTGCACCCCGCGCGACCAGTGGGACATCGAGCGCGACACCCCCTGGGGCCGGATGACGTACATCGACTACCGCCACCGCGTCGAGTTCGGCGAGACCGAGTACCGGGCCATCTCCGAGCACTGCGCCGAGCGCGGCATCGACTGGTTCGCCTCCCCGTGGGACACCGAGGCCGTCGCTTTCCTGGAGAAGTTCGACGTACCCGCCCACAAGGTGGCCTCCGCCTCCCTCACCGACGACGAGCTCCTGCGCTCCCTGCGCGCCACCGGCCGCACGGTGATCCTCTCCACCGGCATGTCGACCCCGCGCCAGATCCGGCACGCGGTCGAGGTCCTCGGCTCGGACAACATCCTTCTCTGCCACGCCACTTCGACGTACCCGGCGAAGGCGGAGGAGCTGAACCTCCGCGTCATCAACACCCTCCAGCAGGAGTACCCCAACGTCCCGATCGGCTACAGCGGCCACGAGACGGGCCTCCAGACGACCCTCGCCGCCGTCGCCCTCGGCGCCGCCTTCGTCGAGCGCCACATCACCCTCGACCGCGCCATGTGGGGCTCCGACCAGGCCGCCTCCGTCGAGCCGCAGGGCCTGACCCGCCTGGTCCGCGACATCCGCACCATCGAGGCGTCCCTCGGCGACGGAGTCAAGAAGGTGTACGAGTCGGAGCTCGGCCCGATGAAGAAGCTCCGCCGGGTCCCGGGCGTCGTGGCAGAGAGCGGCGAGACGGCCCAGGCCGCCGAGCCGGTCGCGGTCTGACGGGCAGACCGGTGAACCTCGCCTTCGTCGAGAGCCCGGTCCAGCTCCTGAACGTCCTGGAGTGGGCCCACACAGAGGGAGGCGGCGGCCGGGTCGTCCCGGACGTCACCGTCGTCGTCCTCCCTCCGGTCGACCCGATGTCGCGCGGTCAGCTGCGCCGGATGGCGGAGCTGGCCCGCGACGAGGGCATCACCGTGCGCTGGCAGGAGGCGCGCGGCGACTCGGGTACCCCCCTGAAGTCGCTGCGCGCCCTGACCCGGCTCGTCCGCAGCGCCGACCACATCGTCATCGGGGACCCCTTCTCCCGCTACGTACAGCTCCTGCTCTCCCTGGTCCGCCCCCGGCGGCTCACCGTGGTCGACGACGGCACCGCCACCATGGAGTTCGTCGCCCTGATCACCCGGGGCGAGCGCCTGGTGCGCTGGCACCGCCGAGGCGGCACGAGCCCCCGTGACCTGGCCCTGGCACCGGTCTCCGCCACCGCCCGCCGCCGGTTCACCCCGTCGTCGGCGCGCGAGGTCGAGCTCTTCACCGCGATGCCGGTGGTCCCGCCGCCCGGCATCACGCTCATCCCCAACACCTTCTCCTGGACCCGTTCCCGTTTCGGCCCGCCGCTGCTCACCAAGGGCGCGGACCTGGTCGGCACCTCGCTCGTCGAGACGGGCGTGGTCGACCGGGGCCAGTACCTGGAGGCGGTGGCGGCCCTGGCCCGTACGCACGGTGCCACCCGCTACTTCGCCCACCGCCGCGAATCCACCGAGAAGCTGCACGCCCTGGAGGCCGCGACCGGTCTGGAGATCGTCCGCCCCGACCTCCCCCTCGAACTCATCGCCCGCCGAGGCCCGATCGGCCGCACGGTCCTGAGCTTCCCCTCCACGGTGGTCCACACCCTGCCGCTGGCCCTGGCCGGCACCGAGGTGAAGGTCGCGGTCTGCGACATCGCCCCGGAATGGCTCCGCGAAACGGCGTCCCCGAGGGCCCAGGGCTTCCTGGCCGGGGTCACGGAGACGGCCCGCGACGTCCAGCGGCTGGCACCTTGGCGGGTTACGGCGGTGACGACGGAGGCGTGATCCGGCCGGACGGATGTCTTCGCGGTCGAGGTCGGGGCCGGGGCCCGGGGGCCGGGGCCCGGGGGCCGGGGTCGCCGGCCGGGACGGGGACGAGGACGGGGCCGCTGTCCGGGGCGAGGCCGGGACGGGGACGAGGCCCTGGCCCGGGGCCGGCGCAGATGTGTCGGGGGATGGGTGGCGTCGACGCTGTGACCGCGCAGCGCGCTGCGGCGGCGCTGACGTTCGTGCTCGCTCTCCGGGATCGAGGCCACGCGTTCGGCCAGGCGTTCCCAGAGGCCGCTCCAGGCCTCATCGTGTGCCGGGGACCCGTTGCGGCGGGTCCGCAGGGCGTTCGGCTCGCGCTACAGCGTGGCGGCGGCGGCGTCGCCGGCCAGCAGCCGGTCCATCAGCCCGGCGGCGGCCTCCGTGGAGCCGCACCGGGCGGCGAAGGAGTCGGCCAGGTACTCGCCGCGCTGGGTGGCGCGCAGGGTCAGATGGTCGAGGACCGTCAGGGCACCCAGGACCGCGCGGCGGGGCAGCAGCCAGAGGGCCTTGAGGACAGCCTCCATGAGCGTGGGCCGGTGGCTCGGGCTCAGCATGTACAGCCAGGTGTCCAGTGAGCCGAGCGCATTGCCGATGACCAGGCCGTGCCGGGTGTCGCCGTTGGCGTAATGGCCGAGCTCATGTCCCAGCAGCGCGATCCTCTGCTCGGTGGTGAGCGTCTCCCAGAGCGCGAGTCCGATGGTCAGCAGCCGGCGGCGCCGGAGGCCGTACGTCGAGACGCTCGCGTTGAACTCGCCGGTGACCGCGACCGTGTGCACCCCTGTCGTCCCCACGGTCGCGGCGATCTCGTCGATCAGGGCGAACAGCTCGGGGGCGTCGGACCGGCGCAGCACCGGATCGTCCTCGGGCAGCCGTGCGAACCGGGGGCGCAGGGTCCAGGCGAGGAAGAGGCACACGGCGCCGGGCAGGGGGAGCGCGCTGCCCCAGCCGAGCGTCACCAGCAACAGTCCGCCGACGAGCAGAGCGGCGGTGACGGCGTGAACGGCCAGCGCCAGGACGAGGGCGAGGACACCGGCCGCGTCGCGCCGGGGACGCAGGGGCCCGTCCGTCGTCACCTCGGCCAGCAGGCTCTCGCCGTGCTGCCGGGCCAGCCGGCGCCGCAGGGAGTCCAGCCGCCCGGCCGGTTCCTCGGGTGCCCCCGGGTCCACGTTCCAGTCGCAGGCGGCACACCACGGTACGAACCTGTGGTCCGTCCGGATCTCCGACCCGCATTCCGGGCACGCCTGAACGTGCTGTTCCGCTGTGTCGAGCACTGCCGAGGCCCCCCTCGTCCCACGGCCCCGACCGGATGCCGCTCATTCGTACGACGAACGTGTATCCATATGCGTATTCGTCGGTGAAGACGCAGCGTAGGCCGTGGATTCGGGGGCCGTACAGGGAAAAATTCGCAGAGTGTACCCGTCGCCCTCTCATGTCACACATGCCGACGCCGTCTTTTGTTCCTCTATGCGGCTGAACTTTTGTTGATCTGTAGTCAGTTGACGGGTCGAGGGGCCTAATCTTGAACGGGTGAACCAGTTGATGTCCCGTGAGTCCGATGCCGACCTGCCCGGGGGCCGGGCCCTGCCCGGCACCCTGCCCGACCCCCTGCGCGCCGAGCTCATCGCCTTCCGCCGCGATCTGCACATGCACCCCGAGCTGGGCAATCAGGAGTTCCGTACCACCGCGGCCATCAAGGCCCGGCTGGAGCAGGCCGGGCTTGAGCCACAGGTGCTCGCCTCCGGGACCGGGCTCATGTGTGACGTCGGGACGCGGAGCGGGACGACGCGGCCGATGCTCGCGCTGCGGGCCGACATCGACGCACTGCCGATCCCGGACACCAAGGCGGGCGTCCCGTACCGCTCCACCGTGCCCGACCGGGCGCACGCCTGCGGCCACGACATCCACACCACCACCGTCCTCGGCGCCGGCCTCGTGCTCGCCGGACTGGACCGGCAGGGGCTGCTGCCCAACCCGGTGCGGCTGATCTTCCAGCCGGCGGAGGAGGTGCTGCCCGGGGGTGCACCCGACGCGATCCAGTCCGGGGTGCTGGAGGGCGTCGGCCGGATCATCGGGGTGCACTGCGACCCCAAGGTCGACGTCGGCCGGATCGGGCTGCGGGTCGGGGCCATCACCTCCGCCTGCGACCGGCTGGAGCTGTCCCTGGACGGGCCCGGCGGCCACACCGCCCGCCCGCACCTCACCACGGACCTGGTCACCGCCGCCGCCAAGGTCGCCACCGAGGTGCCCGCGCTGCTGGCCCGCCGGGTCGACGCGCGGTCCGGGCTCGCGGTGACGTGGGGGCGCCTGGAGACCGGGCACACGTGCAACGTGATCCCGCAGCACGCCGAGCTGTCGGGCACGGTCCGCTGCCTGGATCTGAAGGCGTGGCGCGAGGCGCCCGACCTGGTGCACGCCGCGATCGACGAGGTGGCCGGAATGCACGGGGCCAAGACGGTGATCAACTACGTCCGGGGCGTCCCGCCGGTGGTGAACGACGCGGCGGCGATCGACCTCCTCGCCGGCGCGATGTCCGCCCGCCGGGGTCCGTACGCCGTCGAGGACACCGAGCAGAGCCTGGGCGGAGAGGACTTCTCCTGGTACCTGGAGCAGGTGCCGGGCGCGATGGCCCGCCTCGGGGTGCGCACGCCCGGTGACACACGCGGACTGGACCTTCACCGGGGCAACTTCGACGCCGACGAGGAGGCGATCACCGTCGGGGTGGAGCTCTTCACCGCCTCCGCCCTGCTTGACGGCAACCATCCGTAACCGGACAGGTCACTTCTGGTTCACGACGATCCGATAACGGCTGTCGTACAGGTCATTATCTGACATCTACGCGCGTTACGATCGCGGCGAAACCAGCGCCGGAAGAGGCGCTTCGGTCAGGTTTGAAGGAGCCTTCCCTTGCGCCGGATCACTAGGATTGCCGCTGCGGGTGCCATGTCCGCGGCACTCGCGCTCAGCGTTACCGCGTGTAACGACTCATCCTCGTCGAGCAGCAGCACCGACTCGAAGGGCAGCAAGACCGCCCTCGCCTACGACATCGGCGGCCGCGGCGACCAGTCGTTCAACGACGCCGCGTACGCGGGTCTGGCCAAGGCCGAGAAGGACCTCGACGTCAAGGGCACCGAGGCCGAGCCCTCCGACGGCGAGTCGGACGCGGACAAGGTCCAGCGCCTCACCTCGCTGGCCCGCGCCGGGAACAACCCGGTCATCGGTGTCGGCTTCGCGTACGCGCCCGCCATCAAGAAGGTCGCGCCGAAGTTCCCGAAGGTCACCTTCGGCATCATCGACGACGCCTCGGTGACCGGTCCCAACATCGCGAACATCGTCTTCAACGAGGAGCAGGGCTCCTACCTCGCGGGTGTCGCCGCCGCCAAGGTCACCAAGACCAAGACGGTCGGCTTCATCGGTGGTGTCGAGACCCCGCTGATCAAGAAGTTCGAGGCCGGCTTCACGCAGGGCGTCAAGGACACCAACTCCGCGGTGAAGGTCGTCCCCCAGTACCTGACCCAGCCGCCGAACTTCGACGGCTTCTCCAAGCCCGACCTCGGCAAGGCCGCGGCCCAGGGGCAGCTCGACAAGGGCGCCGACGTGATCTACTCGGCGGCCGGCCTGGCCGGTTCCGGTGCGATCGAGGCCGTCTCCAAGGCGGGCAAGTGGAACATCGGCGTCGACTCCGACCAGTACAGCCAGAAGGGCCTCGCGGCCTACAAGGAGTCGATCCTGACCTCCGTCACCAAGGACGTCGAGGACTCCGTCTTCAACCTGATCAAGTCGGTTCAGGACGGCAAGCCCCAGTCCGGTGAGGTCCGCTACGGCCTGGACAAGGACGGCGTCGGCCTGGCCATGTCCAACCCGGCGTTCACCAAGATGACCGAGGTCATCGCCGCCGTGGACAAGGCCAAGAAGGAAATCATCGACGGCAAGATCACCGTCAAGACCACCCCGTAACGCCCCGTAACGACCCCGGTCGTACGGCTGGATCCCCTCGGGCCCGGAGCACGCGGCATCGCTGCTCCGGGCCTGAGGGGTACTCCTGGAAGAAGTTCCGCCCGATGCCGATGCAGTGCTCTCTCGGACAGGCCTCGAACCCGTTGTTCCGGCCGCGCTGTGCGCATGCGTTTGACGATTCGGCAACGCTACGCGTGTAGACGTCCTTCTGGCGCGATAACTTCACCCCGCCCTTCTGCCCCTCCGCTCCCGCTCCTGTCCGGCCAAGGAGAGTGCGTCATCAACGCGTCCAGCAGCCCCCCTGCCGTAGAACTGCACGGCATCACCAAGCGTTTCCCCGGCGTCGTCGCCAACCACGACATCGGCATCACCGTCCGCAAGGGCACGGTCCACGCCCTCGTCGGCGAGAACGGTGCCGGCAAGTCCACCCTGATGAAGATCCTCTACGGCATGCAGAAGCCGGACGAGGGCACCATCGCCGTGGACGGCGAGCAGGTCTCGTTCAGCAACCCGGGCGACGCCATCGCGCGCGGCATCGGCATGGTGCACCAGCACTTCATGCTCGCCGACAACTTCACCGTCCTGGAGAACGTGGTCCTCGGCGGCGAGAAGCTGTACGGCATCGGCTCCGCCGCCCGCAAGAAGATCAAGGAGATCTCCGACGCGTACGGTCTGGGCGTCCGGCCCGACGCACTCGTCGAGGACCTCGGGGTCGCGGACCGGCAGCGCGTGGAGATCCTCAAGGTCCTCTACCGGGGCGCCCGCATCCTCATCCTCGACGAGCCGACCGCGGTGCTCGTCCCGCAGGAGGTCGACGCGCTCTTCGCGAACCTCCGCGAGCTCAAGGCCGAGGGCCTCACCGTCATCTTCATCTCGCACAAGCTCGGCGAGGTGCTCTCGGTCGCCGACGACATCACGGTGATCCGGCGCGGTACGACCGTGGGCACGGCGGACCCGGCGCAGACCACGACCAAGCAGCTCGCCGAGCTGATGGTCGGCAGCGAGCTGCCCTCGCCCGAGACCCGTGAGTCCACGGTGACGGACGAGCCGATGCTCCGCGTCGAGGGGCTCTCCCTCAGCATCACGGACCCGGACGGAGTCGTCCGCGACGTCCTGTCCGACGTCGACTTCACCATCCACAAGGGCGAGGTCCTCGGCATCGCGGGCGTCGAGGGCAACGGCCAGACCGAGCTGATCGACGCACTCATCGGGATGAAGGCCGCGGACAGCGGAGTGATCACCCTGGGCGACCGGGACATCTCCCGCGTCCCCACCCGCAAGCGGCGCGAGAGCGGCATCGGATACATCCCCGAGGACCGGCACCGGCACGGCATCCTGCTGGACGCGCCGCTCTGGGAGAACCGCATCCTCGGCCACGTCAGCGAGAAGCCCAACAGCCGGGGCTTCCTGCTGGACCCCAAGGCCGCCCGCAACGACACCGTCCGGATCGTGCGCGAGTACGACGTCCGTACCCCCGGTATCGAGGTCACCGCGGCGTCCCTCTCCGGCGGCAACCAGCAGAAGCTGATCGTCGGCCGCGAGATGAGCCACGCACCGAAGCTCCTGATCGCCGCCCACCCCACCCGCGGCGTGGACGTCGGCGCACAGGCACAGATCTGGGACCAGATCCGCGAAGCCCGCCGCGAAGGCCTCGCCGTCCTGCTCATCTCGGCGGACCTGGACGAGCTGATCGGGCTCTCCGACACCCTGCGCGTCATGTACCGCGGAAAGCTCGTCGCTGACGCCGACCCCGCCACCATCACCCCCGAGGAACTGGGCTCGGCCATGACCGGTGCCGCCGCAGGTCACCTCGAAGCAGCACCGGAGGACGAGGCCTGATGAAGAAACTCGACAAGGACCGGCTGATCCTGGGCTTCGCCGGGCCGGCACTCGCCCTGGTCGTAGCCTTCGTGCTCAGCACCCTGGTGCTGCTGGTGTCGGACCGCGACCCGTTCGAGCTGTACCGGCTGCTCTTCGAGCAGGCGTCGTACTCGGACGTGCAGGTGCTGATCATCAACCAGGCCGGTACGTACTACCTCGCCGCCCTCGCGGTCGCGGTCGGCTTCCGGATGAACCTCTTCAACATCGGCGTCGACGGCCAGTACCGCCTCGCGGCGATGATGGCCGCGCTCGTCGGCGCGAGCGTCAACCTTCCCGGACCGTTCCAGATCGCCCTGATCGTCATCGTGGCGATGCTGGTCGGCGCGTTCTGGGCAGGCATCGCGGGCATCCTCAAGACGACCCGGGGAGTGAGCGAGGTCGTCTCGACGATCATGCTCAACTCCATCGCGACCTCGCTGATCGCCTGGCTGATCCTGCCGAAGAACTTCGGCGACCAGGCCGCCGGGTCCAACAACCTCACCACCGGCGAGATCCATGAGTCCGGCTGGTTCCCGGGGCTGTCCCTGGGCGCCGAGTCCGGCGAGATCTACGGCTTCACCTTCGTCGCCGCCGGCTGCGGCCTCGTCTACTGGTTCGTCCTGAACCGCACCCGCTTCGGCTTCGACCTGCGCGCCACCGGCGCCAGCGAGAGCGCCGCCCAGGCATCCGGTGTGGACGCCAAGAAGATGATCCTCACCTCCATGCTGATCTCCGGCGCGGTCGCCGGTCTGGCCGGCATGCCGACCCTGCTCGGCGACACCCACACGTACAGCCTCGACTTCCCGGTCGGCATCGGCTTCACCGGCATCACCATCGCGCTGCTCGGCCGCAACCACCCGGTGGGCATCGCCCTCAGCGCCCTGCTGATCGCCTTCCTGGACAAGGCGTCCTCCCCGCTCGACCAGTTCGGGTTCGAGAAGGAGATCGCCACGATCATGCAGGGTCTGATCGTGATCTCCGTCGTCATCAGCTACGAACTGGTCCGCCGTTACGGGACCCGCCGTCAGCAGCAGAAGGTCGGCGAAGAGCTCGCCGCCGGCCACGCCCTCACGACCGAGAAGGAGGCGGCCCTGTGAGCACCAGCAAAGTCTCCGCCGCACGCGTCGCCCCCTCGAAGGGCGGCCGCCGCAAGCTCTCCCTGCCCGTCGTCCTGCTGATCATCGCCGGTGCGCTCGCCCTCGTATCGCTCGTCCGCCTGATCAGCGGCGCCGACGACATCACCTCGGCCGGTCAGGTCGCGGGCGCCCTGGAGCTGGCCGTTCCCATCGGCCTCGCCGGTCTCGGCGGCCTGTGGGCCGAGCGGGCCGGCGTGGTCAACATCGGGCTCGAAGGCATGATGATCCTCGGCACCTGGTTCGGGGCCTGGGCCGGATTCCAGTGGGGCCCGTGGGTGGGCGTGCTGTTCGGCATCATCGGCGGCGCGCTCGGCGGTCTGCTGCACGCGGTCATGACCGTCACCTTCGGCGTGAACCACATCGTCTCCGGTGTGGCGATCAACATCCTCGCCGTCGGCGTCACCCGCTACCTGTCGAACTTCACCTTCGCCGACGACCCGGGCGGCTCCTCCAAGCAGTCCCCCCGCCTGGACGAGATCGACAAGATCACCATCCCGGGCCTCTCGGACTGGCTCCAGGACCTCCAGCAACACCACAACCGGTTCTTCGTCCCCGACCTCGCCGGCATCATCGGAGGGCTCGTCACCGGACTCTCCCTGCTGACCGTCGTCGCCCTGCTGCTGATCCCCGTCACCTGGTGGGTGCTGTGGCGCACGCCGTTCGGTCTGCGGCTGCGCTCCTGCGGCGAGAGCCCGGTGGCCGCCGAGACCCTCGGCGTGAACGTCTACAAGTACAAGTACATCGCCGTCGTCATCTCCGGCGGGCTGGCCGGACTCGGCGGCGCCTTCCTCTCCATCGTCGCCACCAGCATCTACCAGGAGGGCCAGACCGGCGGCCGCGGCTACATCGGCCTCGCCGCGATGATCTTCGGCAACTGGATGCCGGGCGGCATGGCCCTGGGCGCCGGGCTCTTCGGCTTCACCGACAGCCTCAAGCTGCGCGGCGGCGCGGAGAACGTGCACGCCATGCTGCTGCTCCTGGCGATCCTGCTCGTGATCACGGCCTTCTGGCAGCTGTACCGGAAGAAGTACGTGGCCGCGGTGATCTCGGCCGCCTGCTCCGCGCTCCTGTTCACCTGGTACGCGCTGACCGACCAGGTCCCGAGCCAGTTCGTCGACGCCGCCCCGTACGTCACCACGCTGCTCGTGCTCGCCCTGTCCTCGCAGCGGCTGAGGATGCCGAAGGCGGACGGCATGCCCTACCGCAAGGGCGAGGGCAAGTGACCGCGGAGACCATGGCCGCGGCCGACTGGGAGGCGCTGCGCACGGCCGCCCGGGAGGCCATGTCCCGGGCGTACGCGCCGTACTCCGGCTACCCGGTCGGCGTCGCGGCCCGGGTCGACGACGGCCGCACCGTCGTCGGCTGCAACGTCGAGAACGCCTCGTACGGCATCGGGCTCTGCGCCGAGTGCGGACTGGTCTCCCAGCTGCACGCCACCGGCGGCGGCCGGCTGACCCACTTCACCTGCGTGGACGGCACCGGCTCGATCCTGGTGCCGTGCGGCCGGTGCCGCCAGCTGCTGTACGAGTTCGGCGGACCGGAACTCGTCCTGGAGACCCCGGACGGCTTCCGCACACTCGACGAGATGCTGCCGCAGGCCTTCGGGCCGAGCCACCTCGGATAGCAACCCGCCGGGTGGGCCCGCAGGGGCCCACCCGGCGGCTCTTTTCCCCTCTATGCGCGTAGAGTCAACCGGACTCACGCGTGCTCAGGCGTACTCATCACGTACTGATCGCGTACGTACGTACCGGCCGGAAGGAATCCAGACCATGGACGCCATCTCCGTCATCCGCACCAAGCGGGACCGAGGCGAGCTGACCCCCGAGCAGATCGACTGGGTCATCGACGCGTACACCCGCGGCGCGGTCGCCGATGAGCAGATGTCCGCGCTGGCCATGGCGATCCTGCTGAACGGCATGAACCGCACCGAGATCGCCCGCTGGACCGCCGCGATGATCGCCTCGGGCGAGCGGATGAACTTCGACACGCTCTCCCGCCCGACCACCGACAAGCACTCCACCGGCGGCGTCGGCGACAAGATCACCCTGCCGCTCGCCCCGCTGGTCGCCGCCTGCGGTGCCGCCGTGCCGCAGCTCAGCGGCCGAGGCCTCGGCCACACCGGCGGCACGCTCGACAAGCTGGAGTCCATCCCCGGCTGGCGCGCCCACCTCTCCAACGCGGAGATGCTGAACGTCCTCGACACCACCGGCGCCGTCATCTGCGCGGCGGGCGACGGCCTGGCCCCCGCCGACAAGAAGCTGTACGCGCTCCGCGACGTCACCGGCACCGTCGAGGCGATCCCGCTCATCGCCAGCTCGATCATGTCCAAGAAGATCGCCGAGGGCACCGGCGCGCTGGTCCTGGACGTCAAGGTCGGCTCCGGCGCCTTCATGAAGACCATCGAGGACGCCCGCGAACTGGCCTCCACCATGGTCGCCCTGGGCACCGACAGCGGCGTACGCACCGTCGCCCTGCTCACCGACATGGCCACCCCTCTCGGCCTCACCGCGGGCAACGCCCTGGAGGTCCGTGAGTCGGTCGAGGTCCTGGCCGGCGGCGGCCCCAAGGACGTCATCGACCTCACCCTGGCCCTCGCCCGCGAGATGCTGGACGCGGCCGGCCTCAAGGACGCCGACCCGGAGAAGGCCCTCGCGGACGGCTCCGCGATGGACGTCTGGCGCCGGATGATCTCCGCCCAGGGCGGCGACCCGGACGCCACCCTTCCGGTCGCCCGCGAACAGCACGTCGTCACGGCCCCCGCCTCCGGCGTGCTGACCCGCCTGGACGCCTACGACATCGGCGTCGCCGCCTGGCGCCTCGGCGCGGGCCGCGCCCGCAAGGAGGACCCGGTACAGGCCGGCGCGGGCGTCGAACTGCACGCCAAGCCGGGCGACGAGGTCACGGCCGGCCAGCCGCTGCTGACGCTGCACACGGACACCCCGGAGAAGTTCGAGTACGCGCTGGGCGCCCTGCCCGACGCGTACGACATCGCCCCGACGGGCACCCCGTTCGCCGCCACGCCGGTGGTGCGGGAACGTATCGCCTGATCTATGCCCTGACCTGCGATTTCCTCATACGGGTGAACGGGATCGGTGGACCGCCGCCGGTCCCGTTCGGCATGCTGGACTCGGTGACGCACCGATAGGAGGAGACCGCCATGAGCGCACTCACCGTCGATCCCGCATCGGGCCACGGCCAGGAGTGGGACGACCTCGTCCGGATCTGGGAGGAGACGGACGCGCCCGAGGGCTGCAAGGTGGAGATCATCGAGGGGATCGTCACTGTGTCGCCACCGCCGTCCAAGGACCACAACACCACCGCGGAGCTACTGCAGCGCAGGCTCTACACCGTCATCCCGGAGGACTGGGGGATCTACCAGACCCTCGGTGTCCCGGTGCCCGGCCGCGCGGGTCTCTACATCCCCGATCTCGTCGTCGTACCGCGCGCCATCGCCACCGGCCCGGGCAACCGCGTCCCCGCCGAAGAAGCCCGGCTCGTCGTCGAGATCACCTCGCAGGCCAACGCGAACCACGACCGCATCGGCAAGGTGCACGGCTACGCGAAGGCGGACGTCGAGCTCTTTCTCCTCCTGGACCCCTGGCACTCGGGCCGTCCCACCGCCACGCTGTACGGGGAACCCGCAGACGGCACCTACCGGGTGCTTGACACGGTCGAGTACGGCGGGAAGCTGACGCTCCCCGAACCGTTCGGTCTGGACCTGGACACCGGGGTCTTCCCCGTCAGCTGAAAAGCACCGCGGCACCCCGATGAGTTTTCGGCCGCGGCGCAGGTCTCCCCGGTATGGATCCTCTGCCGCCGGCCGTACTCGTCCTCTCCCGACGCGTCACCCGGGCCTGTGCGCCGCGCCTCTGCGCCGGCCTGAAAGCAATGTTGGCTGCTTCGCGCGCCGCCGTCGTGGACTGCGACGTGGGCGGCATCCTGCAACCGGACCTGGCCCCCGTCGAGGCGGTCGCCCGGCTGTCCGTGATCGCACGCCGGGCGGGCGGCAGGAGGCTGCGGGGGGTGTCTCCCGAACTTCAACTGTTGCTCGATCGCGTGGGGTTGGTGGATTCGGCTGGCCTGGTGGACGCGTCCTCCTGAGCAGTTCGTCGGACGGGTCGTGGCTCTGAGTGGGGGAGCGCTGGTGTGGAGGCGTGGAGAGTCGAGTCCACCTGCCTGGCCCTTGCGGGGACGGCATAGCCCGTCTCCGATGGCCAATTCTCAATAAGGACCCCGCGACGTCCAAGGGCGTTCTGTACACGATGCCGTGGACCGACATCGACGGCACCACGCAGACGGGAACCAAGACCTTCCAGCCTGGAGTCGGCGGTCTCTCGGACATCGGCACCGCATTCGCGACCTTCGGGTGACCGGCATGGAACACGAGCGACGCTACAGCCACGAGAGCGAGAGAGAGCAGAAGGCGCACGTGAAGAGACATGCTGTCGAAGGGCGTCGGCTCCGCCGTGGTCCCCTTCTCGTGGTGACGCTGACGGCCCTGATGGCCGGAGCATTCGGCATTCCACTGCTGCCAGGTGACCTCCCGGCAGCAGCAGCAGCGTCAGCGTCGGCGGAGAGCCGCACTGCGGCTGGGGCGGAAGCTGCGCAGGACGCAGCCGCAGAGTCCGACGCGCCCGTTGAGGTGTTGAACCTGCGTGATGAGCGCAGCTCGACAGTGGCCAATCCCGACGGGACGTTCACCACCACCACGGCTGTGCAGCCCGTACGCACCCGCAAGAACGGGGAGTGGACGGATATCGACACCACGCTCGTCAGGCAGAGGGACGGGTCGTACGCGCCGAAGGCTTCCGTGACGGCTATGTCCTTCTCCGGCGGTGGCGGCACTACGTTCGGCACGATCCAGAAGGACGGCCGTGTGCTGTCGCTGGACTGGCCCGAGAAGCTGCCCGAGCCCACGGTCGAAGGATCCACCGCGACCTACGCAGACGTGATGTCGGGCGTCGACCTACAGGTGTCCGCGAGTGCCGAGGGCTTCTCACATCTGATTGTCGTCAAGGATGCCGAGGCGGCGGACAATCCGGATCTGGCACAGCTCCAACTGCCGATCAGTACCACCTCGGTCGATGTGCGGGAGTCGGAGGACGGCGGCCTGACCGCGACGGATGCGGCCGGAGGCACCGTCTTCGAAGCGCCCGCCCCACTGATGTGGGACAGCCGTGGAATCGAGGGCACCGAGCCCGGCGACGCATCGCCTGCGGACCTGGAGCCTGCGGGCGAGACTCTGGCGGCGGCGCCGCCCGTCGGTACTCGGTTCGCTGACGTGGACGTGCAGGTCAGCCAGGACATGATGACCCTGACTCCGGACAGCTCGCTGCTGACGGGGGATGACACGGTATACCCGGTCTACATCGACCCGGTGTTCAAGACTGCCAGCCGCAGTGGCTGGACGATGGTGTCGTCGCACTACGCGTCAGCGGAGTTCTGGAAGTTCGGCAAGGACGAAGGGGTGGGGCGTTGCCCGGCCGACGTCTCGACCATGTGTGCGAGCTCCGCCGACACCAAGCGACAGTTCTTCGCCGTGCCCACCGCGTTCTTCGAGGGCAAGGACATCATCACGGCGGAGTTCGCGGTGACGATGGTTCACACGTACAGCTCATCGGCCAAGAGCGTGCAGCTCGGCCGGGCCAACTCCACCGGAGCGAGCGCGATCAGTTCCTCGACCAACTGGGGCAACCAGCCCTCTTTGAAGGAGGTGATCGAAAGCAAATCGCCCACTAAT
Organism: Streptomyces sp. NPDC026062; assembly: GCF_055568375.1. Taxonomy (NCBI): domain Bacteria; kingdom Bacillati; phylum Actinomycetota; class Actinomycetes; order Kitasatosporales; family Streptomycetaceae; genus Streptomyces; species Streptomyces sp. NPDC026062. The sequence continues at coordinate 40,012 of NZ_JBVHOQ010000051.1, forward strand.
CCGGCAGGTTCGTGCACGTCGTCCAATCAGAATGTGCGCTTCAACGTCAAGAGCACTGTCCAGAAGGCTGCCGACAGCGGCTGGGACACCACCACCTTCCGGCTGCGCGCCGGCGACGAGGTCGACTACTCGTACTGGAAGAGATTCTGCGGAAACGCCCAGCTGGAAGTGAACTACAACCGGCCGCCGTTGGCGCCCGCCATGAGTGATCTCACCATGTCCCCCGGTGGCAAATGCGAGTACGGAGTTGCCGACGAGCACTACACCTCCGAGGCCCCGGTTCTCAGCGCCACCATCAAGGACAACGACCACAACGACACTGCAGGGAAGTCGGAGAGCCTGAAGGCCAGATTCCATGTTTTCTGGATGAACGGCACGACGCAGGTCGATCATTACGCCACGACCGCAAGTCATACGACGACGGGCACCGGACAGACGGGCTCGGCCTCGTTCAAGTACAAGGTCGGCTCCGACCTCAGTACGGACTCCGACGCCGGATTCAGCCTTCCGTCCAACCCCGCGATCACGATCGGCTGGGATGTGCAGGGTTCCGACGGCACCGCCTGGGGGCCGTGGAGTTCCGCCGGAGTTGCCACCAGGTGCGAGTTCAGGTACGACGCCACCGCACCGAAAGCTCCTGTGATCACCTCCACGCAGTACCCGAACGATGACGTCTGGCACCCGGGTGTCGGTGACTACGGAACCTTCACCTTCGACTCGCCGTCCACCGACGTCGTGCAGTACTGGTACCGGTTCAAGGGCAGCTCCGCGTGGTCGACCGTGAACACGGACACACCCGGCGGCCCGGCGACCGTGAAGTTCATGCCGTCCTCCGAGGGCACATGGACCTTGGATGCCAAAGCGGTGGACGCCGCCGGCAATGCGCAGAAGACGCCCATGGGATACCAGTTCCTCGTCAGCGACGGTCGCGCCCCCATGGGCGGATGGACGCTCGGGGATGTCAAGGGAGCCACCTCAGCGGCCGGCACCGGTTCCTCGCCCAGCGCTGCACCCGGCACCGGAGTAGCCTTCGGCGCCAAGCCCGGGCCGCTCGGCGCGTCCGACACCTACGCGGCACTTGACGGAACTGAGAGCGCGTACCTCGACGCCGGCGCGCACATCGTGAACACCGACTCCGCCTTCTCGGTGAGCGCCTGGGTCAACCTGCCCGAGGTGCCGAACCGGGACGAGACGGTGATCAGCCAGGACGGTACCGGCCTGCCAGGCTTCGACCTGGGTTATGACGCCGACTCCCGTAGCTGGGTCTTCCGTATGCCGTTCAACGACATGGAGTCCATGAGCGACTGGCAGGTCACCGGAGGCAGAGTGGTGCCGGGTGCCTGGACACACCTCGTCGGCTCCTACGACAGTGTCACCGGCGTGATGCGCCTCTACGTGAACGGCGCGGCGATCGCCACTACCGTGAAGCGGACGACTCCGTGGAATGCGGCAGGCACGCTTCAGATCGGGCGGCGGCTTGCTCTGGACGGCTACACCGCCCACCTCAAGGGCGGCATCGCTGATGTGCAGGTCTACGACCGGGTGGTGACCGGTCCCGAGAGCGCGGACCTTGGCGGCATCGTGGCTCAGCAGCTCGCCTACTGGGATGTCGACACCGCGCCGGACGGAATTGCCCCTGAGGCGTACGGCGGCACCGGTCTCACGCTCGGCGGCGGAGCATCCATCTATGTCCCGGCTCCGGGCTGTGACCCGGAAGCGGATCCCGATTGCGTGGAGTCCCTTCCCGAGGAGCCTGTGTGGGGCGACGGCCATCTGCTGTTGAACGGCACCGACGCCTACGCGGCCCGGCCGGCCGGTCTGCTTTCCAAGCAGGACAGTTTCGCGCTGACCCGCTCGTGCCCGGCTGTCCTCCGTGTCACCCACGAAGGACCAAACCGTGCTGGGGCTCTCGGGCACCCAAGGCAGCGCGATCACTGTCGGCTACTCCGCCGCTGACAGCCGGTGGGTCCTCACTGCCACGGATGCGGACTCGGCCACACCCGTGACCACGACCGCGAAGGCGACGGGATTCCTGCCCAGCACCGGGGCCGAGGGCGACCATCTTGCCCTCGTCTACTCAGCGGTCTTCGGAGACGTGGTGCTGTACGTCAACGGAGTCGAGAGCGCACGCGTTCCGTGGGACAACACCTGGGACTTCACCACCTCCTCGGTTCAGGTGGGACGCAAGCTCGACGGAGCCACGTCCACTTCCTTCCTCTCCGGTGCGGTCGATGAAGTGCGCCTGTTCCAAGGCGCACTGGATGCCAGCCTCGTCAACACCGTCACCGTTCTCCCCGATGACACCAGTGTCGAGGCGACCCTGTCGTGATCAGATCACCGCGGTCGGGGCCGGGGCCGGACCACAGAACCCGGCCCCTGCCCTGGCCCCGACCGCGTCCCGTCCTCAGCGCACCGATCCCATTTCTGACGGAGTTTCCATGCGAGCATCGCCTCTTGGAAGACGCTATTTCCGGATATCTACCCGTTCAGTCCGTGGTGCGGTGCTGACTGCGGCTGTTGCCCTGTCTCTCGGCCTGCTCCCGCAGTACGCACCGCAAGCAGCCGCGCACGACGGACTGACGCTGCCCGGCCCCCAGACCAATCTGGACGACCCGGTCACCGGCAGGAACGGCATCGTCCGCAAGCGGACGAGGACCGACCAGGCGGCCCAGGCCAAGGTGACGAAGGCTGCTGTCACACACTGGCCCAAGGCAGCGACCGACGAGGTCGTCGTGGGCGCCAAGGGGTCCAAGGGCACGCAGGCCGATGGCCTGCCGCTGAAGGCAGCAGCCACCGGAACCACGAGCCCCCGGTCCGTCCGGGTCTCGGTCCTGGACCGTAGGAAGGCAACGGCGGCGGGTGTCGACGGCCCGCTGATGACGATCGCCCGCGCCGACGGCATGGCCAGGAGCGGACCGGTCGAGGTGTCCCTCGACTACGGCGACTTCGCCGAGGCATACGGCGGCGGCTACGGATCCCGGCTGCGCCTGGTGACCTATCCGGAGTGTGTGCTCACCACGCCCGACCGGCCGAAGTGCGCCACGGCGACTCCACTGGCCACGGCCAACGACACGACCACCACCACACTGAGTGCGAAGGTTTCCGCCGCTCCGGCGCCGGCGGCAGCGAGTTCCGCGCAGGACTCTCTCTCCGCCTTGCCGGTGACCGTGCTGGCCGCGACGGCCGGGGCTGCCGGCGATCAGGGTGACTTCGGCGCCACCTCCCTCCAGCCGTCCTCGCAGTGGAGCGTCTCCAACTCCTCCGGCGCCTTCAACTGGTCCTACCCGATCACCGCTCCGCCGGTGCCGGGTGGTCTGGCTCCGGCGGTCTCCCTCTCCTACAGCTCGCAGTCCGTGGACGGGCAGACCTCCACCACCAACAACCAGGGCTCGTGGATCGGTGAGGGTTTCAGCTACGAGCCCGGGTTCATCGAACGCCGCTACAAGCCCTGTGCCGAGGACGGGCACGACGACACCAACAGCGACCAGTGCTGGGGCTTCGACAATGCCACCATCTCTCTTTCCGGCGGCACCTCGGGCGAATTGATCAAGGACGACACCACAGGCGCGTGGCATGTCAGTTCCGACGACTTCTCCAAGGTGGAGAAGGTCACCGGGACCACGAACGGCGACAACGACGGCGAGTACTGGAAGGTCACGTCCACCGACGGTACCCAGTACTTCTTCGGTCGCAACCAGCTCCCCGACTACGTATCCGGGAACGAGACCACCAACTCCGCCTGGACAGTACCGGTGTATGGCGACGATGCCGGTGAGCCCTGCTACAAGGCCACCTTCGCGGATGCCTTCTGCAACCAGGCGTGGCGTTGGAACCTCGACTACGTGGTGGACCCGCACGGCAACACCATGTCGTACTTCTACGGCACGGAGACGAACTACTACACCCAGGGCCTCAAGACTACGGAGAACGGCAAGTCGTACATCCGTGGCGGCTATCTCAAGCGCATCGACTACGGGCAGCGCGAAGGTAAGACGTACACGACCAAGGCTGCCGGACGCGTGGTTTTCACCACCGCCGAGCGCTGTGTAGGGGATCTCACCGACTGCTCGGCTTCCGCACTGAAGGACGAGACGGCAGCCGACTGGCCGGATGTCCCGTGGGACCGCAACTGTAAGGCCGACACCAAGTGCCCTGGCCAGAACTCACCCACCTTCTGGACGCGCAAACAGCTCACCGAGATCACCACCCAGATCCGCAACGGTGAGTCCACGTACGAGAACGTGGACCGATGGAAGCTCGGCCACTCGTACGTGGACAACGGTGACGGGTCGAAGTCGCTCTGGCTCAAGACCATCGATCACAGCGGCCTGGTGGGGACCGCTGTGTCGGTGCCCTCGGTCCAACTGGGCGGCATCCAGCTCCCCAACCGCGTCGATGTCCCGAACGACAACATCCAGGCCTTCAACCGCTTCCGCTTGAGCGGGGTGGCAAGTGAGTCCGGCAGCGCGCTGAATCGCCCCGGGTTCGGTAGAGATCTCAGATTGTGGTTGTGACCTGGGGTTTCGTGAGTTCGGTGTAGTAGTTGGTTTCGTACTCGACGGG
>NZ_JBVHOQ010000052.1:0-44539 GCF_055568375.1 Streptomyces sp. NPDC026062
CCCCATGCACGCACCCGCACCAGCCCCCTGGCAGCACTTCGCCCCGCCGCATACGACGGGGCGAAGCAGCCAGGCCCGAATTAACCAACAGCGTCGCGGTGGCGGCCGGGCCCCGCCGCGGGTCAGGCGTCGGTCCCGCCTACTTCTGTTCCTTCTTCTGGTCCTCGATGGACTTGCGGACCTCGTCCATGTCCAGCTTCCTGGCCTGGCCGATCACGTCCTCCAGAGCGGCCTCGGGCAGCGCGCCAGGCTGCGAGAAGACGGCCACGTTGTCCCGGACGATCATCAGCGTCGGGATTGAACGGATCTCGAACGCCGACGCAAGCTCCTGCTGGGCCTCCGTGTCGACCTTGGCGAAGACCAGGTCCGCATGACGCTCGGACGCCGCGTCGTAGACCGGGGCGAACTGCCGGCACGGGCCACACCAGGAAGCCCAGAAGTCGATCAGCACGAACTCGTTGTCGCTGACGACCTCATCGAAGTTTTCCTTGGTGAGCTCTACGGTGCTCATGCTCTGCTACCTCTTCCTGTGCCCGTTCGGACGTGTCCCGGGACAACGATGACCGTGCTTGCGCTATTCCGCCTGCCCATGTGGCCGCCGCGCACACCCATGACCAGAATGGGCTCATGACACATGCTGTGGAGCCTGTCGCGTACGACGTCGTGGTCATCGGAGCGGGTCCGGTGGGTGAGAACGTGGCGGACCGTGCCAGGGCCGCCGGGCTGAGCACCGCGATCGTGGAGTCCGAGCTCATCGGCGGTGAATGTTCGTACTGGGCCTGCATGCCGAGCAAGGCCCTGCTGCGCCCCGTCGTCGCCCGTGCCGACGCCCGCCGCGTCCCGGGTCTCGCAGCCGCTGTCCAGGGCCCGCTCGACACCGCCGCCGTGCTCGCGCACCGGGACGCGTACGCCTCGCACTGGAAGGACGACGGCCAGGTCGCCTGGCTGGACGGGATCGGGGCCGACGTCTTTCGCGGCCACGGCAGGCTGACGGGCCCCAAGGCAGTCACCGTGGCGGCGCCCGACGGCACGGAGCACCGGCTCACGGCCAGGCACGCGGTGGCCGTGTGCACGGGCAGCCGGGCCGTCGTCCCCGATCTGCCGGGCATCGACGGATCCCGCCCCTGGACCAGCCGTGAGGCGACGAGCGCCAAGGAAGTGCCCGGCCGCCTCGCCGTCGTCGGCGGGGGAGTGGTCGGCGTGGAGATGGCCACCGTGTGGGGTGCCCTGGGCGCACGGGTCACCATGCTGGTCCGGGGCAAGGGGCTGCTGCCCCGCATGGAGCCCTTCGCCGGCGAACTGGTCGCCGAAGCGCTGACGGAGGCCGGTGCCGACATCCGCACGGGTGTCTCGGTCACCTCCGTACAGCGCTCCGCACCGGACGGACCGGTCACCGTCGCACTCGACGACGGCCGGCAGATCGAGGCCGACGAGATCCTCTTCGCCACCGGCCGCGCCCCGCGCACCGACGACCTGGGGCTGGAGACGGTCGGCCTGAAACCGGGGTCCTGGCTCACCGTCGACGACAGCTGCCGGGTCGAGGGGACCCCGTGGCTCTACGCCGTCGGCGACGTGAACCACCGGGCGCTCCTCACCCACCAGGGCAAGTACCAGGCGCGCATCGCGGGCGCGGCGATCGCAGCCCGTGCCCAGGAGGCCCCTCTGATGGAAACGGACCGCTGGGGCGCGCACGCGGCCACCGCCGATCACTCGGCCGTCCCGCAGGTCGTCTTCACCGACCCGGAGGCCGCTTCGGTCGGCCTCACCCTGGCCGAGGCGGAGCAGGCCGGCCACCGGGTCCGGGCCGTCGACCACGACCTCGCGGCGGTGGCCGGTTCCGGTCTGTACGCGGACGGCTACCGGGGCCGTGCCCGCATGATCGTCGATCTGGACCGGGAGATCCTGCTGGGCGTCACCTTCGTGGGTCCGGGCATCGGCGAACTGCTGCACTCGGCGACGGTCGCGGTGGCGGGGGAGGTCCCGATCAGCCGTCTCTGGCATGCGGTTCCCGCGTATCCGACGATCAGCGAGATCTGGCTCCGGCTGCTGGAGGCGTACCGCAGTCAAAACTAGACGGCGGAGGCGTGTGCGGTATGGCGAAGAGAGCGATCGAACGTGCCTACCACGGTTGCGGACGTTGCCGCACCGGCGCCCGTCGTCTCTCCCGGATGTCAGCCGCAACCCTGCTCACTTGCTTGCGGGCCTGATCTTCTGCGGGCAGTGTGCACGGGCGACTCGGGATCAACGGCGCTCCGTCGCGGAAGGCAGCAACGTACTGAGATGACGCCGCACCACCCGGCGTGCAACGCCGTGGCGTTGAAGTCACGCATCATCAGGTCCGGTGCGGGCGGCACCGTCTGTCCGCGATCGTGTTCCGCTTCTTCTGCTTCTTCCGCCGCAGACGACGGCCGGCGATCTGGCTGACGCACATCAAGCGCGTGACGCGCTTGCGGCGGTACAGCGCGACGGCGTCCTTCCGGAACTCCCCCGGGTACGGAGAGTTGCGTCCCGCCTTGACATCCCTGCCTGGACCATCAAGATCCATGGTCGGGTGTCCACTCCAAAGGATCAGCCTCAGCCGCGGCTCGGTGCGGGTTCCGCGGCGGCCGGCCTCGGCGGCGTGTGCCGAAGTCCGGCGGTCGGCGTCGGCTTGGCGCGCGACCGCGCTCCGGTTGGCCTGCGCGAGCGCGGCCGGCCCCCGGCAGTCCGGACCCGGGGTTCGCTGGTCCGGGAGCGCACACGTTCCTGTCTCGGTGCCGGGCGGAAAATGGTTCGGAGGGTGTCTCGGTCCGTCCGTACTGTGCGCAGTGGTGACGGCGTGATTACGTAATCACGCCGTCACAGCGGAAGGACGACCAATGTTGAGCACGTCCAGCGACAAGACGCAGCAATCGAGCACCGGTTCGCTCACCACCGAGGCAACGATCCGAACGCGGGTCGAGGTGCCGGTTCTAAGGGCCGACGGTTCGTGGCGGGTCGCCGAAATGATCAGCTTTTCCGGGCTCACCGACGGCCGGGAACACATCGCTGTCGTGTTCCCGGCCGCAGGCGCCGTACCCCTCGTGCGAGTGCATTCGGAATGCCTTACGGGAGATGTGTTCGGTTCCGCCCGTTGCGACTGTGGTCCACAACTCGCCGAAGTCGTGGACCAGTTCGCCGAGGAGGGTGGAATCCTGCTGTATCTCCGTCAGGAAGGGCGCGGCATCGGGCTGTACAACAAACTCGACGCCTACCGCCTCCAGGATCAGGGTCTGGACACGTTCGCCGCGAACCGGGAGCTGAACTTCTCGGACGATATGCGCGACTACTACGTGGCCGTGCAGATGCTGAAAGCGCTCGACGTACCGTCGATTCGGCTGCGCACCAACAACCCTGACAAGGTGAAGCAGTTGGAGGACTATGGCATTGCTGTGGAGGAGGTTATGCCCACAGGCGTCCACCGGAATGAACGCAACGAGAACTACCTGCGGGTCAAGGCAGAGCTGGGCGGACACACCATCGAAATTCTGGGAGAGTCCATATGATTCAGCATCGTGGACCCATCAGCGGAATCGCCGCTTGGCGGGACGAGTACGTGGCCACGGCCGGCTACGACAACCAGGTCATCTGCTGGGACCAGGGCACCGGCCGGGCGGTGTCCCGATCGTTCCACGACCATCTGGCCAACCAGTGTCAGTTCGCGCCGGACGGACAGTATCTGCTGACGTCGTCCAGCGACTACACAGCCCGCCTGTGGACCGTGCCGGGCCTGCGGCTCGTCGCGGTTCTCGGGGACCAGGAGGACGACGTGGAAATGTCCGTCTTCCACCCGTCCAAGGAACTCGTCGCCACCGCCTCCCGGGACCATCGGGTGCGGGTGTACGACTTCACCGGCCGACTGCTGTACCGCTTCGAGGGGCACACCGCCGACGTCATCTCCGTGGAGTGGGCCCGCGGCGTCGACGAGTTGATCTCATCCAGCGACGACGGCACCATCAAGCGCTGGTCGCTGGCGACCGGCGGGATGATCGGCGACCTGGACCTGGACGGTGTGGAGACCGACACCGTCGCCATCTCCTCCTCCGGCATCATCTTCGCCGGCAACGACGAGGGCCAGATCATCGTCGTCGGGCCCACCGAGCGCACTACGGTCCCCGCGCACGACGCGGGCATCAAGCGTCTCGTCCTCGACGACGCCCGCCACCTCCTGGTGAGCCTCTCCTACGACCGCACCATGCGGCTGTGGGACGTCTCCGCCGGCTTCCCCGAGGCCCGCGACACGACGGCCCTGCCGCACGACGTCTGGCCCCGCTCCTGCGCCTTCGCGGGTGGCACCCGCCTGGTGTTCGCCACTTTCGGCGCCACGTACCGCGGCTACGACTATCAGGCGCGCACCTGGGACACCGCCGTCGTACCGGCCACCGGAGGCGTCAACGCCGTCCTGCCCGGACGCGGCGGCTCCCTACTCACCGTCGGCGACGCGGGCGTGGTGCGCCGCGACGGCGAACCGGTCGCCGAGACCGGCAGCCTGTGCAACTTCCTCACACCGCTCGGCGGCCTGGTGCTCTCCGGTGGTCAGCTCGGCAAGGTCTTCGACGCGCTCACCGGCCGCGAGCTCTACCAGCACCGCTCCCCGTTGAACTGCGGCGTCGCCTTCGAGCGCGACGGTGCGAGCTACGCGGTGATCGGCGCCTACACCGGCGAGGGGCTGCTGCTGAAGCTGACCGGCGACACTGTCGAACACGTCCGGGACCTGAAGCTGAATGTCAACGCGGTCAAGGATGTCGTGGTCTCCGGCGACTTCCTGTTCTCCGTCGCCGCCGACGCCTCCGCGACCTGGTTCCGCGTCTCCACACTGGAGAAGGTCGCCACCGTCGAGGACGCTCACGACAAGATCGCCAATGGCTGTACGGGCCTCGGCGACGGCTGGTTCGCCAGCGTCAGCCGCGACCTGAAACTGCGGATCTGGAGCCCTGACCGCATCGCCGAGGTGGTGGACACGCCTCACACACACTCCATCAAGTGCGTGGCCGCCGACACCGACGGCCGCCTGATCGCGGCCGGCAGTTACGACGGCCACGTCGCGGTCTACGACCGGGCCGACGGCCGCTGGACCGCTGTCGACCGGCCCACCACCTCGGGCATCTCCTCCCTCGCCTACGACGCGGGCCGCAAGCTCTTCGTCGCGGGTTCGTACGACGGGCAGGTCTACACGGTCGCCGGCTGAGCCATTCGCCGGGTCGGGGCAGGGCCGTTCACTCGAAAGCCCCCCTCTCAGGCATGCCTGAAGATGCCCCCTTCCGAAAGTGCTCCGCACGAAGGCGCCGGAACAGTTGGTCCTCTCCGGCGCCTTCGTGTGCCCGGCCCGGCTCTCCCGCCCCCGGCCACTGCGTGTCCGCCTCACACGACAGGACTTCATCACGTGCCCAGTCACCACATAGCCGACCGGTACTCCGTCACCCCCGCAGCCGCCCCGCAACTCGACGAGTCGGCGTACGCGGACGTGCTGCGCGCCGACTTCCAGGACCACTACGTAAATGGCCGTGACGTGTGGACCGCCGAGAGCGCCATGCGCGAAGCCCCCCGCCTGCTGCTCGGAGCCCTCGGCGACCGCGCTGACGTGCCGCACGTCCTCGACATCGGCACCGGACACGGCCGCGACGCTGCGATCCTGGCCGACGCGGGCTGCCGGGTCACCGGTATCGATCTCATCGAGTCCCCCGAGTGGGCCGCGCTGAGCGCACGCACCGAGGGACGTGCCCGCTTCGACGCCTGCTCGCTGTCAGACCTCTCCGGCACGGCCGTGTACGACGCCGTCCTCGACAACGGCTGCTTCCACCATCAACACCCCGACGAATACGGCCACTACCTGGACCGTGTCCATGAACTCCTCTGTCCCGAAGGCCTGTTCACGGTCTCTGTCTTCGCTTCGGCGGCCGGAACCGGCAGCCTCTACGCCAACGGTGCGCGGCGCCTGTACCGCGAGTTCACCGAGGAGGAACTCACCGGCATGATCACCGCGCACGGCTTCACACCCGCGGAGGTCCTGCTGATTCCCCGAGGCACGGCCGGCCTCCACTACCTGGTGGGCACCTACCATGCCACGGACACATCCGCGACGTCCGAGGCCTCTGGCACGGCCACGCCCGGGTCCGGGCGCCGATGAGCGACACTCGTGGGCCAGGTGTATCGGCCCCCGCCCGGTGGAAGCGCCGTGGGCCGCTCACCGGTGCGGTCGCCGGGGCGCTGCTGAGCGGGGTCCTGCTGGGGAGCACCCACCCGGCCGCCGCGCAGCCCGGTGGGAGGGACTGGGCCGGTGCCTGGGGCACCGCGCCCGCGCCGGCCGCCCCGGACGGGATCTCGCAGGCGGGGCTGGCGGACCGCACCGTACGGATGGTCGTGCACACCACGATCGGCGGCGACGAGGTGCGGCTCAGGATATCCAACGCGCACGGGACCGGGCCGCTGGTGCTCGGCCGGGGCACGGTGGGACGGGCCGAGTCGTCCGATTCGGCGGTGGCCGTGCCCGGCAGCCTGCGACCGGTCACATTCGAGGGCGGCTCAGGTACCACCGTGGCCGCCGGGGCGCAGACCGTCAGCGACCCGCTGCCGTACGACGTGCCCGCGGACTCCGATCTGCTGGTGAGCGTGTACCTGCCCGAGCCGACCGGACCCGCCACCTGGCACTGGTTGGCCCAGCAGACCAATCACCTGTCCGAACCCGGCGACCACACCGGCGAACAGGGTGCGGCGGCCTTCACCCGTGCCGAGTCCTCCTGGTTCTTCCTGACCGGCGTCGATGTGCGCGGCACGGACACGCGCGGCACCGTCGTCGCGCTCGGCGACTCGCAGACCGATGGCTCCGGTTCCACCCTGAACGGCAACGGCCGCTGGACCGACGCCTTGGCCCGCCGCCTGGCCGCTGCCCCCGCGACGAAGGGCATCGGCGTCCTCAACAAGGGCCTCGGCGGCAACCGCGTTCTGCGCGACGGCACCGAGACCGAGCGCCCGCAGCGCGGCACCAGCGCGCTCGGCCGGCTCGACCGGGACGTCCTGGACCAGCCCGGGGTGTGCGCCGCCGTGTTCTACGAAGGCATCAACGACCTCCAACTCGCCCCCTACGCGAGCGCCGAGGAGGTCCTGGACGGGCTGCGCACCCTGGCCGGCCGGCTGCACGGCCGCGGGATCCCCGTCGTCGTGGGAACCCTCACCCCCTTCAAGGACTCGCCGCTGTGGACGGCCAAGGCCGAGACGGAGCGCGTCGCCCTCAACGCCGCGCTGCGCGACTCCCCGGAGTTCGACGCCGTGGCGGACTTCGACGCGGCCGTGCGCGACCCCGCCGACCTCCAGCGGGTGCGCACCGCCTACGACTCCGGCGATCACATACACCTGAACGACGTCGGCTACCGCGCGGTGGCCGACGCTGTGCCCACCGCACCGCTGACCGCATGTGCCCCGACGACGCCCGTCCCGAGCTCCGAAGAGAGGACCCCGTGACCGACACACCGGTGATGGCCAACCCCAACACCCTCTCCGACCGCGCCGCGATGGGGCTGGCCGACTCCTTCATGACCCGCACCGGCCCCTGGCCCCTGCGCGACCACCGTGACCTGCTCTCCCTGCCCGCGGAGACTCTCGTCGCCGTCGCCGAGGACCCCGAGCTGTCCTTCGCGCGCCGGTGCGCGGCGGGCACCGTCCTCGGCCTGATCGGCGATCCGCGCATCCGCCCCGACGACCCGCCCATGGCCGACGTCCCCGCCGGTCGCGTCCGGCTCGGACTGGCAGAGAGCGGAGTCGGCCGGGTCACCGCGGGCTGGCGGCATGCCGGGGTGATCGAGGACTGGATCGCCAAGGAATGCCCCGAGTACGAGGTGGAGCTGTCCGCCTTCCGCATCGCACTGCACCCGGTCACCAACGCCGAGTACCGGCTCTTTCTGGAGGACACCGGCTCCACTGTGCTGCCGACCTCCTGGCGCTTCGGCATCTACCCGCAGGGGCTCGGCAACCACCCCGTGTGGACCGTGTCGCCCGAGGCTGCCGACGCCTACGCCGCATGGCTCGCCGCCCGCACCGCCCGCACCTTCCGGCTGCCCACCGAGGCGGAGTGGGAGTACGCCGCTGCCGGACCTGAGGGACGGGAGTTCCCGTGGGGCGAGGAGTTCGAGCCCGAGCACGCCAACACCGTCGAGTCAGGACCGCTGGCCACCACCCCGATCGGCGTGTACCCGGCCGGGCGTTCGCCCTTCGGGCTGTACGACATGGCGGGCAACGTCGAGGAGTACACCGCCGATGACTACCTCCCCTACCCCGGCGGAAGCGCAGTCGCCGACGACCTCGCCGTCACCCGGGGCACCTACCGAGTCGCCCGCGGCGGCAGTTTCACGCGCTTCGGCGACCTCGCCCGCACCCGCCGCCGTCACGGCTGGTACGAACGAGACATCTACGCCATGGGCTTCCGCCTCGCGGAGACGCCGTGACGGGCCGGACGACCGGAGGCGGTCCGGCCGTGCGGCCGGCGCCCGCCGCCGAGGAAGCCGCGATGCGCCGTGCCATCGAGATCGCCGGGGCCGCGCCGGGGCGGACCAGCCCCGGCCCCGCTGCCGGCTGCGTGATCCTCGGCGCGGACGGCATGGTGGTGGGCGAGGGATTCCACCTGGGCGCCGGGCAGCCGCACGCGGAGGCCGAGGCGCTGGCCGTGGCCGGGTAACGGCGCGGGGCGGGACCGCCATGGTCACACCGGCGCCGTGCGCACACACGGGCCGCACCGGTCCGTGCGCCGAGGCGCTGGGCCGGGGGCGCCCGGGTCGTGTACGCGGTGCCGGACCCCGGCCCGACCGCGACGGGCGGTGCCCAGCGGCTTCGGGAGGCCGGGGCCGACGTCGTCGGCAGCGTGCTGCGCGCCGAGGCCGGGCGCGGCGACGAACTGCGGCTCACCGCCGTACGCCGGGGAAGACCCTGCGTCGCATGGAAGTTCGGCTCGACGTCGGACGGCCGGACGGCGGCTTGGGACGGTACCTCCCGGTGGATCACCGGCTCCAGGTCCCGCCGGTCCTGCTGGAGGGCGGCGCCCGCCTCGCCGCGTCCTTCGTCACCCGAGGGCTGCCGGACCGCGTCGTCGCCTATGCGGCCCCCCTGCTGCCGGGCGCCACCGTCCGCCCCGTCCTCGACGTTTTCGGAGCCCTCACCCTCATGGGGGGTCTGCGTCTGCGCCGGGGCGAGGTGACCCGCATCGGCGACGACGTACGGCTGCTGCCGCGCACACAGGATCTGTCGGGCGCTGAGGAAGGGGGCGTGTCATGGGCCACCGGATCGCCGTGATCTACCACAGCCGGCGCGGGACTGTGCGCACCTTGGCGGCGCTGGCCGCCGAGGGGGCGCGGGAGACCGGAGCCGAGGTGCTGCTGCTGCGGGTCGAGGACGACGGAACGGTCCGCCCGGAGTGGCCGGAACGGGTGGCCGAGCCGGAGGACGTGGTGTGGGCGGACGGGCTGGTACTGGCCGGCCCGACCTATTACGGCACTGTGTCCTCACCTTTCAAACGGTTCCTGGAGTCGACCTCGCCGCTGTGGCGCCAGGGCCTGCTCGCCGACCGAGTGGCGACCGGTATCACTGTGTCCACGCAGCGCCACGGCGGCCGGGAGGCGACCCTGACAGCCCTGCACCACACCCTGTACCACTGGGGCTGTTGGGTAGTCGGCTCCGATCCGGCCGACCCGGTCACTCGGATGGCGGGCGGAACGCCGTACGGGCTGGCCGCCGACAACAGCCGGGGCGAACCGGCCCCGTACGAGTGCGCTGCCGCACGTGCCCTGGGGCGCCGGCTGGCCGGCCTCACGGCTCGCGCCCGTCCGGTGTCACCTCCGCCGTCGCCACCCGGGCCGACCGCCCTCCCGGAGCGCCGGACGGAGCTGCCGGCGCCGGCAACGGCCCTCTCCGGCACCGCCGTGCAGGTGCCCTGGCCGGGCGGGACGGGGACCGCCGCCGTGCGCGCCGGGCTTCCCGGCACCGTCCACCGGCCCGTCCGGCTCACCGTCGTGTACCACGGCGACGACGCCGCCACCCGGGCCCTCGCGCAGGAGGTGGCTGGGGCCGCGCGTGCCGTGGGCGCCGAAGTGCGGCTGCGGCGGGTGGACCCCGGCAGTGGGGTGCGGGGCGCGGGACGGCTGGGGCCCACGTCCTCGCCTGCCGCGGCCGAGGACGTCGAGTGGGCGGATGCGGTGCTGTTCGGGGCGCCCGTCCGCCTCGGCGCGCTGGCCGCGCCGCTGCTGGAGTTCGTCCAGGCGCTGGAGCACGCGGGCGGCGGCCGAGGCCCTCTGTGGGGCAAGCCGGTCGGCGGCTTCGCCACCGTCCCGACACCGCACGCGGGCGCCGAGACGGCCCTCCTCGACCTCGGTCACGTGCTGCTGCACACAGGCGCGGTGCTCGTACCCCCCGGCTACACCGACCCGGCGATCGAGGCGGCGGGCGGCAACCCGTACGGCACCTCGCACTCCGGCACCGCGGGCGACCTGCCCACTCCGGAGACCATGGCCGCCGCGGCCCACCAGGGCCGGCGCACCGTCCTTGCGGGCGACCTGCTGCGCCGGGCCCCGTGTCCACCCGGCGCGACCCCCGCCCCGGCCGGTCCTGCCGGACCGCCGACATTCACAGGGAGCAAGGCATGAGCGTGCAGCAGTACGACGGGATCGGCGAGGCCTACGAGGGCTTCAAGTCGCTGCCGATGGCCCGCTGGGCGGAGTGCCCGAGCTTCCTCGCGATGCTCGGCGACGTGCGCGGGAAGTCGGTGCTCGACCTGGCCTGCGGAACCGGGTTCTACAGCCGTCGGATCAAACGCCTGGGCTCCGCCGAGGTACTCGGCGTGGACATCTCCACCGAGATGGTCGCCGCCGCCCGCGCGATCGAGGAGCTCTCCCCGCTCGGGGTGCGCTATACGGTCGCCGACGCCACCGACCTGCCGGTCCCTGAACGGCCGTTCGACGTGGCGAGCGCTGTGTACCTGCTCAACTACGCAGAGGACGCCGCTGAGATGGAGGGCATGTGCCGGGCGCTGCGCCGCAGCCTGACACCCGGCGCCCGCTTCTTCGTGCTGACCCAGGCGCCTGACTACCGCTTCGACGGTCCGTCCATGGCCAAGTACGGCTTCACGTACGAGCTCGTGGCTCCCGGCCCGATCGGTCCCCGGGTCCGGATCGTCGCCCAGCTCGACCCGCCCGTCGAGTTCGTCACCTCGTATCCGTACCGCGAGGTGTACGAGCAGAGCCTCACCCGGGCGGGTTTCCGCGATGTGACATGGGTGCCGTTGCACGTGTCGGAGGAGGGCTTGAGAGAGCGGGGCGAGGAGTACTGGGCGGACTTCCTGGACAACCCGCCGCTGACCATGCTCCACTGCACGGCCGTCTGACGGCCGGAGCTCCGGAAGCCTCGCCCGGCCGTTGTGGCCGGCCGAGCCTTCCGGTGTGCCGCGGGGAGGTCCGGACCTCCCGGCGGCACACAGCGGTGCCTGAAGCGGACTATCAGCCGGCAGATCCTCGGACTCCTCGAACGCCCGGACTGGAAGACGCCCAGAAGCACGAGGATCTCCCCTCGACTACCTGATGCGATGGAGCAGCCTCGGGGGACTTCCCGGCAGCCGCGACCCGGCCGGGCGGCTCGTCACCCGGCAGCGGCCGGGGCCCGCAGGCGCCGTGCGAGCACGACGCCGATCAGGGCGAGCAGTGCCGTAAAGGCGAACAAGGAGCCGAGCGCGACCCGGGTGCCCGCGTCGTAGTGCTCGGAGATGGCGAGGGCCGCGCCGCCGAGACCGGCGAGCACACCGGTGGCGAGAGTCTGCGCGAGCTGGAGCGCCCCGCTCATCTCGCCCTGGCGCTCGGCCGGGGTCTGCTCCAGCGTGTCGGTGGTAGCGGCGTTGAACGCGACGCCCATGCCGAGACCGCCGATGGCCCAGCCCACGACCGCGAGCCACGCCGGAAGGGCGTCGGCCAGGATCGCCAGGGTGATCAGGCCCACACCGGCCAGCAGGACGGCGAAGCCGAGGGACACGCTTGCGCTCCGCCCGCCCGGGCCGGCGTCCCGCTTGGCCTGCCAGGCCGAACCCACCACCCAGGTGATGGCGCCTGCCGACAGGCCGAGACCGGCCGCCCACGCACTCTGCCCGCGCAGTTCCTGCAGGCCCAGCGGCAGATAGGCCTCGCTGCCGAAGTACGCCCCGCACAGCAGACCTCGGATCACCACACCGGCGCCCAGTCCGGCGCGCGCCGTCAGGGTTCCCTCAGGGGTGACCCGGCGCAGTGCCGGAACGGCGACCGCGGCACCGGCTGCCGCGAGGACGACGAGCAGGACCAGGTTCTCCAGCAGCAGCGCCTGGAGCAGCACGCCGGTTCCTACCGTCAGCATCACGGAGTTGGCCAGCGGGCCTCTCCACCACGGCCCGGCCGGGGAGGCCGTTCGTTCGCCCCGCGGGCGTTCGAGGCGGCGCAGACCGGGCAGTGCGAGCACCGCGGCAACCGCCACAATCGGCAGCATCAGCAGGAACACCGCACGCCAGGTGGTGCTGTCGGACAGGGTGCCCGCCAGGACCGGGCCGATCAGCGACGGGATCGTCCAGGCCGAGGAGAGCAGAGCGAACATCCTCGCCCGCAGGTGTTCGGGGTAGGCCAGGCCGATCACCGTGTAGGCCATGGCCATCACGGCGCCCACGCCCAGGCCCTGGAGGAAGCGGCCCGCCAGGAACAGCGGCCAGGAGCCGGCCGCGCCGGCCAGCGCGCAGCCCGCCGCGAAAACGGCCATGCCCACCGCGGCGGGGGCCCACGGGCCACGCAGGTCGGCGGTCCGCCCGGCGAGTACGGTGCCGATGATGTTCGCAAGCATCAGCGCCGACAGACCCCACCCGTAGGCACCAAGTCCGTCCAGGTCCCGGGCGATGTCGGGCAGGACGGTGGCGACACCGAGGGACTCGAACGCGACCATCCCCACGGAAAGGATCACGCCGAGACTGAGCGTCCGGTAGGGACCGGAGAAGACGCTCTCTGTCTGTTTCGGCTGCGCTCCCTCCGATTCGATGGGCCTGCCCCGGTTCTCCGGTAACTCGTCTGTGTGCTGGGACATGAGGTCACCTCGTGTGAGAGAATTACTTTTCGACGCGGAACGGAATCATAAAGGTACTGGGAGCATGATGAACACACCACAGGGCACGGAAAGCGAGGCTTCGTTCACGGCACAGCGCCCACGAGGCCGCCCCCGCGACGAACGCATCGACACCGCCGTACGGAACACCGTGCTGGAGATCCTCAACGAGGTCGGCTACGGCCGGTTCACGCTGGAGGCGGTCGCCGCCCGCGCCGGCACCAGCAAGCCGACCCTGCGCCGCCGTTGGCGCTCCCGGCAGCACCTCGTGGTCAGCACGCTCGTACAGACGATGGGTTCCTCACCCACCCCCGACACCGGTTGCACCCACTGCGACCTCATCACCGGGATCAGCACTCTGAGCCACGCCTTCACCACCACCGTCGGGCGCCGCGCGCTGCCCGCGTTGATCGCGGACCTCGCAGACGACCCGGAACTGGAATCGGAGTTCCTGAACGAGCTGTTCCACCCGCGCCGCGCCGCCACGGCCGCAGCTCTGCGTCGCGGCATCCGGCGCGGTGACATCCGTGCCGACGCCGACATCGACCTGCTGCTCGACATGCTGGCCTCCACTGCCTACTACCGAGTGCTCTTCGGCCACCTGCCGCTCACGCCGACCCTCGCGGAGGAGGTCGTGGAGGTCGTCCTCACGGGCGTGGCCACCTCGCAGTGGCGCAGCAACCACGGGGCCGTGGACAGCCTCTGAATCCGTCAGCGTCCCCGGCTGGACAACGGGGCGCCCGGCCGCGCCGCCCGGACCGCGTACGGCGTTACGCGGGGCGCGGGAGTCACCACCCTTCCGGGGTCAACGGGACGACAAGGGGGTTCGTGTGCTCAGCCGCGACAGTGAAGTGTCCGACGTGCAAAGGGTGCTGGCCTCCGCCGCGTCCGGTGCGGGAGCAAGTCTCCTGATCGAAGGTGGCATCGGATCCGGCAAGTCGTATCTGATGCGGGCCGCCGTCAGGACTGCCCGCACGCACGGATTCGAGACGATCTCCACCCGCGCAAGACCCTCCGGTACCGCCCTGACGCACGCCGTGCTGCGTCAGCTGCGCGGCGCCCCGGTGCCCGGGGCCCCGGGGGAACCGCTCTCCGGTGAACTCGCCGAGGGCTGGCTCGACCGGCTCGTCGGCTCGCTCGCCCCGGGCAAGCCGCTGCTGCTCGCGGTGGACGACCTGCACTGGGCCGACCAGTGCTCGTTGCACTGGCTGGAGCGGCTGATGGCCCGGCTGGAGGGGCTTCCGGTGGCGCTGCTCGGCACGCTCGCCCTGGGCCTGATCCCGCCCCGGGAGGATCCGCGGGGGGACAGGAGGGGCGCCCTCGCCCGGGTCGTCTCCGACTTCCACCAGCGCACTGTGCTGGCAGGCCTGGACCCGGACGCCGTCGGCTACCTGCTGGCCTCCTCCCTCGGACGCCCTGTCGCCAAGACTCTGGTGCACGCCTGTCACCGGGCTACCGGTGGCAACCCGCTGCTGACGCAGGCTCTGCTGCGCGAACTCAGGCGCGTCGGCACGGCCGGCGAACCGACCAGTGACCAGATCGCCGCCCTCGGTTCGGTGGAGGTCGCCGAGACCGTCGTCGCTCGTTTCGAGGAACGTTTCTCCGGGATCGGCCGGGTCCTGGAAGCCGTCGCCGTCACCGG
Source organism: Streptomyces sp. NPDC026062 (assembly GCF_055568375.1). Taxonomy (NCBI): domain Bacteria; kingdom Bacillati; phylum Actinomycetota; class Actinomycetes; order Kitasatosporales; family Streptomycetaceae; genus Streptomyces; species Streptomyces sp. NPDC026062. The sequence goes on from NZ_JBVHOQ010000052.1 coordinate 14,744, forward strand.
CCGGGCCGCCGCCCCGGCCCTCGTCGCCGAACTCGTCGGCATCCCCCGAACCGAGGCCGCTGACATGCTCCATACCCTCGTGCGCTGTGGCGTCCTGCAGGAGAACGGCGAGGGGGCTGTCTTCGCCCAGCCGATGCTGCCGGTCTCCTTCCTCGCCGCCCTGCCACCCAGCGAACGCGCCCGCCTGCACGCGACGGCGGCCCACGCCCTGCACGCTCTGGGCGCCCCCGCACGCGAAGTCCTCCCACACCTGCGCCGTGCCCCTCGCATCGGTGAACGCTGGGCGTATCGGCTGCTGTTCGAATCCGCCTGCGCGGCCCTGTCCCGTCACGACCTGGAGGAGGCCCGCGCCCTCCAGGAGCGGTGCGCCCTGGAGGGCGGACCCGACGAGCGGTCCGAACTGCTGCGCCGGCTCAGCGGCGTCGAACTCGCCGTCGGCTCGCCGGCCGTCGCGGTCAGCCGGCTGCGCGCCCTCGGCCGGCCGCGCGGCGGCGGCACCGCCGCCGTCGTCGTCGTGGTCAACCTTGCCCTGGCCACCGCCCTCGACGGCGACTTGGAGGGCGCCCAGCGCACTCTGCGGGCCGCGCTCGCCGACCTCGGCCCCCTCGACCCCGCCCAGGAACCGGTCGCCGGAGTCATCGCCGTGTTCGGCGTGCTCACACTGGTCGGCGGAGCGGGCCGCGCCCCGCTGCCCGTCCTGTTCGCCCCGGCCGCCGCTCGGACTCCCTGGGTGCGCTGCGCCCAGGCGACGCTGTCCGCGCTCGCCGCCCGACAGCACGAGGAAGCCGTCCGGCGCGCCCGTGCCGGACTCGGCGAGCCCTCCGGCCCTGCGGACGTGCCCACCACCCCGTTCCGGCTGCTGCTCACTCAGGTGCTGTGCGACGCCGGAGAGCACGACGAGGCGCTGGACGTCTGCCGCGCGCTGGCCGCCACGGCCCGACAGGAGGGCGGGCGCACCATGGCGGCCCTGGCCGAGGCCACCCTGGCCGTGCACTGCCACCGGGCCGGACGGCTGCGCGAGGCGGCCCGCGCCGCGCGCACCGTCCTCGCGGACGGACCCGCAGCGCCTTGGCTCGGCAGCGCCCTGGCCCGCTGCTGGCTCGGGGGCGTCCTCGTGGAGATCGGCGACCTCGACGAGGCACGCCAGATGCTTCTCGGTGACCTGGCCCTGGCCGCCCTGCCCGAGGCCGCCCTGCCCGACCTGCTGCTGCACCGGGGGCGGCTGCACGCGGCGCTGGGCCACACCGGGGCTGCTCTCTCCGATCTCGAGGAGTGCGGGCGACTTCTGCGAGGTGTCCACCACCACGGCCGCTACCCCTGGCGCGCGGCCGCCGCCGTCCTGCACGCCCAGGCGGGCGACCTCGGCACAGCCGAGCGGCTGGCCCGCGAGGAGCTGGAGGCGGCCCGCGCCTGGGGCGCCCCGCACGCCGTCGCTGTCGCCCTGCACACGCTCGCCCAGGTCACCCAGGGCGGGCAGAACATCCCCCTGCTGTCCGAGGCGGCCGGCCTGCTCCAAGGCTCCGGGGCGTGGCTGGAGCACGCCCGCGTCCTGCGCTCCCTGGGCCAGGAGTTACGGCGCCTGCGTAAGGTCCGCGATGCCCGCGAACAACTCCGCGCCGCCCTCGCCCTCGCCGAGAAGTGCGGGGCCCGGGCACTCGTCGACGCGCTGCACGACGACCTCGCCTCGGCCGGCGCCCGCCCCCGGCGCGGCGCCGAGACCGGCCTTGACGCCCTCACCCCGGCGGAGTACCGCACGGCCCTGCTGGCCGCCGAGGGCCTGACGAACCGCGAAATAGCCGACCGCTTCTACGTCACCCGGCGCACCGTCGAACTCCACCTCAGCCGCGTCTACCGCAAACTCTCCGTCGCCGGCCGCAGTGACCTCCCCGCCGCCGTCACCGACAGCCTCTCCGCGCCAGGCCACCGCCTCGGCAGCACAGCACCCCCGCTGTGCGGCGCGCCTCCCTCGCAGACGCTCCAGACGGCCTCGTGAAACGGGGGTGCCGAGCCGTGGTGCACACGGCTGCCTTCCGGTGCTCCGAAGGGGCGCTCTCCCCGTCCACCCGCTGCGGCCCGGCGCACTCAACAGACCGATGCAGCACACCTTGAAGCGCCATGAAGATGTCAACGCTCACACGCAGATCGGACGGTTGCCATGCCCCTGGGCTCCCCCTCCTTCCCACGCGAAGCGGACCGCGCCCCCGCTCCGCGAGCCCCCTCCCTCAGCAGGCCGTTGCTGCTCGTCGCACTGACCCTGCTCGCACTCAACCTCCGGTCGCCCATCACCTCCGTCGCCCCGTTGCTCAATCCACTGCGAGCCGAACTGCGCCTCAGCGAGACGGCGGTGGGTCTGCTCACCTCCCTGCCGGTGCTGTGTCTCGGCCTCTTCGCGTTCGTCGCCCCGAGACTCGGCCGCGGCTACTCCCTGCGCGCCCTGCTGACACTCTCGCTCGTCGTCCTCACCGTCGGCGCACTCGTGCGGAGCGGCACCGGGCCCGTCGCACTGTTCGTGGGAACCGTGCTGGTCGCAGCGCCGATCGGCATAGCCAACGTGCTGATACCGGGCCTCATCAAGCGGCGGTTCCCGCAGTCCGTGCCCAGGGTGTCCGCGTTCTACTCCGGCGCCCTCACCTTCGGCGCCGCGGGTGGCCCGGCGGTGGCGGTGCCGCTCGCCGAGGTGACCGGGTCGTCCTGGCGGACACCGCTGCTGATCCTCGTCGTCCCGCTGTCGGTGCTGACGACCGTGGTGGTGCTGTCCACCCTCGGCAGGGAGCCACACATCAAGGAGGCCCCGCCGGGGCCGGAGACCCCGGCGGCGCAGCCTTCCGACGGGAGACGTACGGGGCTGTGGCGCAACCCGCTGGCCTGGCAGGTGACCATGTTCTTCGGCGCGCAGGCGCTCCTGTCGTACACGGTCTTCGGCTGGCTGCCGACCATCTGGCAGGACCGCGGCCTGAGCGCGACGTCCGCCGGGCTCGCCCTGTCCCTGTGCAACGCCGTGGGGGTGCTGGGCGCCTGGGCGCTGGCCGCAGCCGGGCGGCGCCTTACGGACCAGCGGTCGGCCGGGGTGGCCGTCGCCTGCCTGACGGCGTGCGGCCTCGTCGGGGTCGTGCTGGGGCCGAAGGCCCTGCTCTGGCCGTCGGCGGCCGTTCTCGGCCTCGGTCTCGGCGCCGGGTTCGCCCTCGCGATCAGCCTGTTCGCCCTGCGCTCCCCGGACGCCCCGACGACCGCCGCCCTCTCCGCCATGGGGCAGGGCATCGGCTACCTGATCGGCGTTCTGGGCCCCCTGGGCGCGGGCGCGCTGCACGATGTCACCGGCACCTGGGCCGCGCCACTGGCCGTCCTGCTGATCACCTGCGTCGTCCAGATCACGGTCGCCCTCACCGCGGGCAAGGCTCGTACGGTCACCGCTGTGGCGCGGTGACGGACAGCGAACCCCCGAGTGAGGCTGATCCCCTGGCATGGACTCCCGACCATAGATCTTGATGGTCCAGGAAGAGATGTCCAGTTGAGACGCAGATCTCCGTACCCGGAAGAGTTCCGGAAGGACGCCGTCGGGCTGTACCGCGCGTCCGGCGGGAAGCGCAGGTATGCGGCGGTGGCCGCGGATCCGGGGATCACCGGGGAGACGCTGCGCACGTGGGTCCGCAAGGACACCCCCCCACGCCGTCCCGACACGGGCGCTATCCAGGTGTGGTCACCGCTCCCCAGGACCCGACGGCCGGCCCGGCCCGATTCCGTTGATCCAGCGCGCCCACCCTCGTAATGTCTGGCTTTGACGGCGGTTGCCGGACACGTACCGGTGGCAGCAGCCGCCGTTGAAGCCGGACAACGGGGTGCAGGACGGTCCCGGCGCCGGCCCGGCCCGGAGCGGTGCGGGGCCGACGCCGGCTCCCGGTAGCGGCGGCCAGGGGCGGGGCGTCCATCCGGTGAGTGGTGGCGCGGAGCCCATCGATGAGGCCGGCCATCGCTGCCGCGTCGTTGATGGCTGGCCCGTGGGCCGCTTCAACGTGAGGATTCAACGTGATGAGGCGTCAATTCCTGGCGTCACACGTCATGGTGGCGGATGTCGAAGCGGTCCAGGTCCATCACTTTGGTCCAGGCAACGGCGAAGTCCTGGGCGAACTGGTGTTTCCCGTCGGCGCCCGCGTAGATTTCGGCGAGGGCGCGGAGTTCGGCGTTGGAGCCGAAGACGAGGTCGGTGCGGCTGCCGGTCCAGCGCGGTTTCCCGGTGGCGGTGTCCCTGCCTTCGAAGACTTCCGGGTCGTGGGGGGTGGGGGTCCAGGCCAGGTCCTGGTCGAGGAGGTTGACGAAGTAGTCGTTGGTCAGGATTCCAGGGGTGTCGGTGAGGACGCCCATGGCCGACTTCTGGTACGTGGCGCCGAGCACGCGCAGGCCGCCCACCAGAACGGTCATCTCCTTGGGGGTGAGCCCGAGCAGATCGGCCCGGTCGACGAGACGGTGTTCGGCCGGGAGGGTGTCGTCCTTGCCCAGATGATTGCGGAAGCCGTCAGCGACGGGTTCCAGATAGGCGAGGCCGTCCACCTCGGTCTGTTCCTGAGTGGCGTCGACCCGGCCCGGGGTGAAGACGACCTGGAGCCCGTGGCCGCCGTCGGCGGCGGCCTTCTCGACGGCCGCCGTACCGGCCAGGACGATGAGGTCGGCCATGGAGATGCCATGGCCTGCGGGCCGGGAGGAGCTGAACGTCTCGCGGATGCTCTCCAGCTGTGCCAGCAGGGAGTTCAGCCGGTGCGGCTCGTTGACGCTCCAGCCGTTCTGGGGTTCCAGACGGATGCGGGCACCGTTCGCGCCGCCGCGCTTGTCACTGCGCCGGAAGGTGGAAGCGGACGCCCATGCGAGCCACACCAGGTCGGCGACCGGCAGGCCGGACGCCAGGATCGTGGACTTCAGCCCGTCGACGGCGGTGGCGTCGAGCGGCGCGTCGACGGGAACGGGCAGGGGGTCCTGCCACAGCAGATGCTCCGCGGGTACCTCGGGCCCCAGGTAACGGGCGACGGGGCCCATGTCGCGGTGGGTCAGTTTGAACCAGGCGCGGGCGAAGGCGTCGGCGAACTCGTCGGGGTGGTCGAGGAAGCGGCGGCAGATCCGTGCGTAGTCGGGGTCCACACGCATCGCCACGTCGGTGGTGAGCATGGCCGGCGTACGTCGCGCCGTGGGGTCGTGAGGGTCGGGCACGGTGCCCTCGCCGGCACCGTTCTTCGGGCGCCACTGGTGGGCACCGCCCGGACTGGCGGTGAGTTCCCACTCGTAGCCGAGGAGGATCTCGAAGTAGCGGTTGTCCCAGCTGGTCGGGGTATCGGTCCAGATCACTTCCAGGCCGCTGGTGGTGGTGTCGTTGCCCTTGCCTGTTCTGAAGGAGCTCTTCCAGCCGAGGCCCTGCTGCTCGATCGGAGCTGCTTCGGGTTCGGGTCCGAGGCTGTCGGCGCCGGACGCGCCGTGGGTCTTGCCGAACGTGTGACCGCCGGCGCAGAGGGCGACGGTCTCCTCGTCGTTCATCGCCATGCGGGCGAAGGTCTCGCGGATGTCGGTGGCGGACGCCATCGGATCGGGGTTTCCCCGCGGTCCTTCGGGGTTGACGTAGATCAGGCCCATGGTGTCGGCGGCCAGCGGGGTGAGCAGCTCGCCGTCGTCCTTATGCCGCTCGTCGGTGAGCCAGTTCGTCTCCGGCCCCCAGTAGACCGCCTCGTCGGGGCCCCACACCTCCTCTCGGCCGCCACCGAAGCCGACGGTTTCCAGGCCCATCGACTCCAGTGCGACGTTGCCCGAGAGCACCATCAGGTCGGCCCAGGACAGCGCTCGCCCGTACTTCTGCTTCACCGGCCACAGCAGTCGGCGGGCCTTGTCGAGGTTGACGTTGTCCGGCCAGCTGCCGACGGGGGCGAAGCGCTGGAGACCGGCTCCGTTGCCGCCGCGGCCGTCGGTGGCCCGGTAGGTGCCCGACAGGTGCCACGCCATCCTGATGATGAACGGACCGTAGTGCCCGTAGTCGGCGGGCCACCAGGTCCGGGACGTCGTCAGCGTCTGCGCGATGTCCTGTTTGACCGCGCCCAGGTCGAGGGCGCTGAACGCCTCGGCGTAGTCGAATCCTTCGCCGCAGGGATCGCTCGAGCGCTCGTGCCGTCGCAGGACCTCGAGGTTGAGGCGGTTCGGCCACCACTGACGGATGCCGTCGCCCTTGATCGGATCGGCGGCAGCCTGCTGGACGGGGCAGCCCTCGGCCGCCGGGTCCGTGTTGTCGGGCAGCGACTTCATGTCGGCTGGTACGCGCTCTTCGTGCACGAGGAGACCTTTCTGACGAGAGGGGGACATCCGGCTGGGAGCGTGCTCATGTGCCGGTCGGACCGGTCGCCCCGGCCGTCACCTCTCGCGGCACCGGGCCGGGAGCGGGCTGCGAGGAGACCGGACCGGGCACGTTCGACGGTTCGGCATGACGGCCCCGTCCGGGGACAGGAGGACCAGCCCACTCATCCAGGAGCCGGGCTGTCGAAGATCGCGCGATCTGGTTCCTCAAAGGCGTGGGAAGCGGAAGGCTCCCTGCCCCGTGCCCAGTTGCAGCCAGAGGTGTTCGGGCTGTTCGACCAGGCGCAGGGCCAGGGCCTCGCAGCCGGGGCAGCGCCCGGTGAGCCCGGGGTCCGGCCCGTAGACGCGCAGTTGCGCGAGCGAGCCGGTCAGCCCGCAGTGCGGGCAGCGCCGCCATGCGATCGTCGGGTCCCCGGCGAAGATCTGCGAGAGGGGCCCGGCAAGAGCGTTGCCGTCGCGATGCGAGGGGGAGGTCACGTGTTCTCCAGGGGGAGAGGCTGCGTGCGGCAGCTGAGGTGGTGGTGGTCAGCCGAAGCGCTCGGTTCGGATGCGCTCGGAGGCGTAACCGGCGCGGATGAGGAGACCGGCGGCGTGTTCCACGAAGCCGGTAGGTCCGCAGACGAAGGACAACCGAGCCGAGTGCGGTGTGCTCGGCCGGGAGCAGGTCGTCGGCGGTGATCCGCCCGGGGGGCCGGGACGAGCCGGCCGGGCCTCGGCGGGTGCAGACGATGCGCGAAGCCGTCGACGGATCGGCATCCGGGGCCAGTTCGTCGCGGTACCAGACCTGACCGGGGTCGCGGACCGAGTAGAGCAGCCGCATCGGCGCGGCGGATCCTTCCATGCGGTGGCTACGGATCATGGCCATCAGGGGCACGATGCCGCAGCCTCCCGCCACCAGCAGGACCGGATCGTCCTGCTCGGCCCGCCACACGAACCACCCGCCCAGCGGGCCTCTCACCTCTACCTCGGCGCCCACCGGCAGATCCTGCGCAAGGTAGGGGGAGACCTCGCCGCCCGGGACGGCCTGCACACCCAGCTCGATACCGGTCCCCAGGGCGGGCGCGGCCAGGGAGTAGCTGCGCACGGCCTGGTAGCCGTCGTCCGCGCTCAGCCGCACGTCCACGTGCTGGCCGGCGAGGTGCCCGGGCCACTGGGGGACATCGAACCGCAGCGTGCGTCCCGTCGGGGACTGCTCGTCACGCCCGACGAGGCGGGCCCTCCACCACGCACTCATGTGTCAGTCGCTCCAGGCCCGCTGCTCGCGCCAGGGGTCGCCGTAGTTGTGGTACCCCACCGACTCCCAGAAGCCCGGTTCGTCCTGCGGAGTGAGGGTGAGCCCGGTGATCCATTTCGCGGACTTCCAGAAGTACAGGTGCGGGACCAGCAGACGTACCGGCCCGCCGTGTTCGGGCGACAGCTGGAATCCGTCGTAGGTGTGTACGAGCCACGCCTTGCCCTCCTGGAGGTCTTCCAGCGGCAGATTGGTGGTGTAGCCGCCCTCGCTGTGGGCCACGGCGAAGTCCGCCGCGGTCTCCACATCGGCGAGGAGAGTGTCCAGCGATACCCCGCGCCATGCGGTGTCGAACTTCGACCACCGGGTGACGCAGTGGATGTCGACGGTCACGTCCTCCTGAGGAAGCGCCATCATGGTGGCCCAGTCCCAGCGGCGGGTCCGCCCGTCCTCCGCCGAAACCGTGAAGGACCAGTCCTCGGTGCGGACCTGGGGAGTCGGCCCGGCCGAGAGAACGGGAAACGACTCCGTGGGGTACTGCCCCGGCGGAAGCCGCCCCTCGAACCGGTGCGTACGGCCGTGGAAGCCCGGAGAAATGCCACTCATCTGCGCCTACCTCTACGATCCCGACCTGGACATCGCCACAGCGGCCGCTCACTCGCAAGGGCCCAGCTCCATCGGCCGCCGACGGATGCGGCGACACGGCGGCAGGTCACCGGACAGAGCGGGCCGCGCACGGAGCCGGCGCCCCCAGGAACCCACTCGCCCACCGCCGGGTCACGAGTGCTGCGCTGCCCCTGCCGGTCTCCATCGGCAGGGGCAGCGCCGGCCTGGTCAGCTCTTCAGGAAGTCCAGCAGGTCCTTGTTGAACTTCTCCTTGTCGCCCGGTACCAGGGCGATGCCGTGGGAGCCGCCCTCGTAGACCTTGAGCGTGGCGTTCGGGATGAGCTTCGCGGACTTGCGTCCGGTCGCGTCGATCGGGACGACCTGGTCGTCGTCTCCGTGCACCACCAGGGTCGGCACGTCGAACTTCTTCAGGTCCTCATGGAAGTCCGTCCGGGCGAAAGCGTCCACGCAGTCGACCCCGCCCTCGATGGTCTGCGCCATCGCCATGTACCAGAAGGCGTCCTTGTTGCCCTGGGTGACCTTGTTCCCGTCCCGGTTCGCACCGAAGAACCCGACAGCGGTGTCCTTCCAGAACTGCGAGCGCTCGGCCAGGATGCCGCTCTTGATGTCGTCAAAGACGCTCTGCGGCACCCCCTCGGGGTTGTCCGGCCCCTGAAGCATCAGCGGCGGGACCGCGGAGAGCAGCACGGCGGACTTGATGCGTTCGGTGCCGTGCCGACCGATGTAGCGTGCCAGTTCGCCGCCGCCCATCGAGTGCGCGACCAGAGTGACGTCCCGCAGGTCGAGCTGGGTGATCAGATCGTTCAGGTCATCGGCGAAGGTATCGAAGTCGTATCCGTCGTACACCGGCGTCGAGCGGCCGTGACCGCGCCGGTCGTGGGCGATTCCGCGGTATCCCGCGTCGGCCACGGCCTTCAGCTGGTCCTGCCAGGCGTCGCCGTTGAGCGGCCAGCCGTGGATGAAGACGACCGGGCGCCCCTGGCCCCAGTCCTTGTAGAAGATCTCGACACCGTCACGGGTCGTGCAGACCGGCATGGATACTCCTTGGTGCTCGCGCGGCTTTCCGCCACTGTGTGGCCCGCGTGGATGATGGGCTCTTGCAGCGCTGGAGCCGTTGGACGACCCCGCGGACGAGCCCCTTCTTCCATCGTCCACACGTTGGGACATCCCGCATCCCCACGCCGCCGCCCCGCCCCCGTACAGCCTCGGCAAGCTCACCCGCAGGTGTGGATCCGCCGCAGATCGGACCGGAGGAGGTTGAACAGCGGGCCGACACGTTCCGCAACGCCCCCACGCCTCCTCGGGGCGTGCGGGGCCGATTCCGTTCGTGTCCGACGCCCGGGCCCACCGCCGCGGGGTGCCGCACCCCGCTCCCGTTCAACTCCCTTCCCTGAAACGACCCGGGGGAATGAGGCCGCTTCAGGGAAGCCCGCGCCCGCTCCCTCCACGAGATCCCCGGCCGCTGTCCCATGTCGTGCCCCCATCGCAACGCGCCGTACCTGGACCCGTACCAGGTACGGGCCCGGCCTGCACATCAGCAGCCCCATCTCGACGGCATCACCTCCGATCCGCTCGCCGTCGCGCCAGATCGCCGGAATCAGCGACCGCCCGGTCGCACAGCCGCAGCCGCTCAGCCGTTTCTCTTCTCCTTTCCGTGAGCGGCCGGTGCGTGTCCGGCCGCCCGGCCCGTCAGCCGTTCAACTCCGCGTCCCGGGTGACCGCGTAGAAGCCGAGCGACCTCAACAGGGCGACGACCGGGTACGCGGGCAGCAGGGGCTCGAGCACCTCCCAAGCGCGGTCCAGCCTCTCCTCGGCCCGCGACAAGGCGAGCTCCACCGCCCCGCACCCTGTGATGACGCGAACGCACTCGTCGATCGCGGTTCGGTCCCGCGGTCGACCGCGCAGCACCCGCTCCCACAGCCGCCGTGCGGCGGCTCCCGCATCGGCCGTCCCGTCCGAGCGGGGATCAGCGGCGCGGCACCGGCACGACCGGCAGTTCGGTCAGGCCGTTGAGGATGAAGGAGGACAGCCGGTCCGGCGTCCGCTCCGGCGCGGCGAGCGCCAGGCCCGGCAAGCGGGTGAAGAGGGTGCGCAGTGCCACCTCGGCCTCCAGCCGGGCGAGGTGGGCACCCAGGCAGAAGTGCGGACCGTGCCCGAAGGCGAGATGCGTCTTGTCGTCGCGGAGAGGATCGAAGTCGTCCGGATTCTGCGGGTGTTGCTCCGGGTCGCGGCCGGCGGCGGCGAAGGCTACGGCGATCGCCTCGCCCTTCCGGACGACGGTCCCCTCGCCCAGGTCGATGTCCTCGACGGCGTACCGCAACGGCAGATACATGATGGGACCTTGGAGCCGCAGGGTCTCCTCCACGACGTCCGGCCAGCGCAGTTCGCGCTGCTCGATCCGAAGGAGCACATCCGGCTCGGTCAACAGGGCGTGCGCGGCGCTGGTGATGAGGTGGACAGCTGTCTCGTAGCCGGCGCCGATCATCAGGAAGAGCGTCCCCTTGAGGGTCTCCTCGGTGAAGACGCCGTCGCCGCCCTCGGAGTTCATCAGGAGGTCGCTGGTGAGGTCGGCGCCGGGGTCGGCCCGCTTGTGGGCGACCAGTTCGTCCAGGCGGGCGTCGATCTCGGCGTGGACGGCCAGGGCCTGTTCGGGCGAGGCCGCGGTGTCGGCGGCCCGGTCGATGGCCGCACCCAGGGGCCCCCGCAGGTGCTCGGGCACCCCGAACAGTTCGCAGATCACTGTCATGGTGAGCGGCAGCGCGTAGGTACCGCGCAGATCGGTCGCCTCGCCGGGATCGAGAGCGGCCCACGCGTCCGTGAGCCGTGCCGCCACCGCTTCGATGCTCGGACGCATGGCCGAGACCCGTCTGGGGGAGAAGGAGGGGGCCACCCGGCCGCGCAGTGCGCGGTGTTCGGCGCCGTAGGTGTTCAGGAAGTTCTGCTGAAAGGTGACAGCGGCCAGCGGCCAGCCGTCGGGCACCTCGCTCCGTCCGGGCCAGTGCCGCACGAAGTCCCGGGAGACCCGGGGGTCGGAGGTCAGCGCCTTGATGACGCTGTGCCGGGTCACCGCCCACGCCATGACGCCGCCGGGCAACAGGACGCGTACGGCGGGCGCCTCGGCCCGCAGTGCCGCCGCCTCAGCGTGGAGGGAGCCCCCCGAGACATCCAGCACCGGGCACCGGGAATCTGATTCGTGCGCCATGGCACTCCTCGGTCGGTCTGGTCGTTCCCCGGCCGGGCGTGGCCGCAGGACGAGCGACAACGGGTCTGTCGTGGTGTCCCGGCGCTCCGGCCGGTTCACGGCTGCCTCGCTCCTGTGATGCCCGGTCGGACGGGAAGGAAACGGCGGCGGGACATGGACGACGGTTCTCCGTACGGAAGAGGGGGGAGGCGGTAGGGGCGCCCGCGGTGCGTTCGCCGGGTTGCCCGCGCGAACTGGAGGCGGTCGCACCGACCTGCCGGGGGTGACCCGCTTCCCGTCGGTCCCGGGTCCGCGCGCCTGTTCCTCAGCCGCCCTGATGAGCAGGATGTCGTCGCTGTACGCGTCCGCGAAGCGCGGCTCGATGCCGGGAAGGAGGTCCGCCGGCCGATGTCTGCGCATGCGTGCCCCGAGGGGGCGGCCAGACCCTCGGACTCGCGTTCTCGTGCTCGCAGGCGCCGCACGCCCGGGATCGCCGGGCGCGGGGTTCCCCGGACCGCGTCGCTCAGGCGCCTGCCTCGATGCGCCCGGCGCACACCGTGGCGCCTGCCTGGGAGAAGAGGACGCGCCACCGGGAGGACGCCTGCGGTCCGGCGCATGGAACGGCGCGTACCCGCACGGACGCGTCCAGGGTGCACAGCCGGGGGAAGGACAGGTGCAGCGCGCGCACTCCGCCGTGCGGTGCGCACAGACCGAGCACGAGCTGCCGGGCTGCCTCCGCGAACAGCCGTCCCGTCACGTGGTCCGCGGACGCGGGCAGCAGGTAGGGATGCGGCCCGGACACGCGCAACACGGCATGGGCGCCACCCCCGTCCTCCCGCTCGACCTGCGCCAGGACCTGATTCTCAGGCCGGGACCTGACCCGTCCTGCGGGGGCATGGGGCTCGCTCGGAGGCGGCAGGTATCCGGCCCGGACGACCCCGGCGCCCCGCCAGTTCCGGTAGAGGGCGTTCTCCAGCACCCCGGCACCGGTCTCGCCGTCCGCCACCACCTGTCCGTCCGGCGACCGGAGCACGCAAGAGCGACCACCCGCCGGGTGCGTCCCGTCCGGCTGGTCCGGAGCTGTTCGACGAGACAGGTCGCCAGCAGTCCCCCGGGGAGGGGCTGGAGCGGCGGGCCGGTCAGGACACGACTGCTCGACGAGGTGTTCAGCGGGACCTCCCGGGGCCGTAGAAGCCCTGTGTGCTGGAGGGTCGCGTAGGCGCACTGCTCCACCACCGAACGGAGCAGAAGGGCGTCGTCCGGGAGGCTGTCGGCGCCCCGGTCGCCGAACAGGTCGTGCGCCTCGGGAACCCGTACGCGGAAGGAGAGTCCGTTCGGCAGCACGGCGTCGTGGACGAGGAGGACGTCGCAGGGGCGCCTCACACCGGTCAGGGCGGCGGCCACCTCGGTGCCCGGCTCCGGGCCGTCCGGCGCTTCGTCGGGGTCTTGTCGTCGGGCGCTCCGGGGCTGCTCCTGCATGATGAGGCACCTCCGTGGTCTCGGGTGAGAGAGGGGATCAGGACGAAGCGGTCGACCCGGACCCTGAGGTCAGAGACGCCAGGTGGGCCCGGCGGACCGGCGCCGTCTGCCCCTGGACGAGCATGAACAGGCTCTCCCTGGCCAGCGGTTGCGCCGGGTGGTCCAGGTCCGTCGCACGGCCGCCGCCCGCGACGACCGCCGCCGTGGTCACCGTGCGCAGCAGGTCGAGAGCGCGCAGGCGCAGAGCGGTGCGCTCGGGAACACCGTGTTCCGGTGCGGGATGGTCGGCCAGGGCGTAGGCGCGCCGGCGGACCGCGGCCAGTTCGGTCCGCAGTCCGCGCGCGGTCATGGCGGCCTCCGTGCCGGTCGCCTCCAGCACCCGCAGAGCGGCCTCGGCGACGCCGAAGACGGCAGGGGAGACGTTCGAGGCGCGCGCGAGGTCCGTACCGGCCCACCGCTCCCCCGGTATTCGCAGGACGACGGACTCCTGCGGCACCCACAGGCCGTCCAGCCGGAGCGAGACCGTGCGGGAGGACGACACGGCGACCAGCCGCAGGGGGTCCGACGCACACAGCCCTTCCTCGCCGGTTCCGGCGAACGCGAGGACCACCTCGCCGTCGGCGTCGACTCCGGCCAGCAGCATCACGTCGTTCAGCCCCCAGCCGGTGTACCAGGGGACCGTGCCGTCGAACCGCCAGCCGCCGCGGTCGGCGGTGGCCCGCACCGGGACCCGGGGAACGAGCGGACGTGGGCGTACGCGACTCCCGCCAGCAGCCTGCCGCTCGCCAGCTCCGGAAGCAGCCGCTCCTTCGCCGGACCGTCCGACGCGGCGAGCAGCCTCAGCGGGGACTGATGCTGGGCCTGTACGAACCAGGTCGTGCAGCAGCCGGTGGCCAGGGCCTCCTGGATCTCTCGCGCGACCGCGTCGGGGACTCCGGCTCCTCCGTACTCCCGCGGAGCGCTCACCCCCAGTAGCCCGGAGGCGCGCAGCGCGTCCAGGTGGGCGGCGGGGAGGCCGTCCCTGTCGACGCTCTGGGCGGCTGGGGCCAGTAGATCCTTTGAGAGACGGCGGGCCCGGACGAGAAGGGGGTGGTCCTGATCGCCTTCCATCGGAACTCCTCGGTCGGTGGGGCGACGGGGATGATCCGACCGTACCCACTCGCCGGACAGGAGGAGGGCAATCAGGAGAGGTCCACGCGGTCGGGGGACGGGTCGGCACGACGGTCCGGCCTCCGGAGCGGAGATGTCATGGCCCCGCGCCCTTCCCTCCCTCGGGGGGCCACCGTGGTGGCCGCCGTCGGCACCGTCACCGCAGGGCTGGGGCAGGGCGCCGTCTTCACCAACGTGATCGTCAAACCGGCGCTCAACCTGACCGCCTGCGCCTCGGGCGGTCTCGCCCAGCTCACCGGCCCGGCGACCCTCACGCTGCTGCTCTGACGAGTGTCGAGCGGGTCACTGCCGCCCCGGCCCCGGACCGCCTCTCCCGTTCCTCCGAATGAGCCTTCACGACCCTCCGGCGTCTCCTGGCCCCCGGTTGCCCTCTCCCTGGTCCCGCTCGCGGCCTCCGTCACACGCCGGAGGCGTCGGTGACAGCACCGGGCCCAGGGGCCGCACCGAGAAGAAGGAACTGAGCCCGCCCATGCCCGGTCGCCCCATCTCACCGCCCGCGCTGTCGTGGCTGGATATTGTTGGTCATTAAGATATGGCCGTGACGAAAACGCACGTGGTGGCGGCACTGGCCTTCGATGGAATGGCGCCCTTCGAGCTGGGCGTGGTGGTGGAGGTCTTCGGCTTGTCCCGGCCGGAGCTGGGAGACCTGCCCTGGTACGAGCTGCGGGTGTGCGCCGAGGAGCCCGGCCAGGATCTGCGGGCGGTCGGTGGGTTCACGCTGCGCGTCGAGCACGGACTCGATGCGCTGGCCGCGGCGGACACGGTGATCGTGCCGGGGGTGGCCAAGGTCGGGGCGGAGGTCTCGCCCGCCCTGGTGGAAGCGCTGCTGCGGGCCCATGCGCGCGGGGCGCGCTTGGTGTCGATCTGCTCGGGGGCGTTCGCGCTGGCCGCGACCGGGCTGCTGGAGGGCCGTAGCGCCACCACCCACTGGCGCTACGCCCGCGCGCTCACCGAACGGCATCCCGGGATCGAAGTCGATCCCGACGTGCTGTACGTCGACAACGGCGATGTCCTCACCAGCGCGGGCAGCGCGGCCGGTATCGACCTGTGCCTCTACCTGGTCCGGGCCGATCACGGCGCGTCCGTCGCCAACGCGGTGGCGCGCCGCTTCGTCGTTCCGCCGCACCGCGAGGGCGGGCAGGCCCAGTTCATCGAGGCTGCGGTGGGAGAGATCGGTCCCGAGGACGACGGCGTCACGCACAGCATGAACTGGGCACTGCGTCAACTGCACACCCCGCTGTCCGTGTCCGCCCTGGCCCAGGCCGCGTGCATGTCGGAACGCTCATACCTGAGGCACTTCAGCCGCCGCAACGGCGTGAGCCCCATGCGCTGGGTCATCGCCCAGCGAGTGGCTGCCAGCCTGCCACTGCTCGAATCCGGCGAGGGCACCGTCGACGAGGTCTCCGCCGCGGTCGGCTTCGACAGCACCGCGACGTACCGGCACCATTTCACCCGCCAGATGCGGACGACGCCGACGGCCTACCGCAAGACGTTCACCCGCGTCTCCGCGCTCCCCTGAGGGTCACGCCGTACGACTGGCGGAATCTTGGCGACTTCAGACGTTTACGCCACTCGTAGGGCGGGCCCAGGGATCGGAGGATGGAGCCGTCGCCGGCCGGGGGACACCCGACACGGTCCACCCGGCCTCGTCCCGACCAGCAAGAACAAGAGGTTCCCGCCCTATGCCCGTCACCGCTTCCGCAGAGATCACCAGCGTTGTCCTGAGCGTGCCCGCCGCCACCCCGGCCGAGGCCGCAGCCCACTACGCCGCCCGTCTCTCCTTCGAGGCGGATGTCTCCGACGTCCACGCCGATCTGGCATCCGGCGCACCCGGCATCGTGGTGGTCGACACCCGCAGCAATGCCGCCTGGGACCAGGGTCACATCCCCGGCGCCATCCACATCCCCACCGCGCGGATCGCCGACCTGGCGCCGCGCCTGATCGACCCGGCCCGGACCGTGGTCACCTACTGCTGGGGCCCCGGCTGCAACGGCGCGACCCGTGCGGCGCTGGCCTTCGCCCGCCTCGGACACCAGGTCAAGGAAATGCTCGGCGGCTTCGAGTACTGGGTACGCGAGGGATTCGCCTACGACTCCGCCACCGGTGCCGAGCAGCGTCCTGTCGACGACCTGACCGCCCCGCGTTCGGGAATCTCCTGCGCATGCTGAAGGACACCGCACGGCCGGACGGCGTGATCCGTCCGGCCATCGCGGCCGACCTGCCGGCGATAGCTCTCCTGTGCGCCGCCCATGCCGCCTTCGAGCGCGCCGAACCCGTGCCCGCTGATCTCGCCACCCGTCTGGAGCCCGTGCTGTTCTCAGTACATCCGAGAGCGTGGTGTCTCGTGGTCGACCGCGGCGGCGAACTGATTGGTTACGCCACCTGCTCCCGCGAGTTCTCCACCTGGCAGGCAACCGACTACGTGCACCTGGACTGCCTGTTCGTCACCGAACCGCACCGAGGCGAGGGCTGGGGGCGCGCGCTGCTCAACGCCGTGAAGGACGCGGCAGCAGCCCGCGGCGCCGCACAGATGCAGTGGCAGACCCCCGACTGGAACACCGATGCCATCTGTTTCTACCACCACGTGGGGGCCCAAGCCCGGTCCAAGATCAGGTTCTCACTCCCCACTCGCCCGGCAGAAGACCTGCCCCGAGCGCCCGTGGACGGTCACGCCGTCCGGCTGTAGCCGTCCGGACCTTGCCGGTGTGCGCCACGGGGCGGCGGACGGGAGGCGGCGGGCCTACGTTCGCGTGAATCCTTGGCTCCGTTCCACTTTCGCCACGTGCAGCGTGTAGCTCCGATACCACTCGGCACGTCCGCGCTTCTGCGCCGCACGGTGCTCGGCGTTGGTCCGCCACTCGGTCAGGGCATCGGCGTCCCGGAAGTACCCGACGGTGATGCCCAGACCGCCAGGAGTCTGTGCGTGATCCATCCCCAGGAACCCCGGGACGTTCTTCACCAGGTCTTCCATACGGGCATTCGTCTCGCTGTAGCCGCCCTGCTCGGGCGACCGCACAGCAGTGAAGACAGCAACGTAGTAAGGAGGTTCAAAGGCTTCGACGGGCCTGGCGGACACTTCCGGTTGCTCGCTCATCGCGTCACCGTAAGGCGGGACGTGCCGGACGATCCAGCGTCTTTTGCGACGGTTGTGGCCGGCGCCGAGCTCGCGTGGCTGGTGTGCCCGTTCGTACGCGGGTTTTCCGGCGGCGCAGGCGATGGCTCCTGCCGGGGCTACTTGGCGCCGCGCTCCCGACGCGCGCGTTCGAAGTCGGCATTCTGCATCCAGGGACCGTGCTGATCGAGTGCGGCGCAGCCGCCGAGAACGAAGGCGCTCACCATGTTCCGGTACTCGCCGATCCCGTCGACCAGGCTGTACTCGACCCGGTACTCCGGATCCGACCCGCTCTCACCCTCGCGCACCGTGGTGATCCGGGCGATGGAGTCCGCGTAGAAGTGGAGCTGGATCCCTTCGCCCATCCTCTCGTCCTCGATGGTGAACACCTTGTTGTCCGAGGCGGAGCGATCGCCGACGAACTCCCAGAACTCCGCGCCGGCGGTGCGAGGGGAGCCCGAGCTCCACTGCTTCTCGACGCCTTTGTCGTCGGTGAACGACAGGACCGTCTTCCGCGCACTCTCACCGAAGCCGGTGCGGTCGGCGACAGCCTCCTCGGCATCGTCCATGGACATGTTCCTGGAGCGGCCTGCGGCCTCCGAGCACATCAGGAAGACCACGGTACGCACCGCGTCGTCGACGACCTCGGGATGTGCGCGGCGCACGGCCGCGTCGACCGCCGTCGCCATCCGATCCCAGTCGCGCTTGTCCGTGGCGTGCTTTCCCCGTCGCGGATCGCGGCCGATCCGCATCCCGGCGCACGCCTGCTCCGCAGTGGCGATCACACGCATGACCTCGGACAGCAGCGTGGGGTCGACGGCGCCGGGCATCCGTCCGGGAACCGTCGAGCCGTGCAGATACTGGCCCGTGTACTTCAGAATCGCGGCGTCGAGCGGACCGAGTACGGTTCCGCGCTCGGCGCGACGGCGGTTCGCGTGGTACTCCGCAGCTCGTTTCCCGTTCGACGTCTCTGTCGCCGCGCGCATGGCCGTACAGACCTGACCGCGTTCGAGCGAACCGATGTCAGCCCCATGGGCTATGAGCCGGCTTCTGTCCCACCGGATGCGGCGGAAGAGAGCGTCCACATCCGAGGGCGGGGAGAGGAGGACCGGATCCAGGAGCGCGACGGCGGCGGTCTCGTCGAGCCGGCCCCGGGTGCCGGCGTCGTCGCACAGGGGAAGGACCGCACTCCACAGCAGCAGGTGTCTGGCCAGGTCCTCCCGGATCACCGCAAGATGGGCTTCCCCGATCGGGAAGGTGAACGTGCGGGGTTCATGGTTGGCGTCGGCCCCGGCACCGAGCATCAGCCTCAGCTCACCGTCCTCGCGGATCACCTTCGGGATCCAGCCGCCGTCGCGCGTGAAAACGGTGTCTCTCATGGGCTCAGTCTTCCCCATGGGACGAGAGCAGCGGATGCCGGTCGTCCGGTGCTTCGGTCAGGACACCGGCCGGCCGTGCGGCATTCGGCCGAGAAGCGGACGGACGACCCGGCGCAAGGCATGTCAACCGCCCTGCCCCGGCGCAAGTGGCCTGCCGCACCGCAGGCTCCACCGCCCCGACCTGCCGCTGAGCTCCGTGAGCGTCAGCGGTGCGATATCGATCCGCCAGAACGACTGAGGCGGAACGGCCAGCGCATGGACGACCGAGGCCCTGACCACGGCGGGTTCGGCCACCACGAGCACCCGTCCCGGGCCACCGCCGTCCAGCTCGTCGAGCCACGCCCCTGCCCGCGCGCACAGTTCCTCCAAGGACTCGCCATCATGCGGTGCGGCGGAGGGATCCGCGAGCCAGGACGCCACACCTTCCGGCTCGCTCGCGCTCACCTCGTCCAGCCGGGCGCCCGTCCAGCGTCCCAGATCCCAGTCGTGAAGCGAGAGTTCGGGGAGGGAGCGCACCCCGAGCGCGTCGGCGGTGAGCGTGCAGCGCCGGGACGGTCCGTGCAGGGCCCGGTCCGCCGCAGGCAACGTGCCCGCCGCGGAACGCGCCAGCCGGAGGCCGGACTCGTCGAGCGACGCGTCACCCGCGAACCGGGCCTCACGCAGCGCGGCGTTCATCGCCGGTGAGATCAACATCACCCGTACCGTCATGCTCGCCCTCAACTCCCTGAACCAGGGCCACTTGGCCAACCCCACCATGGCATCGGGGCCCGTCGGCCCGCACACCGGCACCATGGCGGCACCCGCTCCCAGGCGGTATCGTCGCGACGACATGACGAAGGTGTGACGGAAGTCCGGTGAGAATCCGGCACGGTCGCGCCACTGTGAACCCGTTTCCGTACGGGAAGTCAGACCCAGCACCTTCGTCTCAGGCACCACGATCGGGACGCGTGTTCCCTCAGGAGGTTCTGCCATGGCTCAGACTGCTGCCCCCGCGACAGCCGTACCCGCCATCACCCCCATCTCGCTGAAGACCATTGCCCCTTGGGCGGTCTTCTTCGGCGTCGTCATGCTGATCCTGCTGTACTTCGTCGGCGCCGAGCAGGGCGCCACCGCGCTCATCTCGGGCGAAGGCGTGCACGAGTGGGTCCACGACGGCCGCCACCTTCTCGGTTTCCCCTGCCACTGATCCATCCGGCTGATCCAGGGGAATCCCTCATGAACTCCATATCTGTCAGAGCTCTGCTGGTCCGCGGCATGCTGGCCGGCCTGGTGGCGGGTGCTCTCGCACTGCTCGTCGCCTACTTCCTCGGCGAGTCCCGTGTCGACGCGGCCATCGCCCTCGAAGAGACACACAGCCATGACCACGGCGGCGGCGAGGAACTCGTCAGCCGCACCATGCAGTCCACCGCCGGCCTGGCCACCGGTGTACTCGTCTTCGGCGTCGCCGTCGGCGGCATCGCCGCGCTCGTCTTCTGTTACGCCCTCGGCCGGATGGGCCGCTTCGGCCCGAGGGCGACGGCTGCGCTGATCGCGGGAGCGGCCTTGCTGACCGTGTACATCGTGCCGTTCCTGAAGTACCCGGCGAATCCGCCGGCGGTCGGCAACCCGGACACCATCGGCCGACGTACCACGCTGTTCTTCCTGATGGTGGTGCTCAGCGTGTTGCTGGCCGTGGCCGCCGTCATCCTCGGCAAGCGCCTGGCCCCACGCCTGGGCAACTGGAACGCCACCATCGCCGCAGCCGCGGGCTATGTGCTGGTGACCGGGCTGGCCTACGCCTTCCTTCCCTCGTTCAACGAGGTCGGAAAGGACTTCCCGGCAGCTCTGCTCTGGGAGTTCAGGCTGGCCACGCTCGCGGTGCAGGTCACGCTCTGGACCACCTTCGGGCTGGTCTTCGGATATCTCACCGAACGGCTGCTGGTGCCGAAACCGGTTGCGGTCACGGACGGCGCGGCGAACCTGCCGGCGACCGTCGCGGGCTGAACCCCGGCGCGACGACGGGCCCGGCACGCGGGACCTGAACGGCGTGCCGGGCGCGGAGAAGGGTGTGCACCGCGTCGACAGCATGCCCGGAGCCCGCCGGGGAGAGGTCCGGCGGGCTCCGGGCATGCGCGGGAGCCGTCTCACGCCTGACGGGCGGACCCGTCCCAGTCGGTCCTGTAGTACCTGAGCTGCGTGTCCTCCTTCACCAGGCGCATGCCTGCCGCGGTCATGACGCGCTGGGAGGCGATGTTGTCGAGGTCGGCGTCCCCGTGTACGCAGACGACGCCCCGGTCGCGGGCGAACCGCAGCAGCGCGCGAAGCGCCTCCGAGGCGTACCCACGGCCGTGCACCGACTCCACGAGCCCGTAACCGATCGTGACGTGCTCCCTCTCGTCGGGCGGTCCGTGAAACCCCACGCCCCCGATCACCAGTCCGTCCTCGCGGCGCCGTATGCCGTACGGGCCGTAGGGAGTGGGATCACCGGCTTCGGCGCAGGTGTCCAGGAACCGCCTGGCCGCCCTCATCTCGCCCGGTGAGGGATAGCCCGGAGCCCAGTGCACACCGTCGGCCGGCAGGCCCGCGGCCACCTGTCCGGCGTCGGCAACGGTCATCGGATACAGAAGCAGGCGTGGTGTGACGAGGTCGGTCATGCCCCGGGAAGTATCACGCGGCGCGGCCGGGCCGCACCCGGATTTCCGGGTGCGGCCCGATGGGCCCGGCGACCGCCGAGGTCACGCGCCGTCGGCCGGCGGGAAGTCCCCGGCCAGCGCGGCGGCCATCCGCAGCTGTGTGTCGGCCTCGGCCTGTCGGCCCTGGCGCTCCAGTGTGCGGCCCAGCATCAGCCGCGCGTACTGCTCGACGGGGTCGCGCTCCAGCACCTCGCGCAGCTCCGCCTCGGCCCGCCCGAGCCGCGCCGAGTGGTAGTACGAGCGCGCCAGCAGCAGCCGCGGCGCGACCTGCTCCGGCACCTCCTCGACGAGCCCGCCCAGAATCCGGGCCGCGGTCGTGTACTCCTTCGAGCCGAAGAAGAACTGCGCACGGTCCCAGCGTTCGGCAGCGGTACCGAACTCGTAGTAGGTGTCGCTCATGTGATCTCCTCGGTCGAGATGCCGCCGGGCTGTTCCCGTACGCGTCCACACCCCCCAACACGCATCAATGGTTTAACATTCCACTAAATATTCGGCGTGGGTGCCGCCCGCCCGGAGTCGCACGGGAATAGGTTGAGCGTCATGAGCAATCTCGATCGTCAGGCCGCACTCTCCGTCTGCGGAGGCAGGGGCTTCGTCGTCGCCGAACCCGTACGTGAACTTCTCACCCCGCGACATGTCCGGCTCGGCGAGTCCACCGAGGTCCGCAGGCTGCTGCCCAACCTGGGCCGCCGCATGGTCGGGGCCTGGGCCTTCGTCGACCACTACGGCCCCGACGACATCGCCGACGAGCCCGGGATGCAGGTGCCGCCCCACCCGCACATGGGCCTGCAGACGGTCAGCTGGCTGCACGAGGGCGAGGTCCTGCACCGCGACAGCCTGGGCAGCCTCGAGACGATCCGCCCGCGCGAACTCGGTCTGATGACGTCCGGCCGTGCCATCAGTCACTCGGAGGAGAGCCCCAGGCCGCACGCGTCGCTCCTGCACGGCGCCCAGCTCTGGGTCGCCCTGCCCGATGCCCACCGCAACGTCGAACCGCACTTCCAGCACCACACGGACCTGCCGACCGTCACCGCCCCCGGCCTGACGGCCACGGTGATCCTGGGCACCCTCGACGGCGCCACGTCGCCCGGTACCGCCTACACCCCGATCGTCGGCGCCGACCTCGCCCTGAGCCGGGGCGCCGAAGCCCGGCTTCCGCTCGACCCGGACTTCGAGTACGCCGTGCTGTCGATGTCCGGCGAGGCCGAGGTCGACGGCGTCCCCGTACTGCCCGGCTCCATGCTCTACCTCGGCTGCGGGCGCACGGAGCTCCCCCTGCGCGCGGAGTCCGACGCGGGTCTGATGCTCCTGGGCGGTGAGCCCTTCGCGGAGGAGATCGTCATGTGGTGGAACTTCGTGGGCAGGAACCAGGACGACATCGCGAAGGCCCGTGAGGACTGGATGAACGGCGACCGGTTCGGCAACGTGCGGGGCTACGACGGCGCTCCGATCCCGGCTCCGGTGCTGCCCCCGGTGCCCTTGAAAGCGCGCGGTCGCGTGCGGTGACCTGCCCCCTTGTCCGATCACGTGTGCCAGGACTGATGCTGCCCTTTGCCGACTTCCTGACCGTTTGTCAGTTGTGAGTTGAATGCGGTCGGCGATGCCTCACCGCGGGGCGGCGTGGACGTCGGGTGGTGGGGGGGGGGGGGGGGGGCGGGGGGGCCCCCCCCCCCCCCCCCCCCGGGGGGGGGGGGGCCGGGGGGCCCCCCGGGGGGGGGGGGGGGGGCGGGGGGGGGGGGGGGGGCCCCCCGGGCCCGCCCCCCCCCCCCACCACCCGATCCGGGGTGCGTCGCAGCGCGTCTTCCACCGGGGGAGCGGTGGTCAGGACGGGCGGTTCGTGTCCGGGATGCTGATGGCGATCGGCTTGGCCTCGCCGAGGAAGAGCAGGACGAACTGGCGGATCGCCTCTTCCAGCGTCCAGGCGACGGACGGTATGACGGGAAAGGAGATCAGTCCCTCGCGGAAGGCGACCAGCAGGGGCCAGGCGGCTGCGATCAGAGGCTTCAGGACGGGCTCCTTGGACAGCCCGATCATGTCCCCGACCCGGTCGCCGAGCGTGTACCTGGCGAACGCGCTGATCAGGGGACGGGTGAGGCCGAGATCGAGTTCGGCCACGATGTCGAGGAGGACTTCGGTCAGTGCCACCCCCTCGTCACTCGCGGCCAGGATCGGGTCGAGGACCTGGGCGGACTGGGCGTTGGCCGCGTCCCATGTGGCCGGGATGTACTCCTGCCGCACGCCGAGCATGGCGGCGCTGACCTGCCACACATGCAGATAGGCGTCGGAGTCGGCGGTGCTGACTTTCACGCGCCAGTCCTTGAGCCTCTGCATGACGAACGTGGCCAGGCTGTGCCAGGTGACGAGGATGTCCGCCTGACTGATCGGTATGGTCTGGCCGCCGCTCGTCTGCGTCCACCCGGGAGACTGGGGGAGCAGGTGCCGTACGGCGGCGTGCACCATCCGGGTCTTCACGCACGTCACGATCATCGAGCCCG
The DNA here is from genome assembly GCF_055568375.1 of Streptomyces sp. NPDC026062. Taxonomy (NCBI): domain Bacteria; kingdom Bacillati; phylum Actinomycetota; class Actinomycetes; order Kitasatosporales; family Streptomycetaceae; genus Streptomyces; species Streptomyces sp. NPDC026062. The sequence goes on from NZ_JBVHOQ010000052.1 coordinate 38,411, forward strand.
TCGGCTGGTACGCGTCCAGGTCCCCGATGTCGTAGCCGAGTCTCGCGGTCTTGGCGATGCGGTCCTTCATGTCCGCCCCGCCCTTGGAGTAGTACACCGCGCGCGCCTCGCGGGGGATGGCGGTACTCATCATGCCGCTGCCGAGGCCGTACAGTGCCCCGACGTAGATCCCCTTCGTCTTGCTGAACCGGGAACCGCGGTCGAGCTTCGTACGGTCCGCCCAGGACGGGAGCCGACGGGCCGTCTCCATGAAGTCCCGTACATCTGAGGGTAATTCGGCGGGCAGGGCCTGATCGTTACGGGTCCACTTGGCCAGTGCGGCATTGACCCTGGCCACGTCGCCCCGGTCGATGACGGCTGCCAGGACCGGGTCGGCCTCGTCGTCCCACACCCATTCGGGGTCCGCGCCGGCGCCCGCGCCCGCCACTGAGCCGGCCGGCGGCCAGGTCCACAGGGGCCGGGCCCCTGCGGGTGAAGCCATGCTCAGTGCTCCGGCGGCGCCGAGGGCTCCGCCGGCCAGTAACATCTTTCGTCTGCTCAGCCCGTCCATGTGATCGAACTCCTCTGTGGGTGCTGGTTGTTGCGTCCGTCGAGCATGTTGCCGAGATTCTGCGGAGCTCTGCCGCGTCCGGTCGAAGTCCACAGGTCTCGCGGGGCGTGCGGGGGTTCCCGCTCGGCCTGCACATGCGGTGAGGCCCCTCGTGAGTGCTGAAGCCCGTACGGTCCCGGGGTGTGCGGCGGTTGGCGGTGGCGGAGTGCTGCGGCCTGCCGTGAGCCCTCTGGGCTTTTGAGGGGGAGGGATCGGTGGCCGGGCCCGTGGTCCGGGATCAGCCTGTCTGCTTGCCCCGGCCGTGCGTCGGCGGCCCCTGACACGTCACTCGGTGGTGCGGCACCATCACTTGTTCGCGACGGCAGGCGTCGTGTCGACTGTCGATCTCTCAAGACCTCTGTGATTGACCATTGACTTATCTGCCTCCCGGGAGATCGCATCAGTGATAACTAGACCGTATCTAAAGCGAGTTGTGCGTCATGTTTTCTGTTGGTGCTGTGGATTGATGTGATTTCTCATTAACATAGCGAGCATCGCCGCAGTCGGCAACGGTCGTGACGATGCTCGGCACGAAGGCTGACCGCATGGGGGGAGGCCGCCGTTCCGAGTGATCACGTACGAGAGGCCGTCCGGCCCCCAAAGGGGAATGATCGGAGTGGAGACGGGCGATGGTGTAACGCTCGGCCACTGGCTCGTCGAGCTCGGCTCCGGGGCCGGTGGGTTCGAGGACGGCACGCACGACGGCGACTGCTTCCGCGAGCGGCAGCAGACCGTCGGCGTCCGAGACCCCTGCCGTCGGCACCGGTGCGGTTGCCGGGGGCGCGCGAAAGCGGTGGCTGTTCCGGACCAGGCCGAGCGAGCCCGCCGTGTCGCGGTTGCTGCTCTGCGGGCGGGGCAGGGTGTTCCGGGTGAGTGACCGGTCGAGCCCGGCGAAGGCTGTACGCGGTCTCGGTGAGGTCCACCAGGCTGTCGGCCACCGCCGGCAAGGGGTCGAGGTACTGACACTTGCGCGGCCGCGGATGCCTGTGTCGAGGGCGCCTCCGCGCGTCCCGCTGCGCCACGGCCTCGTGGTCATCGCCGGCACGGTCCCCACAACCGCGTGCCGTCAACCTATGAGGTCCGAGCTGGGCGCGCATGCCTGCCGTTCCTAGATTGGCTCCACACCAACGCAGAAGGAGGAAGTGACATGAAGAAGCTGGAGCAGGCCGAGGAGCAGGCTGTGAAGCCGCGCGACGCCGAGCAGGAACTGGCGGAGAAGATGGTGATCAAGGTGCGCAAGCTCGATCGCCTGGAGACCACGGCAGTCCGTCAGGACCCGAGCTCCGAGTACTGATATCGGCGATGGAGCGGTGCGGGTGCGGTCATCGGCTGACCCGCACCGCTCCATCGGCACATCTGGAACTCCCCGAGAGATTGGTGGCGCACCAGTGCGACTCCCGAAGATCAAGCCTCCGCACCGTCCGATCCGGTGGGACGACGGCACGCTGTGGATGGGCAGCGTCCACTACGGTCTCGGCTACGAGGTCGAGGACCCCACCGGCCTGATCTGGCAGGTGGCACAGCTCTTGGACGGATCCCGGACCAGTGAGCAGGTCGTCCACGAGGTGGTCCGCGAGGGCCGCGCGGATCAGGGCAGTGTGCTGCGGGTACTCGACTTCCTGCTGAGTTCCGGATCGGTCGAGGACGCCGGCACGGAAATCCCGGCCAACCTCACCGAGCGGGATGTGGACCGTTACAGCCGGAGTACCAACTGGCTCTCCTGGGTGGACCGGACGCCGCGGCCGAGTCCGCTCACTCTTCAGTCGAGGCTCAAGGAAAGTTCTGTCACCGTGATAGGCGTCGGTGGAGTGGGCTCTGCCGCTGCCGCGAGTCTGGCCGCCTCGGGTGTGGGAACCATCCACTGTGTCGACGGGGACAAGGTCGAGCTATCGAACCTGAACCGCCAGATCCTTTTCAGTGAGGACGACATCGGGCGGCCGAAGGCCGAGGCCGCGGTCGAGAGGCTGCGCCGCATCAACAGCGACATCGACATCAGTGGCACCGATCTGATGGTGACGGACGAGGACGCCGTCGAACAGAACGTGGCGGGATCCAGTCTCTTCCTGCACTGCGCCGATCGGCCCAAGGGACTTGAGTACATCTCGAACGCGGTCGCGTTCCGACTGGGCATCCCGTGGATCATGGGCTGCTACAACGGTCCGATGCTCTGCCTCTCGACCTTCGTGCCGGGCCGGACCGCGTGCTTCGCATGTCTGAGCAAGGGAGAGAAGCGCCGCCTGGAGGAGATCGGACGCTCCGCCATCCAGCGGGAGCGGACTGAGGGATTCAACCCGGTCATCGCGCCGACGGCCCAGCTGGTCGGCAACTCCATCGCGCTGGAGGCGCTCTACCTGCTGCTGGGCATGCCGGTGCAGACTCTGGGCCGCATCCTGCATCGCAACTTCCTCGACTACGAGCACCAGTACTACATGGGTGGCACGCCGCAGCCGGACTGTACGTACTGCGGGACCGACCGGTGAGGGCAGCCGCAGGTGATCGGCTCACCCTTCACGAGCTCGTCATCAGCCAGGACGTGGACGGCTGGATCGTCGGGCGGCGCGACGGCGACGAGTTCGTGGAGGTGCCGGGCGAGGCAGTGGTCTTCATCGAAGCCCTGCGCACCGGGCACACGGTTGAGGAGGCCGAACAGGCCGTGTACGAGGCCTGCGGGCAGCGGATAGCGGCGGAGGAGTTCGCCGACACGCTCATCGAGCTGGAGTTCGCCGCCTCGGTCAATGGGATCGACCTGCCCGGCCGGATCAATCCGGAGAGCTGGACCTGGCTCCGTCCGGCACTCGCCCGGTGGCTGTTCCGGCTGCCCGTCTACCTCTGTGTCGCCGGGCTGCTGATGGCTGGCATCGCCGCAGCGGTGGTGCGCGAGCAGCCGCTGCCGGGCTACCACGCCTACTTCGTCACCGGGTCGCCGGCCGCCAACGTGCTGCTGAGTGCCGCGCTGTTCGCGGCCTCGGTCGCCGTCCACGAGTCGCTCCACCTGATGGCTTCGCGCGCGGCCGGGGTCCATGCCCGCATCGGCTTCGGGACCCGTCTCCAGTTTCTCGCAGTGCAGACCACCTCCAACGGCCTGTGGGCGGCTCCCCGACGAGTCAGGTACCGGGTGTACCTGGCGGGAATGGCCGGCGACCTCTGCATTGCCGCGCTGTGCTCGATCGGGATGAACCTGGCCGACGCCGGCTCGTTCGAGGCTCGGGTGTTCCAGGCCCTGCTCCTGGCGAGGCTCGTGTCGGTGGTCTACCAGTTCTGCTTCTTCATGAAGACGGACATGTACTTCGTGGTGCAGGAGCTGATGGGCTGCAAGAACCTCTACGTGGACAGCTGGAGTTACGTCCGCCACCTCTGCGGCTTGGTCACACATCGAGCCAGGGAGGAAGGTCTCCGTCCGGTGAACCCTGTCGAGGCGCTGCCGGCGCGCGAACGCACGCCGGTGCGGGCGTACGCCGGCTTCATGGTCATCGGGTCTGTCATCTGCCTCGCACTGTTCCTCTTCTACGGGCTCCCGCTGACCGTGAACATCTTCACGACGGCCGCCACGACCGCCATGGACGGACTCGCGGACTCCGACCTCGTCCGGACCATGGACGGCCTGTCGGTGCTCGTGACCGAGGGGACGTTCCAGGTGATCTTCCTCCGGACCTTCGCGAAGAAGCACGGACCGCGACTGCGGCGCTTCCTGGGCCGCGTCTGCCGTCGTCGCGCCGCCGCGTCGGTCTGAGCTCAAGTCCGCAGCAGGAGAACCCATCTGCCCCCTGCGTCGATATGCGGAGGCTTGACGCATGGTGGAGCCGCGCTGTCCAAGGACAGGGCCGGACGCAGCTGTCACTGCCCCTCGCTCGTGGGCGCGGGAGACAGTCAGTCCGGCCTCGGCCGTGTCGGCCGTAGCGGCATTTCCCGTGAGGCGTGGATGTGCCCTCGGGTGCGGGCGTGCGGTTCGCAGTCGGGGCTGGGCCGCGAGGCCGACCGCAAGGGCTACGCCGTCAACGACGCCACTGGCAACAGGTTCACCTTTGACGCCACCCGCGCCCTGGAGCCCAGCGGCTACGTTTCGCTCCGCGGAGACCGGGGCGCCGACTCCGACGCCAAGGGCGTCGTCCACGGCCAGAACAGCAACTCCACCCTCCCGCACCGGCCTCCGACGGTTCCGGAGGTCGGTGCGCGGCAGGACGCATATGGTGGAAAGAGGTGGATTCTCACGCGTCCCGGGGGTGCCGTCGGCCACGGACGGCGGCAGCGCAGACACGGAGAGGTGACTGCCATGGCCAAGGTCTGCCGGACCCCGCGTGAGGCCGGTGCGCCTCGATGGGCGGCCGCGAAGGTCGCCCGGATCGTCGAGTGGATCGTCAAGCTGGACTACTGCTTCAGCAAGGGCGGCTGCGACGAGTTCGCCCGGGGCAACACCGGGACGGACTTCTTCGACGAGCAGTCCGACACGACGCGCTGCCGCTTCCTGGCGAGCTTCCTGGCCACGCACACACCGTCGCTCGACGGATCCTTCATCTCCGGCAGCTGCGAGACGCGGAAGAAGCCGGTCGATCCGGAGGACGACGAGAACGAGCGGTTCGCGGTGCCGGACATCATCAGCCATCAGCCCGGCGTACGCATGGAGTTCTACGAGATCAAGCCCAACTCCGACTCCGGGAGGCGGGCCGGCCGGACCAAGATCGAGACGTTTCTGTCCTTGACGGACTTCCTGGCCGAGACGGACCCCAATTTCGTGAAGTACGAAATGGGAACGCAGTTCGATCCCGACCGGTCCATCGTCTTCTACCGGCGGAACTACCTCGGCATCGTCCCGTGCAGCGTCGCGCTCCATTACCGCCGTGCCACCGAACCGGAGATCGCGAAGGGGCTCGTCGTCTACGAGATCTGCGTCGAGGTCGACGGAGAGCTGCTGGAGGCGTTCGCCAAGGCGATCATCGTGTCGGCGGTCCTCGCCGCCCTCGTCGCGCTGGCCCTCATCGCCGCCGAGCTGTTCGGCGCCGTCCTCGCGCCCGCCCTGCTCGTCTTCAACTCGCCCATGGGGGGCTCCGTGGGCCCGGACGGGGACAACGATCACCAGGACGTGCGCTACCTCCAGGCCCTGATCGACGACTGGCGGGACAGCACGGGCGGCCCGCTCATCACCGTCGACGGGGCGTTCAGCGAGGAGATGGCGGGCGCGCTGACGGAGTTCCAGGCCGCCACCGGTCTGGAGGACACGGCGGGAAGTGTGACGCCGGGTGACGCGACCGCGACGGCGCTGGAGATGACCCACCTGAACAACGTCTTCGCCGCGGCGGATCTGGGCGAAATGCAGCCGGACGGCCTTGCCGAGTTCGTCTTCCGGGAGGACCCGGACGGTGTCGACCCCGACCTGGCGGAGGAGACGGACCAGCAAGTGGCGTTCAACGCCTTCGTCCAGCAGTACCTGCAGGACGTGCGAGACAACGTCTAGGTGTACTGACCCGTGAGGTTGGGGACACGGCTGGCGGGTGGTTGGCCCTTGAGCGCGGTGTGTCCGCGGTGGTGATTGTAGGTGTGGAGCC
>NZ_JBVHOQ010000053.1:0-43267 GCF_055568375.1 Streptomyces sp. NPDC026062
ACCCGCTACGACAAGACCGCCGAGTCCTACCAGGCAGCCGTCACCCTCGCCTCGCTGCTGATGTGGGCGTGACACTTTGACGACAACTCCTAGGGGCTGCCACGACGAGGGACCGTGCCCCGCGCCGTCGATCACGGGGAGTGCACCGGCGCATTCAGCGCGTACCGGATCGTCACGAGTGCGTCATTCGCAGGCCACTGTCCGGTTTCCGGTCCAGCCCAGGGGGGCATCCACACCGTGGCGTGGGGCAAAGGAGGTCTCGGGGGTGGCGTTGGTGGTGGCACAAGAAGTGCCCACGTCGTCGAGCATGGCCGTTCCCCATGGCCCTGCGGGCGTGGGTCAGGCACGGCACCGGATGCGTGAACAGCTGCGCAGCCACGGGGTGTCGGATTCGGTCGTCGACGATGCTGTATTGATTCTTTCCGAACTGCTCAGCAACGCCTGTCGCCACGGCAGGCCGCTGGGCCGGCACACCGACGTGGGAGACGGCGACGTGCGCGCCGCTTGGCGCGTCGACAGAACGGGCGGGCTGACCGTCGAGGTGACGGACGGCGGCGGTCCGACCCGGCCGGTTCCGGCCACTCCGTCCGTGACCGCTCGCGGCGGCCGGGGGCTCAACATCATCAGCGCCCTCTCCGAGGAATGGGGCGTGCGCGATGACTCGTCCGGCGAGGTCACGGTCTGGGTGCTGGTCAACGAGGGTCACCGCCGCCCGGACGAACGGCCGGGCGCTCGGGGCGGCGGACGGGCCTCGCATGTGACCGGGCTGCCGGACAGCAGCTCGGAAGTGACCGGAGCGGCGGGCCTCGACGGGCTGGATTTCGCCGGTGCGTTCGACGACGCGGGGTGACGCCGGGCCTCCCACGCGTTCGATGACATGCGCCGGCGCCGGGCCAGCGCCTTGGACGACGCGGGCCGAGGCCGGGACCGCAGGTCCGATGACGCGGGCTGACGACGGGCCGTCGCACCGCCCGCCCGGGTACGCCGGGTGTTCCGAGGACCCGTCCCTGGCCTGCCCTCCGGCCTGAGCGCAGGCCCGGGCAGGCGCGGCGTCCAGGCCGCGCCCCGGTGCCCCGAGCCCCGCACCCGTTCCGGCGGACAGCCGGTGCGGCGGAGCTCCGCGGCGGTGTCATGTCCGCCGGTCCCGGGCCGTCCGCGCCCCTGGATACCCCCAGGACGACCCCGGACGCCCCCCGGACGACGCACGGGCGGTTAGGCTCGCGGCCCAGACCGCACTGTCGCAATCGGGAGAAAGCCCACCATGGCGAAGAAGCGCCCTCAGACCAAGGCCGGGAAGCAGCAGCTCAACGACGGCGAGATCCCGGTGGTCGGGGCTCGTGAGCCCTGCCCGTGCGGTTCTGGCCGCCGGTACAAGGCCTGTCACGGCCGTGCCGCAGCCCAGGCCGTGGCCGAGCTCGTCCAGCGCCCCTTCGAGGGACTGGCCGGCGAATGCGACTGGGTCGCGCTGCGCGAGCTGGTGCCCGCCGCCACCGTCGGACTGACGCTGAAGGGCGGCCTGCCCGAGGGCGTGCCGTCGGTGACGCTCGCGACCGTCCTCCCGATGGCGTGGCCCGCCCTGCGCCGCGACGACGGTTCGGTCCTGCTCGCTCTTCAGAACGACACCTCCTCCGGCGACCTCAGCCGCGACCTCGCCGACACCCTTCAGCGAGCGCTGGAGGCCGAGCCCGGCTCGCCCGTCGCCGCCAGGCGTGTACCGGCCGAAGGGCCGCGACTCCAGGACCTCCTGGACGCCGAGGCGCCGTTCACGCCGGTCGTGCACCCGGGCTTCGAGTTCTGGGTGCCTGACGCGGAGAACGCCACGGCCGAGGTTTCCGCTTCCCTGGAGCGCGCCAACGACGCGGCGATCCCGACCGTCCTCCTCTCCGGGGTGGATGCCGCCTACTGGTGCGAGACACCGGAGAAGAACCACCTGCGCTGGGTCATGCCGCACCCCGAGGAGCAGCTCCTCGACGCGCTCGCCCGGCTGCACGCCGCCGGCGCCTCGTCGCTCGGGGAGGGGACCCGGCTGGTCGGTTCCTTCCGCGCGCACGGCCTGATGGTCCCGGTCTGGGACCTGCCGAGCGCGATGGGTGCCGAGGAGTGCGAGAAGCCCGCCGCCGCGTTCGCCGAGCGGCTCGCGACGGCGCTCGCTTCGGACGCGCCGCTCACAGCCGAGGAGCGGCGGGCCCGCGGCGGGCTCACCAACCGCCAAGTGACCCTCAGCTGACAGTGACCATCATCCGGACCGCACGGTGACACCCGTCACAACTCACCGTACTGACAGGTAAATCGCTGTCCGAATACCCGAGATCGAATTTGCGAACGGCAGATCTCTTGTTACCGTTCTAGAAGCCCGGTCGCTGGTGCATCCCCCGTCGCCAGCGATCGGGCATCCTCATGTCCCGGCCGGCGCGTACGGCGCCCCACGCGGCACACGAACCGCGTGCAGGCCCTGCGCAGGGTTCCTGGACAAGCCCCCTCCCTCGGCCTCACGCCCGGCCACGCCGCCCCTGCTGCTCCTCACGCGTCCCTGCGACGGCCTCAGTCGTGGCACGACGTCAACCAGCAGTCAGGGAAGCCCGGTTGGACCGGTGCCGGCAGCGGCGCCACCCGGCCGCCCGACCGCTCGGTATCGGACAGAAGCCGCGGGCCGATTCCCTCTCCGGAATGCACTGCGGAACAGCTCCGAAGAGATCTTCGAAGATGGTTCGAACGGATTCCGGAAGGAACATCAGAAAGCCGGCCGTCGGCGGACTTTGCATCGGCAGACTTTGCATGACCGAAACACCCTCACTGATTGACCGGAACTCCCGCATCCATCGACGCGTCCGGAAGGGAAGCGCCAAGGATCCGAGAGCACTCCGCAATGAGGGCGGAGCGAGAAGAACGGCTACGGCCAAAGAGCGGAATCCGCAACCGCATAGACATAGACATCGGCATCGGCCTGGCGAACGCCCTTCATCGCGGACGCGTACGACCGACCCAGCATTCGCGAAGCAGGCTTCTGTCTGCCGATCGGGCGAAATTTCTGACCGCACGCCGAAAGCGCGGCACCTGCCGCCGCCCCCGTCTCGGCCCGCCGGCCAGTACACAAGCCCGGCTCCGCCGCCCCGGTCAGTACGCGAGCCGGCTTCCGCCGTCCGGGGCGCTGTTGCTCGCCTCGACCAGCGCGTCCAGAACCGCCCCCACATCCGGCAGCCAGGGCGCCGCGGCCGACCGGACCGGCAATCCACCAGCGGGGCCCGGCCGGGAACCCCGGTCCGCCGCACGGGAGTCCCCTGCCGCCCGGGTATCCCGCTCCGCCCGGGAAATCCGCTCCGGCGCCCGCTCCCAGCGCACCTGTCCCGTACCGATCTCGGACGGCGGGAGAACGAGATAGCCGCCGTCCCCGTGGAACCGCAGCGAACTGGGCACCCAGTCCTGCGCGTGCAGCAGTTCGCCGAGCCGTTCGAGGGTGTACGGCGCGACCAGCAGCGACCACCGGGTCGGCGTCGCCACCACGGGGCCCAGCCGCATACCCATCCGGTCCAGCTCGGCCAGTGCGCGGGCTCCGGCCACCGCAGGCAGGCTCAACGCGCACGGCGCACGCCCCCCCGTGGCCAGCAGAACCGGCGCGGTGGGCCTGTTCGTCCACCACCAGCGCACCATCCGGGCATCGGTGGTGGCAGCGAGCAGACCAGGATCGAAGGGGTGCGCACCGGGCACGGCGCACTCGGGATCGGGACAGGCGCAGCCGCGGCCACGCTCATCACGACTGCCGCCCGGCTGGAGACCCACCCCTGGGAGCACGGGCCACTGCCATGCGGTGGCGCAGGTCAGGGCCGCGTCGAGACGCGCGGCCCCGCCCTTGCGCCCGAACCGCGTCCTGCGTCGCCTTCCGAGGATCTCGCGCATGAGCGCTCGTTCCTTTCCGTTGAACGCCGAGGGTCCACATCACACCACGCGCGCGTCACACCGCGTGTGCGGATCTTCACTGTGTGTACATGCTCGTCGAGCCTGCGGTACAGGTTGGTCTTCGGTACCGAGCGTGAGCTGTGCTGAGCCGAATCGAGCCGGTTCCAGTCGAAATCATGGCGAGGTGCAGGGCGCTTGCGCGCCTGCCGTCCGTCGTGCGGCCTCACCACTGCAAGAGGGGGCGTGGCCGTCACATGTGAGGACGCCCGGGCCCGCTGTGAGGTTCCGGGGGCGGCCGGGACCACCCCTGGTCATCTACCGATTTACGTACCCAGCACACCCGGAATGACGCTGCCCCGGGGACTTCACCCGGATGCAACCCCCGGTCGAGCAGACCCAGTCGACCGCAAATGACCGCCGCATGGTGCGCTTTTTGGCCAAGTTGCTTACCCCTTGGACACCATAAATCCCGTGGGGACAATACTGGACATCGCCTTACTTGTACGTGTACATGTGGATGCACTGATAGTGGCGCAGAATGACATGGGGGTTTGCGATGCTATTCGACGAAACAACCCAGTCGGAAAGCCGGCAACCATGAGCGCCCCGCACCTGCCGAAAGTGGCTGGAATCGATCCCACAGTTCCGGTTTCGGCACAGACAGCCGGGCCTCTCTCCGAGGTTCCGGCCGCGCCCGGTGCCTTCATCCAGGACCGTCTCGCGGGCTGGGTCTCCGACCTCACGACACTGCACGAGCTCACCGAGCGGCTGTCCAGAACCAGCACCCTCGACGACGCCCTGCACGAGCTGCTGGACGCCGGGGCCGCCCTGGTCGGAGCCCGTCGCGGGCTGATCGCCTTCGAACCGTCCGACCGCCGCGGCCCCGTCAGCACCATCGGTCTCGGGCTGGCTCACGCGGAGCTCGGCCAGATCGAGACGGTTCCTCGGAGCGCCACCTCCTACGGCCGCATCCTGGAAGGTCTGCCCGGCGCCGACGGCCCGCTGACCACACCCGATCTGCTCGGCGACACCAGCCTGGACCCCCACAGGCGTGAGGTCGCCGCCCGCCTCGGCTACGCCGCCAGCTACGCGCTGCCGATTGCCACCGAGCACACCGGACGGCTCGCCGCCGCGGTCTGGCTCTACGACGAACCCGCCGAGCCACTGGAGCGTCAGCGCCATCTCGTCGGGCTGTACGCCGGGTACGCCGCCGAGCATCTGGCCCGACTGCTGGAACTGGAGCGGGCCAGGACCGACGCCGCCACCATCACCGAGGAACTCCTGCCCAGCCGGCTGCCCCGCGTGCCGGGTGTGCAGCTGGCCGTACGCCATCACGCCGCATCGCAGTGCGGCAGCGACTTCTACGACGCGCTGGCCCTGCCCGAGGGTGCGCTCGGCCTGGCCGTGGGCTCGGTCGGCGGTTCCGGTCCCAGCGCCCTGGCCGCCATGGGCAGGCTGCGCGCGGGCCTGCGGGCGTACGCGGTGATGGAGGGCGAGGACCCGGTCGCCGTACTCTCCGATCTCGAACTCCTGCTGCGGCTGACCGAGCCGTCCCGTTCCGCCACCGCGCTCTTCGCCTACTGCGAGCCCGCCCGCCGCAAGGTACTGCTGGCCGGTGCCGGGCACACCCCGCCGCTGATCGTCGGCGACCGGCGCACCGAGTACGTCGAGACGACGCTCTCCGCCCCGCTGGGCATGCTGTCCTGCTGGGAGGCGCCGAGCGTGGAGATCGTGCCGGCGCCGGGCGAGACGGTTCTGCTGTACACCGATGGCCTGCTGCGCCGCGCCGGTGACTCGATGGACCGGGCGTTCGCACGGCTCCACTCGGCGGCGGCGAGCGTGCCGAAGGCGTTGCGGCACGACGCCGGATCGGTCGCCGACCATGTGGTGCGCACCGTGCTGCCCGACGGAATCGACCAGGGTGACGACACCGAGGACGTGGTCCTGCTCGCCGCCCGCTTCGACTGAGCCGTACCGCCACCCGCCGGTACCGGCGGGCCACCCGGTGTAAGAGGCCTTCCGGCCCTGGGCCCCCTTCCGTACGCCCGTACGATGGAGGGGGTCCAGTGTCGTATCAAGGAGAGACAAGTCGTGTCTGAGGAGCTCACCCCGGAGAACCCGGAGACCGAAGAGACCGAACCGGTCAAGCAGCGGAAGAACGGCCTGTACCCGGGCGTCTCCGATGAGCTCGCCGCGAGCATGAAGTCCGGATGGGCCGACACCGAGCTGCACGGCCTGGAGCCGATCGCCCAGGCCGGACACACGGCCGACCGCCGCGCCGCACTGTCGGCGCGCTTCCCCGGTGAGCGGCTGGTCATCGCGGCCGGCCGGCTGAAGACCCGGTCCAATGACACCGAGTACGCCTTCCGCGCCTCCACCGAGTACGCGTACCTCACCGGCGACCAGACCCAGGACGGCGTCCTCGTCCTGGAGCCGAAGCAGGGCGGCCACGAGGCGACCGTCTACCTCCTGCCCCGCTCCGACCGGGAGAACGGCGAGTTCTGGCTCGACGGCCAGGGCGAGCTGTGGGTCGGCCGCCGGCACTCCCTGACCGAGGCCGAGCAGCTGCTGGGCATCCCGGCGAAGGACGTCCGCGAGCTGACCGCCGCACTGGCCGAGGCCACCGGCCCGGTCCGTAACGTCCGCGGTCACGACGCCGGCATCGAGGCCGCGCTGACCGACAAGGCCACCGCGGAGCGCGACGAGGAGCTGCGGGTCTTCCTCTCCGAGGCGCGCCTGGTCAAGGACGCCTTCGAGATCGCCGAGCTGGAGAAGGCCTGCGACATCACCGCGCGTGGCTTCGAGGACGTCGTGAAGGTTCTCGACAAGGCCGAGGCGACGAGCGAGCGCTACATCGAGGGAACCTTCTTCCTCCGTGCCCGCATCGAGGGCAACGACATCGGTTACGGCTCGATCTGCGCCGCCGGTCCGCACGCCACCACCCTGCACTGGGTGCGCAACGACGGTGCGGTGCGCTCCGGCGAACTGCTGCTGCTCGACGCCGGAGTGGAGACCAACGACCTCTACACCGCCGACGTGACCCGCACGCTTCCCATCAACGGCACGTTCACGCCGCTGCAGCGGAAGATCTACGACGCGGTGTACGAGGCGCAGGAGGCCGGCATCGCCGCCGTGAAGCCCGGCGCCGGCTACCGCGACTTCCACGACGCCGCGCAGCGCGTGCTCACCGAGAAGCTCGTCGAGTGGGGTCTGCTCGGCGACCTGTCCGTGGACAAGGTCCTGGAGCTGGGCCTCCAGCGCCGCTGGACGCTCCACGGCACCGGTCACATGCTCGGCATGGATGTCCACGACTGCGCGGCCGCGCGGACCGAGGCGTACGTCGACGGGACGCTGGAGCCCGGCGTCTGCCTCACCGTGGAGCCCGGTCTCTACTTCCAGGCCGACGATCTGACGGTTCCCGAGGAGTACCGCGGCATCGGCGTCCGGATCGAGGACGACATCCTCGTCACCGAGGACGGCAACCGGAACCTCTCGGACAAGCTGCCCCGGCAGGCCGACGAGGTCGAGGCGTGGATGGCCCGGCTCAAGGGCTGACCGTCCGCCCGTCGCACCCGCCGGAGGGCGCCCTTGCTCAGGACACCATGAGCAGGGCGCCCTCCCGCCATTTCAGGACCTTGTCGAAGCTCACCACGGCGCCGCCGTGCCCAGGCCTGTTGCCGAAGTGGACGTGATCGGCGAGCTGCTCGATCAGGCAGAGACCCCGCCCGTCCTCCGCGGTGAGCGGTGGGTGTTCGGCGTACCGCGTCCCGTACGGCTGACGCGTGTCGTCGTGCGGTGGCGTCGGCCCGTACTGCTGATGCGGTTCTTGCCGCTGTTGCGCCTCGTGCTGCTGTGCGGCGGTGCGAAGTACGCGCCTGGCGGGGAAGCCCGGTCCGGAATCGGCGACTTCGATGCGGCATTTCTCGCCGTCCAGATACGCGGTGACCCGGTACTGCCCAGGGGCAGTACCGGACGGCTCCTCCCAGGCATCCCAGTCCTCCGCGGCATCGCCCGCGCCGCCATGGGCCCCACCGTGCTCGACGGCGTTGGCACAGGCTTCGCTCAGGGCTAGCGACAGGTCGAAGGAGATGTCCGGGTCCACGCCCGCGGATTCCATCGTGCCGAGGAGGAACCGACGGGCGAGCGGAACGCTCGCAGCTTCGCGCCGCAAATGGAGTGACCACCAGATGCTCATGCTCCAGCCCTCCTGGCTGCGGCTCGACATACCGATACGTATTGCCGCCCGAGGCCGTTCGTAAGCACGGACGGGATGTGAGACCGCTCATTCGGCGGATACCCGGGCCTGCCACACCTGTGCATCCCCGGCCCACAGAACCCGTCTGCCCCGTCCTCAACCGGTCCGAACGGCCCGCCTCCCACACATTCGGGCGGAAGACGACCTTCCGGACCTGCCGTACGGGGGCCGGGGGCACGATGGGATGATGTCTGGGCCATGACTACGTCTGTGGGACGCGCCGGAGCCGGTATGCGGCTGCTGAGGGCCGCGGTGTTCGCCGCGGTCTGCGTCGCGTTGTCCGCGGCCGGCCACGCGGTGGCCGCCTGCGCGACCGTTCCCTGGTGGACGCTGCTCGCCGGATTCCTCGGGATCCTCGCGGTGACGGCCCCCCTCGCCGGACGCGAACGCTCGCTTGCGTCCATCGCCGCGGCTCTGGCCGGCGGACAGCTCGTCCTGCACACGCTCTTCGGCGTGGGTACGCACGCTGCCTCGCCCCGGGTTCCGTCCGGTGAGGACGCGCTGATCCGGTTCGCGGCGAGCCTCGTCTGCGGCGCCGGTCCCGACCGGCTGAACGCCGCCGACGCCCACCGCATCGTCACCACCGCGGGCATCGACCCGGCCTCGGTGACCGAGCGGACCCATCAGCACCTGACAACCGCTGCCTCCGGTGGCACTGCCGGGATGCTGCCGGACCTGCCCATGGTGCTCGCCCATCTGCTGGCCGCGCTGGCCGCCGGCTGGCTGCTGCGACGCGGCGAGATCGCCCTGTTCCGCCTCGCCCGGCTGTCGCTCCACGGCGCCCAGCAGGTGGCGGCCGGAGCCCGGCTCCGGGCGTTGCGCGCCGCGCTCGTCCTCGTGGCCGCGCTGCGCGCCGGTCTTCCCGGCGGACCGACGAGGGGGCCGCGTATCCCCCGTACCGCCGTGGACGCACCGCCCCCGGCCACCGGGGATCACTTGCAGCACATGGTGATCAGGCGCGGGCCGCCCTCCGTACTCACCCTCGCAGCCTGACGCGACACCCTCCACGCGATGCCCGCGCGGCCCCCACCACGCACCCCTGCGGTGCCGGTACGGGTCGCCGCGCGCACGCCGCTCGTGAGGAAGCGGTGTCGCGAAACCGGCGCGCACCCGCGCTCCGGAGCACCCTTCCTTCGTGCATCTGTGGAGTGATCCCTGCCATGAACGTTTCCCGCATCGCCCTCGCCGGCGGCGTTGCCGCGTCCACCGTGCTGATCCTCGCCGGTACGGCCTCGGCCCACGTCAGCGTCCAGCCGCAGGGCGAGGCCGCCAAGGGCGGTTACGCCGTCATCAACTTCAAGGTCCCCAACGAACGCGACGACGCGGCGACGACCAAGCTCGAAGTCAGCTTCCCGGCCGATCACCCGTTGTCGTCCGTCATGCCGCAGCCGGTGCCCGGCTGGGACATCGAGGTGACCACGAGCAAGCTGGACAAGCCGCTCGACATGCACGGCAAGAAGATCAACGAAGCCGTCTCCAAGGTCACCTGGACCGCGGACGGCGGCAAGATCGAGCCCGGCCGTTTCCAGCAGTTCCCGCTCTCGGTGGGCCAGCTCCCGGAGGACGCCGACCAGCTGGTGTTCAAGGCCGTCCAGACGTACGACAACAAGGAGATCGTGCGCTGGATCGAGGAGCGGAAAGACGGAGCGGAGGAGCCCGAGAGCCCCGCCCCGGTCCTCAAGCTGACCGCGGCCTCCGACGACGCGCACGGTGCCACCGCCGCCTCCGGCTCGGACTCCGCCGACAAGAACGCCACGGCCGATCACACGAAGGACGAGCGGACGACGGCTGCGGCGCCCTCCTCCAGTGACACCACGGCCCGTGTCCTCGGCATCGTCGGCATCGTCATCGGCGTCGCGGGCGTCGCCTTCGGCGCCTTGGCCGGCCGTCGGCGCAACGCCTGACCCAGCCCACGGGCGTGTTCCGGAAGTCCCGCCTGCCCGGCCTCCGGACGGACGGCGCTACTTTCGGAACACGCCCCGGCCCCACCCGTACACCGACCCATCAGGAATCAGTGCTCCATGGTTAAGAAGTCTGTACTGGCTGCGGCGCTCGTCGCCGCGGCCTCGCTCACCCTGTCCGCCTGCGGCGGCAGTGACAACGACAGCAAGAAGCCCATCGCCGACGTGTCGGTGGAGGCGAAGACCCAGGCCGCGACGGTGCTCGACCAGCCGTTCACCAAGCCGGACCTCGTCCTGACCGACACCCACGGCAAGAAGTACGACCTGCGCGAGCGGACCAAGGGCAAGCCGACGCTCATCTACTTCGGCTACACCAACTGCCCCGACGTCTGCCCGCTCATCATGAGCAACATCGCGATCGCCAAGAAGTCCCTCCCCGAGGCCGACCAGGAAAAGCTCCAGGTCGTCTTCATCACCACCGACCCGGAGCGGGACACCCCGGCTTCGCTGGGCACCTGGCTCAAGTCCCAGGACCCCTCCTTCACCGGCCTCACCGGCGACTTCCCGGCCATCCAGGCGGGCGCCCGGCAGATCGGCATCGGTATCGACGCACCGAAGAAGGAGAAGGACGGCACCATCGTCTCGATGCACGGCTCCCAGGTCATCGCCTTCTCACCGAAGACCGACCAGGGCTACGTGCTGTACAGCGAGGACACCACGCCCGACGACTACACCAAGGACCTCCCCAAGCTCGTCAAGGGGGAGAACCCGTGAACCGCCGCACCACCCTCGCCGGCGTCCTGGCCCTCTCCACGGGTCTGACGCTGGCGGGGTGCTCCTCCTCGGCCGGCGGACCGGAACTGAAGGTCATCGGCGCGTTCATGCCGCAGCCCGTCAGCGACATGGCAGCCGGCTTCCTCGTCGTGCAGAACAACGGCGGCAGTTCGGACCGGCTCACCTCGGTCACCAGTCCGCTCTCGGACGAGGTCACCATCCACGAGACGAAGAACCGGACCATGCGCATGGTGACGTCCTTCGACGTGCCCGCGGGCGGTGAGCTGGACCTGGAACGCGGTGGAAACCACATCATGTTCGCCAAGCTCAAGCAGCAGCCCAAGCAGGGCGAGAAGGTGTCCGTGGAACTGCACTTCGAGAAGGCCGGCCCCATCAAGGTCGATCTTCCCGTGAAGGAGACCACCCACAACCCGAAGAAGCAGTGAGGGACTGACAGACCATGACAGCCACCGCCCCGCCCTTCGGACCTTCCCCGTCCGCATCCGCCCGGCGCCGGCCGCTCGCCGCCGCCGGACTCCTCGCCGCTCTGACCGGCCTGGTGTTCGGCCTGCTGCTGGCCGTCGCGGGTCCCGCGTCGGCCCATGCCGCGCTCACCGGGAGTGATCCACAGGACGGGGCGGTGGTCGGCACCGCGCCCCAGGCAGTCACCCTCACCTTCTCCGAGCAGGTCGCCATGGGAGAGGGCTCCATCCGGGTCCTGGACCCCGACGGCAAGCGCGCCGACACCGAGGACGCCCCGCGCGACATGCACAGCGGCTCCACCGTGAAGTACGGCGTCTCCCTGCACTCCGGGCTGCCGGACGGTACGTACACAGTCGCCTGGCAGGCTGTCTCCGCCGACAGCCATCCGGTCTCCGGAGCCTTCACCTTCTCCATCGGCGCTCCCTCCGAGACCACTGTCGCCCTCCCGGACAACGAGGCGGGCGGCGGCCTCGTCGGCACGCTCTACGGCATCGCCCGCTACGCCGCGTACGCCGGGTTCATCGTGCTCGTGGGCGGCGCCGCGTTCGTGCTGGCCTGCTGGCAGCGCGGGGCGGGTGCCCGCCCGTTGCAGCGGCTCGTCGTCCGCGGCTGGATGACCCTCACCGTGGCCACGCTCGCGATGCTGCTGCTGCGCAGCCCGTACACCGGTTCCGGGAAGCTCGGCGACGCCTTCGACCTCGACGGCCTGAAGGCGGTCCTGGACACCAAGCCCGGCGCGGCGCTGGTCTCGCGACTGCTGCTGCTGGGCGCCAGTGCGCTGTTCATCGCGGTGCTGTTCGGGGCGTACGCCAAGCGCGAGGACGAACGCGAGAAGAAGGACCTCACCTTCGGGCTCGCCATCGGCGGTGCGGTCATCGCCGCCGGGATCGCCGGGACCTGGGCGCTGGCCGAGCACGCGTCGACCGGCATCCAGCCGGGCATCGCCATGCCGGTCGACATACTCCATCTGCTGGCCGTCGCCGCCTGGCTGGGCGGGCTCACCGCCCTGCTGACGGCCCTGTACCGCACCCCCGACATCACCGCCGCCGCGGTGCGCCGCTTCTCCCGGATCGCGTTCGTCAGTGTGCTCGTGCTCACCGCGACCGGGATCTACCAGTCCTGGCGCCAGGTCGGTTCGTGGTCCGCGCTGACCGGCACGGGGTACGGACAGCTGCTGCTCGTGAAGGTGGGGCTCGTTGCCGTCCTCGTCGGGATCGCCGGGATATCGCGCCGGTGGACCGCCCGGCTGGCTACGGGCAGGGGCGTGGAGGACGAACCCGCCGCAACCCCCACGACCGCAGCCCCGGAGGCCTCACCGGTGGGTCAGTCAGGTTCGGGGGCAGACGCCGCAGAGGCACCGCCGACGGGAGCAGACACCGCGGAGGCACCGCCGACGGGAGCAGACACCGCGGAAGCACTGCGGCCTGCCGGCCCCGAGGATCCCGCCCGAGCCGCCCAGCTCGTGCGGCAGCAGGCCGCCGTGGCAACCGCGGAGAAGAAGCGGATACGTGACGCCGACCCGGACCGGTCCGGCCTGCGCCACTCGGTGCTTGCCGAAGTCGGGGTCGCGGTGGCTCTGCTGGCGGTGACCACCATCCTCACCTCGACCGAACCCGGCCGTACCGAGGAGGAGGCGGCGCGCACCTCGGCACCGGCCGCCGCCCCGGTGGCGAGCGGCCCCGTCAACCTCACGCTGCCCTTCGACACCGGCGGCAAGAACGGCAAGGGAACGGTCCGCATGGACCTGGACCCCGGGCGCACCGGATCCAACGCGGTGCACCTCTGGATCGACGACATCAACGGGAAGGCCATGGACGTCCCCGAGGTGAAGCTGGCCTTCACCTTGAAGTCCAAGGACATCGGGCCCCTGCCCGCCGTCCCCGTCCGGCTGACGGAGGGCCACTGGACCTCCTCCGGAGTCCAGATCCCGATCGCGGGCAACTGGAGCGTCGCGGTCACCGTGCGGACCTCGGACATCGACCAGATCACGGTCGACAAGAACGTGAAGATCGGCTGAGCAGGACCGTGAGCGGACACCAGACAGACAGCACAGGCAGTACGGACAGCACAGACACGTCGAACAGCGCAGCCGGCCGGAAGCGGCGCGCCGGCGGCGACGCCACCGCTCCGGCGGCCGGAGCGATCTCCCGGCGGCGACTGCTCGGTACCGCAGGGGCAGCCGGTGCCACCGGCCTGGTCCTCGGGGCGGCCGGCGGAGCGACCGGCTACGCCGCGACCCAGGACGAGGCGCCGGCCGCACTGACCTCGGTGGGCTCCACCGAGGTGATGTTTCACGGGAAACATCAACCGGGGATCACCACTCCGCTTCAGGCCCGCGGCCACCTCATCGCCTTCGACCTGGCCCCCGGCGCCGGGCGCAAGGAGGCGGCGGCCCTGATGCGCCGCTGGTCGGCCGCGGCCGAGCGGCTGATGGCCGGTGCGCCCACCACCGGTGGCACGGGGCACGACACCGGCATCGCGCTGGACGCGGGGCCGTCCTCGCTGACCGTCACCTTCGGCTTCGGCGCCACCTTCTTCGAACGGACGGGTCTGACGGGCCACCGTCCGCCGGGGCTCGACCCCCTGCCGCCGTTCTCCGCCGACCGCATCGACACCAAACGGTCCAACGGCGACCTGTGGGTGCAGATCGGCGCCGACGACGCACTCGTCGCCTTCCACGCACTGCGGGCCGTACAGAAGGAGGCCGCTCCGACGGCCACCGTGCGCTGGCAGATGGACGGCTTCAACCGCACACCGGGCGCCACCGCGAAGCCGATGACCGCCCGCAACCTCATGGGCCAGATCGACGGCACCAACAACCCGAAGCCGGCCGACAGCGACTTCGACCGGCGGATCTTCGTCCCGGCGGGCGGCAACTCCGCGTACGACTGGCTGGCCGGCGGTTCGTACGCGGTCGTCCGGCGTATCAGGATGCTGCTCGACGACTGGGAGAAGCTCCCGGTGGAACGTCAGGAACGGGTCATCGGCCGACGCAAGTCGGACGGTGCCCCGCTCAGCGGCGGTACCGAGACCACCGAGATGGACCTCGACAAGGCGGGGCCCGACGGGAAGCTGCTGATCCCCGACAACGCCCACGCCCGGATCTCCTCCCCCGAGCGCAACAGCGGCGCGGCCATGCTGCGGCGCCCGTTCTCGTACCACGACGGCACCTCCTCGGACGGCACTCCGGACGCCGGTCTGCTGTTCATCTGCTGGCAGGCGGATCCGCTGCGCGCCTTCGTCACCGTGCAGCGCAAGCTCGACCGGGGCGACGCGCTGTCGCCGTTCCTCCGCCACGAGTCGAGCGGACTGTTCGCGGTGCCGGGCGGTGCGGCACAAGGGGAGTACGTGGGGCAGCGGCTGCTGGAGGCATGAGCCGGCACCGCTCGGCGGACATGGACTTCTGAGCCGTCACCGCGCATTAGGGTGACGGCATGTCCGCCACGCGCTACGCATATCTCGGCCCTGAAGGCACCTTCACCGAGGTCGCCCTCCGTACGCTCCCGGAAGCCGCCACCCGCGAACTCGTCCCGATGGTCTCCGTACCGGCGGCGCTGGACGCGGTACGGAGCGGTACGGCCGCCGCCGCGCTCGTACCGATCGAGAACTCCGTCGAGGGCGGCATCACCACCACGCTCGACCAGCTGACCACCGGCGAACCGCTGATGATCTACCGCGAAGTGCTGCTCTCCATCACCTTCGCGCTGCTCGTGCGTCCCGGCACCAAGCTCTCCGACGTCAAGACGGTCACCGCGCATCCCGCCGCGCAGCCGCAGGTCCGCAACTGGATGGCAGCCCATCTCCCCCAGGCCGTATGGGAGTCGGCGGCGTCCAACGCCGACGGTGCCCGGCTCGTGCAGGAGGGGCGGTACGACGCCGCTTTCGCCGGAGAGTTCGCGGCGGCGACCTACGGACTCGAACCGCTGGTGACCGAGATCCACGACGCGGAGAACGCCCAGACCCGCTTCGTCCTGGTGGGCCGCCCTGCCCGGCCCGCGGCGCCGACCGGCGCGGACAAGACCTCCGTGGTCATCTGGCTCGGGGACGACCACCCCGGTGCGCTGCTCGAACTGCTCCAGGAGTTCGCGGTGCGCGGAGTGAACCTGATGCTGATCCAGTCCCGGCCGACAGGCGCGGGAATCGGCAACTACTGCTTCGCGCTGGACGCCGAAGGCCATATCGCCGACCGCCGGGTCGGCGAGGCGCTGATGGGGCTGAAGCGGATCTGCCCGAAGGTGCGGTTCCTGGGCTCCTATCCACGGGCCGGCGTGACTCCGGCTGACGTGCGGCCCTTGCGGGCGGGAACATCGGACGCGGAGTTCACCGAGGCCTCCGACTGGCTGGCCCGGAACCTGGACGGCCGCGCCTGACCGGCCCACCGTCCCGCCTGACCGGTCCGGCCGACCGTCCCGCCTGACCGGTCCCCCGGCCGACCGCCCCTGCGCGGCCGGCCCGTCGGCTCGGCGACCGCAGGACTGGCCGACGCCTGTCAGGGGCCGTAGGGATGGCCCCACGGCTGGTGCGATCAACAGATGGTCCACGAGCGGAAAAGTTATCCACAGGCACGAGCCGTGGGCTGGGGACAAGTCGACACCACAACGCGACATGGTCGACAAATCAGCCCACCTCGCTCAGATCAGTCCACAGGCCAATGGGCCACCCGTTGTCAGCTCAATTCCATTGATCAACTCTTTAGGGCGAGGAATTCCCACCCGAACGAGCGTGTGAAGGCGGCTTGAACCGTGAATCCATGAGCCCGCACGAGGCTTTGGGAATGATCTTCTCTGTACCCACAGACCTTCCCCACAGCCTGTGGATAACTTCGCCCAACCACCCTCCCCTGTGGACAAGCGGCACCCAACTCCCCAGCCACGCAAGGCCGATGCGTCAAGACGAATAACCCTTCTGCCCCATTTAGGGGAATAGGGCCTTTTTCCTGACGCCGCCACCTCCACGCCCGCAACGGAATCCATCCCCAGCATTACCAATACCGGCAATTCGGGCAAAGTGACACGCTTGGCAATATCGGTTCGGACTACCGAAGCCGACACCGGTAGCCTGGAGGGGTGATTGACCTTCGCCTGCTTCGTGAGGACCCCGACCGTGTTCGCGCCTCCCAGCGCGCCCGTGGAGAGGACGTCGCCCTCGTCGACGCCCTGCTCTCCGCCGACGAGCGGCGCAGGTCGTCCGGGGTCCGGTTCGACGAACTCCGCTCCGAGCAGAAGTCGCTCGGCAAGCTCATCCCCAAGGCCTCCCCGGAGGAGCGCGCCGAGCTCCTGAGGAAGGCCGAGCAGCTCAAGGCAGACGTCAGGGCGGCCGACGCGGCGCAGGACGAGGCCGACGAGGAGACCAAGCGTCTACTGCTGCGGCTCGGCAACATCGTCCACACGGACGTGCCGGTCGGCGGCGAAGAGGACTTCGTCGTCCTGGAGACGCACGGCACCATCCGCGACTTCGGCGCCGAGGGCTTCGAGCCCAAGGACCACCTGGAACTCGGCGAGGCGCTCGGCGCGATCGACATGGAGCGCGGCGCCAAGGTGTCCGGTTCGCGCTTCTACTACCTGACGGGTGTCGGCGCGCTGCTGGAGCTCGCCCTCGTCAACGCGGCGATCGCCCAGGCCACCGAGGCCGGCTTCATCCCGATGCTCACCCCCGCGCTGGTCCGTCCGCGCGCCATGGAGGGCACCGGATTCCTCGGCCAGGCCGCAGAGAACGTGTACCACCTGGAGAGGGACGACTACTACCTGGTCGGCACCTCCGAGGTACCGCTCGCCGCGTACCACATGGACGAGATCATCGACGCGGAGAAGCTGCCCCTGCGGTACGCGGGCTTCTCCCCGTGCTTCCGCCGCGAGGCGGGGACGTACGGCAAGGACACCCGCGGCATCTTCCGGGTGCACCAGTTCGACAAGGTCGAGATGTTCTCGTACGTCGACCCGGCGGACGCCGAGGCCGAGCACCAGCGCCTCCTGGACTGGGAGAAGCAGTGGCTCTCCGCGCTCGGGCTCCCCTTCCAGGTGATCGACGTCGCCACGGGCGACCTGGGCGCCTCGGCCTCCAGGAAGTTCGACTGCGAGGCGTGGATCCCGACCCAGGGCAAGTACCGCGAGCTGACCTCCGCTTCCAACTGCGACGGGTTCCAGGCGCGCCGGCTGTCCGTCCGGATGCGGGACAACCGCGACGGCAAGAAGGTCCTGAAGCCGCTGGCCACGCTGAACGGCACGCTCTGCGCCGTACCGAGGACCATCGTGGCGATCCTGGAGAACCACCAGCTGGCCGACGGCTCGGTGAGGGTGCCCGAGGTGCTCCGTCCGTACCTGGGCGGGCGTGAGCTGCTGGAGCCGGTCGCCAAGTGACCTTCCCTTACAAGCTCGTCGCCACCGACCTCGACGGCACGCTGCTGCGTGACGACGACACGGTCTCGGGGCGCACGCGCGACGCACTGGCCGCGGTCACCGCGGCCGGTGCGGCACACATCATCGTCACCGGCCGCGCAGTCCCGTGGACCCGGCACATCCTGGACGACCTGGGCTACGAGGGCCTCGCGGTCTGCGGCCAGGGTGCGCAGGTCTACCACGCGGGCGAGCGCAAGCTCCTGACCTCTCTGACGCTGGACCGGCAGCTGGCCGGCCTCGCGCTCTCCAAGGTCGAGGCCGAGGTCGGTCCGCTGGCGCTGGCCGCGAGCCGGGACGGTCTCGACGGCGCGGTACTGGTCGGCCCCGGCTACCGCGTACAGGAGGGGCCACTTCCGGCCGTCCTCGTGGAGGACCCGGCCGAGATGTGGTCCGCCCCACTGAACAAGGTCTACATACAGCATCCCGAGCTGGACGACGACGCGCTGGCGAAGGCCGCACGGGCAGCTGTCGGCAACCTGGTGGACGTGGTCATGGCGGGTCCCGGCGTGGTCGAGATCCTGCCGCTGGGGCTCAGCAAGGCCACCGGCCTTTCACTGGCCGCACGCCGCCTGGGCGTCAAAGCGGCGGACACGATCGCCTTCGGTGACATGCCGAACGACATCCCGATGTTCGCCTGGGCCCGGCACGGAGTGGCCATGGCCAACGCGCACGAGGACCTGAAGGCCGTCGCCCAGGAGGTCACCTCGTCGAACGAGGACGACGGCATCGCGGTGGTTCTGGAGCAGCTGCTTTAAAGGAGCGTCCGCTGCGAGGCGCGTGCCCCAAGGCGCAACGAGACGTCATCGCGTACGGCGCCGGGGTTTCCGGGCCGTGCACAGCGGAGGATGCGCGGATCGAACGCGCGCGGGGTTTCGTGCCCCGACGACGGCTTAGCAAGCCGCTGCCTTCCCACTCGGCCAATCCTCCGGGAAGGGCGACCGCGCGCGGTGGCGCGAGACGGCCGCCCTGGGCGTACTGCTCGGAGCGGCGCGGCAGAGCAGTCGCTGACTACTCCGGTGCCGGCTTGAGCACGCCCTGCTGGGAGCTCGACGGACTCGGACTCTCGGTCATCGCCGCGCTCCTCTCCCGGTTCGTGGTGCGGTTCGTGGCGCCGTTCGTTGCGCCGTTCGTTGCGCCGTTCGTTGCGCCGTTCGTTGCGCCGTTCGTTGCGCCGTTCGCGGCGTGTGCCGTACTGGCCGCAGTGGCGTACTGACCGCTGTGCCGTACTGACCACTGTGCCGTTTCTCCGTGGGCCGGCGCCATTCATTTACGGGCGGCACCGGCCCACGGGCTCTCTCAGTGGCTCCTGTTGCGGCGGCTCAGGTCCTTGAGGCTGCGCGCGAGATCGTCCATGCGTCCGTCGATCCGGCCGATGTCCTCCGGCACCCCGCCCAGCCGCACGCTCGTGGCACCGAGCACCTGCTGCATGACGTCCAGCCTTCGGTCGAGGCTGTCCAGCCGGTGCGACATCCGGTTGAGGACCGGCCCGAGCTCCTGGAGGGCGGTGCCGACACCGGCGAGGCAGCTTTCGACCCGGGTGACTCGGTGTTCGAGCGAGGCGTACGCCGCGCGCAGGTCCTGCTCGACGTCGAGGAGATACGTACGAACGCATCGCGCGATGTCGCTGTCGCGAAGAAGCATGGCGACGTTGAGGACGGTCCTGCGGGTGTGGAGGCGGAGCCGAGTCGCCGCCTGTGGATAACTTTCCGCTCCCTCGCCACCCCATAGCGACAGCATGTCGCTATGGAAGGCTCGCAGTTCAGAGCCTCGGAGCACGCGCATCCCGTTCTGTGTGAGCTCCTCCTGATGGCGGTCGGTCAGCCTTCGGACCGCGCCTGTGGATACTTCGAAGTAACGTGCCACGTCCTCGGTGCGAACGTGAACTCCGTCGGGGAGCATGACAAGGCTCTTCACTTTGTCCAGGGCGTCGACGCGCCCCATCTGTTCGATGCGCAACGCGCGGGATTCAAGCAGGGCGACTTCCGTGGGCATGGGATGGGCGGCCTTCCGGTCGTGAGAGACAGCGGACAGCAGCCCTCTCCCCGGGCTTCAGGGGCGGAGGACGCTCACGGTTGACACTCACTCAATGACCGACCGGTGGGAGTTGCCTCACCGCTTCGGCTCTCCCGAATTTCACGAAAGCTACGACGCCACGGATTCCAGTTGCCTCCACGCACTCTGAACAACGAACCGATAAACGGACAGTCACGCATGCACATGTCCGACATGCGGCGACCCCTGTCCTCGGGACAGGGGTCGCCGCATGTCGTGAACGGTCGTGCTCACTCCTCGCCGGCGAGCTTCAGCGTCCGCAGCTTCTGGCCCGCGTACCAGGTCGCCACCACGGTGACCGCCGCCAGCAGCACCGTCGCGGCCGTCAGGCCGACGTCGGAGGTGATCGTGCCGCCGCCTCCGGTCTTCTCCGCCAGCGCCAGGGACCACTGCTGCACACTGAGGGTGCGCGCCCCGGGCACCAGGCTGCCGAACAGGGCCTCCCACACCAGCGCGTAGACGAGTCCGAGGACCACCGCGTGCCGGCTGACCGTACCCAGCAGCAGGAACAACGCGCTGTAGGCGATCGACGCGACCAGCGCCGCGATCGTGTACGCCACCGCGATCTGCTGGCCGTTGCCGTTGAGGATCAGGCCGGCGATCAGCGTCGGCACGGCCGAGAAGACCATCGTCACCGCGATCGCCACGATCAGCTTGGTGAAGATGATCGTCGGCCGTGGCACCGGCTTGGACAGCAGATAGACGATGGATCCGTCGTCGATCTCGGGTCCGATGGCTCCGGTCCCGGCGATCACACCGATCAGCGGCACCATGGTGGCGATGGCGAATCCGCCCAGCACGTCCGAGGCCACCTGGTCGTCGGCCCCCGCGAACATCCGTACCACCACCGCGATGACGATCAGAAGGGCGGGCAGGACGAACAGGATGGCGGCCCGGCGTCGGCCGAGCAGGGCCCGGTAGGTGAGCCGGGCGACTGTGGGGTCGTACATGACGTCACAGCTCCTTTCAGGCCACTACTCAGGCCGCTACGAGATAGGAAAAGACCGATTCGAGGGACTCGTCGGACGGCGAAACGGTCAGAAGACGAATGCCCTGATCACGCGCCACCTTCGGCAGCAGCGTGGTGAAGCGTCCGAAATCGACTGCCTGGATACGCAGGGCGTTCTCACCGAGGTCGACCTCGATCCCGGCCGTCGACGGGTCGGCGATGAGCGCGGCGGCAAGGGCGCGGTCGTCGCTGGACCGTACGAGATAGCGGTGCGGGCGGTCCGTCATCAGGCGGCGGATCTTCCGGAAGTCCCCGGATGCCGCGTGCCTTCCGGCCACGATCACCTCGATGTGCGAGGCGAGTTGTTCGACCTCTTCGAGGATGTGGGAGGAGAAGAGAACCGTGCGGCCCTCGGCACCCATCCGTCGCAGCAGCTCCATCAGCTGCATGCGCTGGCGCGGGTCCATCCCGTTGAACGGCTCGTCGAGCAGCAGCACGGACGGGTCGTGGACCAGCGCGGAAGCCATCTTCACGCGCTGGCGCATGCCCTTGCTGTACGTGGAGATCCTGCGGTCCTGCGCATACTCCATCTGGACCGTGGCCAGCGCGGCCGCCGCCTCGGTGTCGCCGAGACCGTGCAGTTCGGCGTTGGCCACGACGAACTCGCGACCGGTCAGGAAGTCATACATTCCCTCCCGCTCGGGCACAATGCCGATCTGGCGGTAAACGGCTTCATTGCGCCAGATCGCCTTGCCGTCAAGCATGACCGTGCCCGTCGACGGGGCGAGAAATCCGGCCATCATGTTGATCAGCGTGGACTTGCCGGCGCCGTTCGGCCCGAGCAGACCGGTGACTCCCGGGCCCACAGTCATGCTCACGTCGTTGACGGCGACCACATTGCCGAACCAGCGGGACGTGTGGTCGATCTCGATGGTGGTCACAGCCCGACCCTCCGGTAGCGGCGCATCAGTACGGCGTACGAGCCGGCGACGAGCGCGAGAACAACGATCAGATAGACCACACCGGCACCGGCCCCCGGTCCTTCCCCTCCGGGGAAGGCGGAGGTCGCCCCGAGGAACGCGGTCTGCACTCCGTCGATGAGGGTGATCGGGGAGAAGAGTCCGAGCCACGGCACGGCCCCGGTGGATCCGGTGGACCAGGCGATGCCCTGGATGGTGCTGACCGCGCCGTAGGTGATGGTCAGCACGGCGATCACCGCCGCGACACCGAAGCCGCGCCGCGGTGTGAGGGCGGCCATCACAAGGCCGAGACCGGCGAAGAGGACGGACAGCAGCGCCACCGACACCATTCCCTGCGCGAACCACTTGGTCTGGTCGGCGAAGTCGAACTTGCCCAGCAGCGCGCCCGCGTAAAGGATCACGAGCGGCACACCGGTGAGGACGAAGAGGGCCGAGACCATGGCCGCGAACTTCGCGAGGACGTAGTCGGACCTCTCGATCGGCCGCGAGAAGTACAGCGGAACGCTCTTGAACCGGAGATCTCTGGAGACCGACTGCGGTGCCTGCGCGGCGAGGAAGAGGCCGATGACGGCCTGCAGGTAGATCGCGAACGAGGTGTACTTGACGGGCAGCTTCGTCGAGTCCGGTGTCGCGACGGCGACCGCCACGATGATCGCGGCGACCAGGCACATCACGCCGAACAGCAGCATGGGGAGCACCTTGGACTTGGCCGAGCGGCCGAGTCCGAAGGAACCGCGCAGGGACTGCGAGTAGAGCGAGCGGCGCGCGTAGGCGCGGCCGAGGCGTGGGCCGTCATACGCGCGGTAGCCGATGTTGTGGATCCGGGAGGTCTCGCTCCCGGTCACGGCGCCGGTCTCAGTGCTCATCACGACCGCTCCCCTTCTGCTGTACGGCCCCGGTGGCCACGGACGCGGTCCGCGCCTCGGGTCGTGCTGCCGGCGCCTCTTCGGTACGGAAGACCTCGGCGATGTGGTGACGGCGCTGTTCCATCCGGACGAGGCCGAGCCCGAGCCCGGCGACACTGTCGCGGACGAGGTCGTACGTCTCCTCGCCTGTCGCTTCGATCAGCAGGATGTGGCCCGCCCCGGGCAGCCCCTCCGCGTCCAGTCCGTCCAGGCCCATCAGCTTGATCCCGGCACCGGTGAGGACCTGGCGCAGGGCGTCGGTCCCGTCGGGGTGGGTGTCGCTGTCGGTGACCTCGACCGCGAGCGTGGTGGTGGTCTGGGTGAAGTCGCTGGTGGAGCTCGACCGCAGGAGCGTTCCGCCGTCGATGACGACGACGTGGTCGCAGGTCCGTTCCAGCTCACCCAGAAGGTGCGAGGTGACGAGGACGGAGATGCCGAAGTCGGTGTGGATACGCCGGATCAGGCCCAGCATCTCGTCCCGGCCGACCGGGTCAAGTCCGTTGGTCGGTTCGTCGAGGAGGACCAGCTGCGGGTCGTGGACCAGCGCCTGGGCCAGCTTCACCCGCTGCTTCATGCCGGTCGAGTAGCCGCCGATGGGCCGGTAGCGCTCCTCGTACAGGCCGACGTGCCGCAGCGTGTCCGCGGTGCGCTCCCGGGCCGCCGTCGGCGGGAGACCGGACATCCGCGCCATGTGGACGACGAACTCGGTGGCCGACACGTCGGGCGGCAGACAGTCGTGCTCCGGCATGTAGCCGACCCGTTCCCGGATCGCGGCGCCGTCGGTCGCGACATCGAGCCCGAGCACTGCGGCCCGGCCCTCGGTCGCGGGGGACAGACCCAGCAGGATCTTGATCAACGTGGACTTGCCGGCTCCGTTGGCACCCACCAGCCCGGTCACACCGGGGCCGATGTCCAACGAGAGCCGGTCAAGCGCGGTCACCCGGGGGAACCGCATGCTCAGGCTTTCGGTCGCAATCACAGTCACGTCATCGACGGTAGTGGCGCGGGCCACACCGGTCGTCAGACCTGGCGGCTGGATTCCCGTCAGACTCCAGATGTACGGACCCGTAGGGGGACCCCATGAAGAAGGACCGCGGGGTGGTCCGGGCGCGCCGGACGGGGCGAGCCGGTGTGCCCTACGGGCGGAGCCGGTACTTCCGACGCGCGGGGCCGGCACTTCCGACGGGCGGAACCGGTACTTCCGACGCGCGGTGCCGACACCCCGGACCCGGCCGGGAGCACGGCGTCCAACCGGGCGGAGCCTTGGCCTCCCACGGGCGGGAACAGGGCGTCCGGGCGGGCGGAGCCTTGGCGTTCGACCCGGCGGCACGAAGGCGTTCGACCCCGCGGACCCTGCGGTTGTCCACAGGCTACGCACGCCCCTTGACGCAGCCGCCGAACATTGTCACATTCATCAGTGTCACGTTACGGGCACGTACCGCACACGGCAGGAAACGGACGGTGGCATGGTCTCGCGCGTCAAGGACGAACGGAGCCCGGATCTTCAGGGGTTCAGGGAAGTGCAACGTCTCGCGTACGCCTGCGCGGAAGCGGTCGCCGCCCGTCTGAAGCCGGGGGTGACGGAGCGCGAAGCTGCGCGGATGCAGCGGAGTTGGCTGAGCGAGCGCGGGGTGCGCGACTGGTTCCACCTCCCGTTCGCCTGGTTCGGGGACCGCACGGCGTTCACCGGCTTCAAGGTGCCATTGCAGTTCTTCCCGACCAACCGCCGCCTGGAGCCCGGGATGCCGTTCATCCTCGATATGGCCCCGGTGTACAAGGGATTCACCGCTGATATCGGATACGCAGGCTGCCTCGGGCTGAACCCCCTGCACGACCGGCTGCTCGACGATCTCCAAGGGCACCGCGAGCTGATCCTGCGCGAAGTACGCGAACGGCGTCCGCTGCGCGAGATCTACGAGGACGTCGAGCGCCTGATGATCCAGCAGGGTTATGCCAACCGGCATCGCGCGTACCCCTTCGGAGTCATCGCCCACAAGGTCGACCGGGTTACCGAACGGCGTTGGTCGCCCCAGGTGTTCGGCTTCGGAACGCAGTCGCTCAAGGGGCTCTTGAGCGATGCGGTGCACGGTCACCGCGAGGGCTGGTCGCCGCTCTGGAGTCCGTACCGCTTCTCGGACCATCCTCCGCAGCCGGGCCTGTGGGCGGTCGAGCCCCATCTCGGATTCCGGGGCACCGGAGCGAAGTTCGAGGAGATCCTGGTCGTCACCGACTCACGGGATCCCGAACAGAGTGCCTTCTGGCTGGACGACGATCTGCCGCATGTGCGGCGCTGGGCCGAGGAAAGGATGGCGGCGTGAGTCTGCCGGAGGCGCGCGAGCGCCGGGTGTCCACGGGCGGCATCGAACTGTGCGTGGTGGAGCTGGGCGACGCGGCACACCCGACGATCGTGCTGGTACACGGCTATCCGGACAGCAAGGAGGTCTGGGCCCAGGTTGCCCGGCAGCTCGCCGAGCAGTGGCATGTCGTGCTGTACGACGTGCGCGGTCACGGCAGATCCACGGCGCCGGTGCCGCTTCGCGGCGGCTTCACGCTGGAGAAACTGACCGATGACTTCCTGGCGGTCGTCGACGCGGTGAGCCCGGACCGGCCGGTCCACCTGGTCGGGCACGACTGGGGTTCGGTGCAGGCGTGGGAGTTCGCCACGGTCGGCCGTACCGAGGGCCGGATCGCCTCCTTCACCTCGATGTCCGGCCCGTCACTGGACCACTTCGGGCACTGGATCAAGCAGCGGATGTCCCGGCCCACCCCGCGCCGGATCGGCCAGTTGCTGGGCCAGGGCGCCAAGTCCTGGTACGTGTACATGCTGCATACGCCCGTCCTTCCGGAACTCGCCTGGCGCGGCCCGCTCGGCAAGCGGTGGCCGCGCATCCTGGAGCGGCTGGAGAAGGTTCCGCAGGGCGACTATCCGACCCCCTCCCTGCCCGATGACGCGGCACACGGGGCCTGGCTCTACCGCGACAACGTCCGATCCCGGCTCCGCAGACCGCGAGCCGACGCGTTCGCGCATGTACCGGTCCAGCTGATCACCCCGACCGGGGACATATTCCTTTCGGAACAGCTCTATGCCGACCTCGACACCTGGGTGCCGAAGCTGACGCGCAGGTCGCTGCCGGCCAAGCACTGGGTACCACGCACCAGGCCGGACCAGCTGGCTTCCTGGATCGGTGATTTCGCCACCGCCAACGAGACGACCGCTCAAGGCGGTGTGCCGGTGCGGGACGTCGCGCCCAAGGGGGCGTACGCGGAGCGGTTCGGCGGGCAGCTCGTCCTGGTGACGGGCGCGGCAGGCGGGATCGGGCGGGCTACGGCCTTCGCGTTCGCCGAGGCCGGCGCCCGTGTGGTGGCCGTGGACCGAGATGCGGAGGGAGCGAGCCGGACGGCGGAGCTGGCCCAACTGATCGGCGCTCCGGCCGCCTGGGCCGAGACCGTCGATGTCAGTGACGAGCAAGCCATGGAGAAGCTGGCCGACAAGGTCGCGGAGGAGTACGGCATCGTCGACATCCTGGTCAACAACGCCGGCATCGGGCTCTCCGGTTCGTTCCTGGACACGACCTCCGCGGAGTGGAAGAGCGTCCTCGACGTGAATCTGTGGGGTGTCATCCACGGCTGTCGGCTCTTCGGCAAGCAGATGGCCGATCGGGGACAGGGCGGCCATATCGTCAACACCGCTTCCGCCGCCGCGTATCAGCCCTCCCGGGCGCTGCCCGCGTACAGCACGTCGAAGGCCGCCGTGCTCATGCTCAGCGAATGCCTGCGCGCCGAGTTGGCCGAGAAGTCGATCGGTGTCAGCGCGATCTGTCCCGGCATCGTCAACACGAACATCACCGCGACCACGCGCTTCGCCGGGACGGACGCGGCGGAGGAGAAGCGGCTGCGCACACGGACGAGCAAGTTGTACGGGAAGCGCAACTATCCACCGGAGAAGGTCGCCGAAGCGGTCCTCAGAGCGGTCGCGCGCAATCAGGCCGTCGTCCCGGTGACGCCGGAGTCCCATGCCGCCCGGTTCGTGTCCCGGCTCAGTCCGGGAGTGCTGCGCGGGATCGCCCGGCTCAAGCCGCCGCTGTGAGCACGACCGGGCCGCAGGCGGCCGGCCGCACAGCTGCCGAATACCGGATCGAGGACCTCGCCCACGCCAGTGGCGCCACGGTCCGCACCATCCGCGCCTATCAGGACCGCGGACTGCTGCCGACACCGGAGCGGCGGGGCCGGGCCAATGTCTACCGGGACACCCATCTCGCCCGGCTCCGACAGATCGCCGACCTGTTGGACCGCGGCTACACCCTGGCCAGCATCAAGGAGTTGCTGGAGGCCTGGGACACAGGACGCGGACTCGGCGGCGTGCTCGGGCTCGTTGCCGAGGTGCACGGGCCGTGGACGGACGAGCGGGCCGACCGCGTCACCCGTGCGGAACTGGAAGCGAAGTTCGGCGGACCGCCGGACGACGGGGCGGTCTCGGAAGCGGTGGAACTGGGGGTGCTCGAACCAATCCCGGGCTGCGACGACGAGTTCCTTGTCCCCAGCCCGCAAGAGCTCGCGGTTGCCGTGGAGTTGCACGCAGCTGGCGTACCTCTGAGCGCAATCTCCGGTCATCTGCGGGAGCTTCGGGGCCAGGTGGAGCAGATAGCTTCCCGTTTCCTGGAGTTCACGACGGAGCACGTCTTCGCCCGGTATCTCGGCCACCGCCCGCCGACGGATGCCGACGCGGCCGAAGCGGCTTCGATGGTCCGCCGACTGCGCCCACTGGCCCAGCAGACAGTGGACGCCGAACTGGCCCGGGCCATGCGGACGTTCGCCACACGGCATCTGGAACATCACCTTGCCGCAGATGGTCCCTTCACCGGACATTCAGCACTACCGCCACCGACATCCGTCGCGCTTCCAGCGACGACAATCGGGGCTGTGGAGCGTCTGGTTGGACGAGAGAACATCGCATTGTTCATCACAGCGGCGACCGAACGAGAGGTACATGGCCGAACATTGGAAGCACTTGCCCCATCTCGCCTCAAAGCACCCATACTTGATCAAAGGCCTTAAAATGCAGGTCACTTGTCCACAGAATCCTCAAATAACCTGTGGATAACGCGAGTTGGCTGTGGATCAAACCTGTGGGCACAGAATTTGCCGCTGGAAATCGGCAGCCATATCCGGATGCGCCGGAGAGGAGGTCGCGGGCACGCTGTCGTGATGGACGAAAGACGCACCGTAAAGGTGTCCAAATATCTCTCGAAACACCTCCGGCATCAGCCCGGTCGGATCGGTCTCACGCTGGACGCCAACGGCTGGGTGACGATCGACGAGCTGCTGCGGGCTCTCGACCACCACCGCTTTCCGCTCACCCGCGCCGAGCTCGACCATGTCGTCGCGTCCAACGACAAGCAGCGCTTCGCCATCGAGGGCGACCGCATCCGCGCAAGCCAGGGGCACACCGTCGACGTGGATCTGGCCCTGCCCCCCGCCGACCCGCCCGCGTACCTCTATCACGGCACGGTCGCCAGGTCCCTGGACGCGATCCGGGACGAAGGACTGCGCCCGATGGACCGTACGCATGTCCACCTCTCACCCGACCGCGAGACGGCGACCCGCGTCGGGGCCCGGCGGGGCCGACCCGTCGTCCTGTCCGTGGACGCGGGCTCCATGCACCGGGCAGGACACGTCTTCTACGTGAGCGCCAACGGGGTCTGGCTCGCTGCCGCCGTACCCCCGCAATTCCTACGGCTGGCCGGCTGACGCCACCGTCGCCCCGGCGAAGCCGGCCCCGCCCTTACTTCAGGGCCGGGCACACAGCGGGATCGGGTTCCTCGCCCAGGCCGTCGTACCCTTCGGTCCCGCTCGTGCCGGGTTCGCGGCTCACGCCTTCGTCCTCGCCACGAGGCGCCCGCCGCCGCAACGATCTTCGCCCTGGCCGTGACACGAGCCTTCGCCATACACCGCGCCCCCGCCGGGGACGCAGCCGAACCAGCATGGAGCGCCGTGGAGGCCGGACATGACTGACGTCGAAGCAATCGCCCCATAAGGGCCACCACACGCCACTCGTCGATCCCGAAGCGGTGGCCACCGCGGTGTCCCTGCCGAAGGTGTACGGGTGCCCGAATGATCGGGTCGCCGCCCTCGACCGGGTCAACGTCTCCTTCCGCCGCGGCGAATTCGCTGCAATCATGGGGCCGTCGGGCTCGGGCGAGTCCACGCTCATGCACTGCCTGGCCGGATTCGACTCCGGTACTTCGGGGGAGGCGTGGCTCGGTAACGTGGAACTGTCCCGCTTGGGCCACCGCGCCCTGACTCGGTTGCGCAGGGACCGGATCGGCTTCGTCTTTCCAGGCGTTCCATCTGATCCGGGCGCTGACCGTGCTGGGGAACATCGTTCTGCCGCTGACCGTCGCCGGACGTCGGCCGGACCAGCGGTGGCTGCGTCGGGCCATCGACACGCTCGGCCTCGGAAACCGGCTCGGACACCGCCCTGCTCAGCTGTCCGGAGGTCCGGAGGGCAACAGCGGGTCGCCTGCGCGCGCGCCCTGGCAGGTGGCCCGGAGATCCTCTTCGCCGACGAGCCCACCGGAAGTCCGGACTCGCGCGCGGCCGCGTTCATCCTCGGCCTCCTGCGCCGGTGCATGCACGAACCGGGCAGGACCATCGTCGTGGTCACCCACGATCCGCTCGCGGCCGGCCACTGCGACCGCGTGGTCTTCCTCTCCGACGGCCGGGTCGTCGACGGCCGGGTCGTCGACGGACTGGCCGCCCCCACACCCGATCTCGTACCGCGCCGCATGCGGCAGTTCGACACGAGCATCGGCATCGGTCACTGGGCAGGGCCCGAAGCGAGCCCGTGACCCGGCCGGCAGCGCCCACCGCCTGCCGCCCTTCCACCCACCATGCCCCAAGGAGCCATACATGTCCGGAGTTCGTAGACGCGTGGTAGTTCCCGTCGGCTTTGTCATTCCGCTGATCGCCGTGTTGTTCCCCCTCACGGCCGCGCAGGCAGGCGCGGCCCCGGCGGCGGACACCTGCCCGAAGGGCGCCGTCTGCTTCTATCCGCAAGCCAACTACCAGGGAACCGCGCAGATCCTGGACTTCGTCGCGACGCCAGGGTGCCGCTCCACGATCGCGGCACGCTCGATAGTCAACAACAGCACCTCGCCCGTCGGGCTCTATGTGGACGGCGAGTGCACGCAGTACCTCGACCAGGTCGAGGCCGGCGGAAGCCGGGCGTCCCTCGCCGCTTCCGTGGTCACAGCGGAGTAGTAACGCGTCGCCTTCGCCACTGAGCTGGAGCGCGAAGTCGTCCTCAGGCCACGAACCGCCGATGCTGATGTGCGGGCGGTCGTGCCGCTTGGAGATGTGACCGCGCCTCGTCACGGGCCATGACCGTGACGAGGCGTCCAGCCAGGTTCGTGCCCGCCTCCGGCCATGAGGGTGAAACCGCCTCTGAACACCGGCACCGTCCGAACCCGCTGAACGTCACCGTAGGCTCGGAGGCATGAGTCTGCGCCTGAGCACCGTGATCCTGCCCTACCGCCGTTGGCACGAGGGCTCCCGGGACGCCTGGGTACGCGCCGAGGAACTCGGCTTCCACACGGCGTACACGTACGACCACCTGTCCTGGCGCGTACCGTTCCGCGACGGGCCTTGGTTCGGTGCGGTCCCGACCCTGACGGCTGCCGCAAGCGTGACGGAACGTATCCGCCTGGGCACCCTCGTCACGTCAGTCAAGCCTCGTTTACCCATCAGGCACCGACCAGCGAATGGTCAAGCCTCGTACGCTAATCACGGCTGAGGCTTTTGGCGAGCGGCGGGTGTGGGGGCAATCCGTGTCTGGCGTCGAGACTCCCAACCTGACGTATGGGGTGCGGGTTGCATACCGCCTGCAATCCCACCCCGAGCTGCCCTATCTTCCCTGGCCGAATCGGCAATCCTCAGGAGGTCAATCCGGTCCTTCGGTCGACTGAGCCGTCGCTTCCACGTTTCCGTGTCGGAGAGGGTCAGGAACTGAAGATCTCCGATTCTTTCCATCCGGGCGAACAGTTCCTCCACGCCACCGAAGATGCTTACGAACCAGGCATTGGTGATCTCCAGTTGTCCTCCCATCAAACGGATGGAGAGGGCACCGTCGAATGGGGCCGGTTGGGCTTCGCCGAGCAGAAGCGCCCGTCGAAGTGCCTCCCCCCGCGCAACGACATCAAGGTCGCTCATCTGGTCCCGCAGCCCTCTGACGTACAAGGGCGCGCTGCCAGCGATCAGCAGATCGTCGGATGGCAGGCCCAACTCTCGCAGGAGGCGGAACTGCTTGGTGCACAACCGTTCCGGCATCAGGGAAGCCCTCTTCAGATCGTTGCCGGCATTCCGGAATGGGGCCGTCCGCTCTCGACGGCTCCAATCGTCGCCGCTTCTGAGTGAAGGGCTCCCCTGACCGGACACTTCTAGACTCGGAACGAGTCGAACGCCGTGATGAGCAACGGAACTGCGGTGATGAATCCGGTCAGAGCAGCGATCACCACCGCCACCTTGACAGGAGCGGCCCTGCTCATCCTGGCGATGGCGAAGGCCGCAAGCCCAAGAGCGGTCAGCGCGACGGCCGCGCTGACCGCTGCGATCCAAATGTCAGTGTTCAATGCTGTCTCCCTGGGAGAGGTTGATTGCCGAGCCCATCGCCGGCGAGTCCTGAGCGCCCTGGTAGGGGACGCCCGCCCATGCGAACCGTCGGCGAGAACCACGCTACGAGCCCAAGGCTTTGATCTCTAGGGTTCTCTCGGAGGGAGGTGAGAGGGGTGGAGGGATCACGAGACTCTCTCATTTGAGCAGGTCTTGATACGGAGTCAGTGTTTACCCTGGTCAGGCTGTAGCCGGATGCTCTTGCCGAGCCTGCCGCAGTGAGGACGTAGGGAGAGTCGCGGGGGTGGTAGCCCGCAGCTCTCGCCTACGTATGTCCATCCGCTTGTCGCTAATCCTGCGTAGAACGGCTACGACACCATCGGGGGACCGGTGGTCAGTGGTCGTCCGAGTGGGGCAGCGCAGCAAGATCACTCAGGCCGTCCAGGTCGAGCACTGTCAGGCGCCTGTAGCTGGTGCCAATGAGGCCGAGCTCCCTGAGGTGGCGGAGCGAGCGCGTCAATCCCGCCATGGAAGCGGAGTTGAGCGCAGCCAGGTCTTCCTGGCTCAGCGGGACGGCAATGGTGGTGCCATGCTCTGTGGGCTCTCCGTAGGTCTCCGCAAGCTCCACGAGGGTTCTGGCCAGCCGAACATGGAGTGGGTACCCGCTGGTGTCTTCCCGCGCTCTGTTGGCTGCTCTCAACTTGCCAGCTACGGCCGTCACCAGGCCAAGAGCAACCTCCGGCTGCTCGCGGAACAACCGTACGAACTCGTCATGGTGGATGGCACGGGCCCGCACCGTCCCAACGGCGGTCACCGTGGCAGAACGGGGCGCCCCGTCGATCGCGGCCAGTTCTCCGACCACGTCGCCTGCGGCGCGGATAGCGAGCAGACTGACATGTCCTTCCGCAGTCGCAGACGAGACTTTGACAAGCCCCTCCTCGATCAGGAATAGGTGGGACGCATGCTCTCCCTGCCTGATGATCGGCGAGCCGGGCTGGAAGTCCATCCCTCTGCCAGCCCGCAGGAGAGCCTGTCGTGCGCGCTTGGGCAGGAGGCCCAGGTAAGTGCTGGTGGGCCAGTCGTCGTGCATCGGGTCGTGCCTGTACGCAGGTGGCCGGACAGGGTCACCAGCCGCTTGTGAATCGGCACTCACACGGGCACCTCCGTGTTCTGGGTCCGGTTGGGTCGATGTTCCCAGAGGGCGGTCCGACTTGCGAACGTGCGGGTCTAGTGCGTCTGTTATATCCCCGGCCAGGTTGCGGAGACCTTGCTTCGGAGCAGCTATGTGGTTCGCTCGTGTGAGGGCCGGATGCCATGTCGAGCATCGCCAAGTCCGCTGCCGCCTCCGCCGGCAACTGTCGGCTGCCGTCCTGCGCTCGCCCAGTGCTGTCATACCCCTCCCGTACCGTGTGAACAGCACCGGCGAGTGGGAGGGGTGTCCGTGACTGAGGTAAGACTTGAGGACTTGCTAAAGGCCCTCGACCAGAAGGCGAAGGACGAGTTCGCGTCCACCCCAGATGTGGTTGATAGAGGCCACAACCTTGATGTGTCGGCGCTGCCGATCACGGCGAGGAAGTGGCACAAGGTTACCGAGGCGGTCGCTGTGGTGGCGGACT
Organism: Streptomyces sp. NPDC026062; assembly: GCF_055568375.1. Classification (NCBI taxonomy): domain Bacteria; kingdom Bacillati; phylum Actinomycetota; class Actinomycetes; order Kitasatosporales; family Streptomycetaceae; genus Streptomyces; species Streptomyces sp. NPDC026062. Next base: position 32,812 of record NZ_JBVHOQ010000053.1, read on the forward strand.
TGAAGGGCTCGACCAAGTTGGGCACTGCGAAGTGGGCTGCGAGTACGGCCAGCATCTACGAGGCCAGCACCGGCGGAGTCGTGAGCATCTTCGACGAGTTCGAGGCCAACTTCCTGGCGATTCAGGGGGACGGCGCGTTTGCGCTGTTCTGGGGGGGCCTCCGATACGAGCGTGCGCTGGCCGCCGGGATCACCGTCAAGACGTTCAGCGTCGACTTGGTGGAGCGTCTTGAGGCCCGGTGGCCGAACGACCCCCAACTTCCCAGCACCGGGTACAAGGTCGGTGTCGCCTCCAGTCGCCTTCTCGTCAAGCGGGTCGGTACGCCCCGCAACCTCAACCAGCAGGAGCCAGTTTGGGCGGGCAAGGCTGTCAACTACGCGGCTAAGGCAGCACAGTCCGTCGATCGACACCGCATGGCTGTGACTGGCAGCGTATGGGACCGGGTCGAGAAGAATGACTACCTGGCTTACACCTGTCCATGCGGCGAGGGGCCGTCTGACACCCTATGGGAAGACCACGCCATCGATCGGCTCCCTGACGGAGACCCAGAGGCGCAAGGGCGAGTATTGTCCTCCACTTGGTGTTCCACCCACGGGGAGGAATACTGTGCGGCCGTTCTACGCGGCGAAAGGAAGCGTCACGACGTCGAGCATCTTAAACGGGCGGCAGCGTCGGCCCAAATGCGTGAGGCGATCTGGGTGAAGGCGCAGCAGGAACGCCAATCGTTGCGTGCGCGACGTACTGGGCTGTTCTCATGATGCCGCAGCATGACCCCTCGGCCGATAGGGAAGGCGGAGAAGGGATCCCGAGCGAAAACAATCTTCAGCCGGAGCATGCGTGGAAGGCGCTGAATCTTGTAAACGATTGGGTGAAGCATGCCGAGACGAAGAGCGTCGCAACCCTGGCCGCTGCTGGTGTGGCTGGCGGGGTCGCCTACAACTTGCTGAAGGGCCGGAGTAACCCAGGTGTAGTCCTTGACGTCGTTGCAGTCGTCGGCTGTCTCATGATCTTTATAGCTGGTCTGTTTGCCATGGCGGCCCTTGCGCCTCAGCTGAAACCTCCTTTGCCTGGTGAACTACGCGCAAAGGTGCGTGCCATGTGGGCTGGGCGCAGTGATCCTGATGACGAAGGTGAAAGCGCGCCGGCGCAGGCTGACGCCGAGCGCAGCCCAACTAACCTTCTTTTCTACGGCGATGTAAAGCGTCAATACGAGCACGATGCACCGACATATGCTCAGGTGCTATCTGCGCTTACTGGAAACGCTGAAGAGATCACAAACCACATTGCGCTACAAGTGCACGCGAATTCGCTCGTTGCGAATAGAAAGTACGTATGGGCTAACCGTGCCATACGGGCGCTGCGTGTCGGCCTTATCTGTCTTGCTCTAATTGCTCTGATCGTTTCCCGCCACTAGTGGTCCTTCCCGGTCACCCGAGCTGCCCGACAGCCTCCGTGGCGATTCGCTTGAACACGGCCTCGTCTGCAGCGAAGTCAGAGTCGGGGATCGGCCAGTGGATTACCAGCTCGTTGAAGCCGAGCTTTTGGTGGCGGCCAGCGAAGTCGACGAAGGCGTCTACGGACTCCAGCGGCCTGTTCCGGTCGGGGGTGAAGCCGTGGAGCAGGATCTTGTCGAGGTCGGCCACGTCACGGTCGGCCTCGACGCACGCCTTGCCGAGCCTCGCGATCTGTCCGCGCAGGGCCTCCACCGACTGATCCGGGGTCCCCTCCTCGTACAGCTTCGGGTCACCGGTCGTCACCCACGCCTGCCCGTACTTCGCTGCGAGCTTCAGGCCGCGTGGGCCGGTCGCAGCCACCGCGAACGGCAGGCGGGGCCGCTGTACGCAGCCGGGGAGGTTGCGGGCCTCCTCGGCCGTGTAGAAATCGCCCTTCTGTGAGACGGCGCCCTCGGTGAGCAGGCGGTCGAGCAGTGGCACGAACTCGCCGAACCGGTCCGCCCGCTCCTTGGGCGTCCACGGATCCTGGCCGAGTGCGGTGGCGTCGAAGCCGTTGCCGCCAGCGCCGATGCCGAGGGTGACGCGTCCGCCGGAGATGTCGTCGAGCGAGATCAGTTCCTTGGCGAGCGTCACTGGGTGCCTGAAGTTTGGCGACGTAACCAAGGTGCCCAGGCGCAAGCGGTCCGTAGCCGTGGCGGCTGCGGTGAGGGTGGGCAGCGCGCCGAACCACGGGCCGTCGCGGAAGCTGCGCCAGGAGAGGTGGTCGTAGGTGTACGCGGCGTGGAAGCCGAGTTCCTCGGCGCGCTGCCACTTGGCGCGGCCACCCTCGTGCCAGCGGTCGACAGGAAGGATCACGGTGCTCAGGCGCAGGCTCATGCCGGTGAGCCTACGTCGAGCGCGTCCTGGTCTCGGCTCGACGTAGGCGAGTCCCCACTGTTCAGGCCCCGGGGTGCCGTGTGGCCGCCGGGCAGCCCAGAACAGCGAGAAGATTCACCTCGTGACGGTGGCCGGCCATCCGTAGCGGGAGAAGGACGGGCCGCCGTCCCTGTACGCAGCGAGGGCTTGCGCGGCGGTCGGGAACGCGGGCTCGGGAAGGCATTCGGACGCGAGCCACTGAACCGCCAGGTGCTTGTCCGGTTCGGCGTTGGTCAGTTCACCGGTCCACGTGTCGGTGGCGAAGGCGAAGAGCACGAACTGCCCAGCCCGGTCCCAGCCCTGCTCGACGTGAACGACGTGGACGAGTGAGAGGTTGGCCGGGTCGACGAGAAGGCCCGTCTCCTCCTTGAGTTCGCGGGCGGCGGCCTCGTCGAGGGGTTCGCCGGGTTCGGCCTTGCCGCCGGGAAGGGTCCAGACCGGTTTCGGGGACCAGCTACGGGCCCCGTAGAGCAGGGATGCGACCGTGTCAGTGTTCTTGTCGTGGACGATCACGCAGACCGCATTGCGACTGTTCATCACACTGTTGCTGCTCACCGGGTCCGCTCCTTGTCGATGTACTTCGGATTCTTCGGGGTCATGCCGGCATCAGGGGGTGCCGGCTCCCTCATGCGAGGTGGTCCGCATCGGTGCGCGAGAACACCAGGTCGGTCATCTCCTCGGGGACCGTGGTGCATCGAACGGGCGGCTGCGGGTGGCGCATGGTCCTGGGATAGGTGGCCGGGTCATAGTCGTTGGCGAGGTTGTACGCGTGGAAGCCGTTCTCGCTCAGGATGTCGATGATCCCAGCGGCGCTCTCGCCCTGCTTGGCCAAGAGCCGAGGGGTGATCTCCATGACAAGTTCCGCGTCGTCCGGCAAGTGCGTGAGCGCCGGTAGGAGTCCGCGGACGGCTGCTGCTTCGGCGCCTTCGACGTCGATCTTGATGACCCGAGTGGTAGCGAACTGGGCGCTGCTGATGAGGCCGGCCAGGGGCGCGGTCTGTACGTCGAAGGTCATGTGGGCGTGGCGGGGCCGCACGGCGGTGGTGTGGCCGAGGTTGGTGGGGTCCTCCAGGTACAGGGTCTGCCTGCCGTGAGTGTCGGAGACTGCCGATCGGATCGACTGGATGTTGGTGCGGCGGTTGGCAGAGATCGCGGCGGTCAGGTCGTCGTGGAACCGCGGGGAGGGCTCTACGGCGATGACGTGGCCGTGGGGGCCGACTACGTGGGAGGCGAGGAGGCTGAAAGCGCCTCGGTGGGCTCCGACGTCGATGAAGGTGTCTCCAGGGCGAAGCCGGTCACGAAGGAAGGCGCTCAAGTTGGGCTCCCACTCGCCGAACAGGTACTGGTAGCGCTGGATGACGTCGCTGGTGGTCACGCCGATCTTGTCGCCGGACCGCAGCCCTACGGTGGCGTGGACGGGGTGGGTTCGCAGGTGCTCGTCGAGGAAGCGACCGACGAGCCGGGCCTTGCCCAAAGTTCCGGGGGCGTAGCGGACGTAGGCCCGCAGCACGCGGGCGAGTGCGGAGGCGGACACGGGCGGTTCCTTCGGGTGGTGGTCAGGTGGAACGGGGCTCTGGGCCGGCCGACGGTGACAGACTGGCCAGGGGACGTTGGTGGTGTTGAAGGGAGTGGCGGTGGCCGAGCGCACTCCGGTGGTGTTCCTGCTGGTGGGGCTCACCGGCTCGGGGAAGACCACCTATGCCCAGCGGAGGTTGGAACCGGAGGGCGCTGTGCGGCTGTCGGTGGACGAGGTCGTCCATGAACGGCACGGTCGGTACGGCGTCGACTACCCGGAGAACACCTACTTCGAGAAGGAGGCTCCGGTCGTCGCCGAGCTGCACGAGCGGCTCGCCGAGTTGGTCGCCGAGGGCCGGGACGTGGTGTGGGACCACGGGCTGTGGCCGCGTAAGGACCGCGATGCGATGAAGGAGCTGGTGGAGGCGGCCGGCGGCCGGTGGCGGCTGCTGTACTTCCCGGTGGAGCGCGAGGAGCTGCTGCGCAGGCTGGCGGAGCGCAATGAGCGGGAAGACGCCAACGCGCTGGTCGTGACTCCGGAGGCGCTGGACGACTTCTTTGCCCGCTTCGAGGAGCCTCAGGACGAGGGCGAGGAGATCGTGGAGCCGGGCTGGCTCTGAGCCGTGTGCGGGCGCCAGATGGCTGTGATCTTGGCGGCTTCGGTGGCCCAGCCGCTCGGCAGCCGATCAAGCGTGACGTGCCGGAAGACCAGACGCGGGTCGGCGACATCGATTCGGCCATTGTGGCGGTCGATGTGCTGCAACAGGCGGGACGCCTCGCTGCGGACGGCCGGGGTGTGCTCGGCCCACTCGCCGGACGTGAACCGGTCGACCCTTCGGCGCAGGTCGTCCAGGACGCCCGAGCGCCACTTGAAGTGGTGCACGCATGCGAGCGTGTCCGGGTCGGGCTTGTGGCCCGGTGCCCGGTGGTTGCCGGACGCAAGAACCACCGAGGAGTGGGCGAGGACGATCTTGCGGGGATCGCCCTTGAGCAGCCGGTGGGTGAGGTGCCCGCCGAGCGGGAAGGACCGGTCCAGTCCGATTTCCGGGCGCCACAGCGCCAAGCGGCCGTCGTTCGTGGCGCGGTCGAGCATCAGCCCACCGATCACCTTGTGCTTGGCGGCCTCGGCCCAGGCGATCATCTCGGTGAGCGGGGCGGGGTAGGTCTGGAACTCGTCGGAGTCGGCGATCAGGTGCCAGTCGGGGCCTGCCTGCTCGCGCAGGAAGTCGCGGAGCCGGGTGTTGGTGTGCTCGTGCCAGGGGCCGGTGCTGATCCGGGCAGGGACAATGCCGAGGTCGTGGCTGGCTGCGACGAGCTGGTGCCGCCAGGCGTCGTGGATGTGGTCGGGGAAGTGGAAAGCGAGGTGGAACCGCTCGACGCCGAGCCGGCGGTAGTGGGCGGTCCAGGCGGCCAGCAGGGCCGGTTCGACCGGGCCGACCACCGCGACCAGGGCGGGAGAGACGGGTGTTTTCATCGGCATTCCTTGATCAGGCGGGTGTAGGTGTCGGTGAGGAAGGCGGCCTGGTCGGCCGCCGAGTTCATGTCCAGAGCCCCGCACGCTGACGGACCCGGGCGGGCGGGAACGTCTGCCGCGAGCTGGTCCAGCGCCTTGGCGAGGGTGTCCGCATCACGGGAGGGAAAGAGCCTGGTCCACGGCTCCCCGGCGAGGCGGGCGGTCAGCTCGGGGTCGTGCGCGGAGACGATCAGCGGTACGCCGAGGCGGACGGCGTCCATGACCAGCCCGGATTCCTTGCCAACGCCGGACTTCCGGGCGACGAGAGCCGCGTCAGCTGCCGCGTACACGAGCCGCAGCACCTGATCACCGACCGGGCCGGGCACGGTGTGCAGGTGGACGTTGGGTAGTTGGTGCCAGCGGGTGAGGACGGCGTCGTCCAGTGGCGTGCCGCACACCAGGACGTGAAGCGGGGCGGTGAGGCGGGCGAGGGCGGCATCGATGGTGGGGATGTCCTTGTAGGGCCACCAGCCGCCGATCACACATACCGCCGTTGCGTCGGCGGGGATCGTGAAGGCGCTACGAGCCCCGTTGCGTTCGGCGTCGGTCAGCGGGCATCCGTCATCAACCGCGAATGCCCTCACCACGCCGGGAAGGTGAGGGAAGCGCGGTCCGACCTGTTCACGGACGGCGGCGGTCGGGTACAGCGCGATCACCTGCTTCTCGCCTTTGCGGGCGAGCCGGCCCAGCCACCGGACGGGACGATCTTCGGTGGTGACCGCCTCGTGGACGAACCGCAGGTGCGGGGCCCCGCCGAGCAGTGCGGTGGCACCGTGCAGGGCCTCGCTCGCGCTGAGGATCACCACGGACGAGGCTCGCGGGGCGAGACGGCGTGCGGTACGAAGACAGGCGGCCTCGGTCAGGCACCTGGCGAGAAGGGTGACCTGGTGCGGGGACCTGCGGATCGTCTGCGGCCAGCTCCGGGTGGCGAATACCCGCTGACCGGCTGCAGCGACGCGGGCTGCCGCCCGTGCGACGGCCATAAGGATCCTCGCTGCCGGCCCGGCCGGACCGGCAGCGACTCGGACGCCCGACCGAACCAGCGGGGCCAGGTCCTCGCTCAGGCCGCCGGGGGCGATGACGAGGCTGCCCGGCCGTTCGGGGGCGAGCGCCGCCAGCGTGCGCTGGTGATGTCCGCCGCCCCGGTGGGCGTACGGCTCGATCAGCACCAGCGGCCCGGGAGCGGTGCTCATCCGGTGACCGCCTGTTCGCCGTACAGCGTGGTGAAGTGCTGGTGCAGCCAGGGCGGGTCGTTGAGAGCCTCGAAGCGCTCAGTATCTCGGGCAGCGGCCTTGGCGAAGCCGATTCCGTCACGGGCGCCGGCCGCCGCATAGACGGCGAATTCGCCGTCGCGGCTGGCCGTCCAGGCAGCAACGCGTTCCTGGGCGGAGGCGTCAGTCATGCCGTACTCGCTGCCGCGCGCCAGCATCGCGCACTCTCGGAAGCCTGCCTTCCACGCGTGGAAGGGGCTCTGATTGAACCGCGTGACCCCGGCGGTCCGGCGGCAGAACTCGATGCGGCCGGGCAGTGCGGCCAGCACGTCGACGGCTTGGCCCATCTCCCTGAGCGCCGAGCGACGGATCAGCTTGAGGCCGCCGTAGCCGTAGGTCAGGCCGTTGACCGGGTTGACCGCCTGCCAGACCCGCATCGCCACACCGTCGGCCAGAGGCTGGACCGCTGCGGTGGGGAACTCGGGGTCGATGGCGAAGTCACCATCCGCGAGGAAGAACTGTTCGGTGTCTACCAGCTCAGCGGTGAGTCGGTAGGCGCGTCGCATCCCGCGCACTCCGTGCAGGCGCTTGACGGTGCCGCCCAGCACCCGGGTGAGGCGGGTGTGCAGAGAGCCGGCCAGTGGCTCGTCGTACGAGAGCTGCACTGCCTCGAATCCGGTCACTTGATCGCCTCCAGGTAACGGGCTGCCACCACGGCGGGCGTGAGGTCGGCGGTGGAGGCATGCGCGCGCTTGGCGTGCACCAGGTAGAACTCGGCATCCGTGGCGAGCCGCTCGGCGATCCGGACTGCCTGCTCGTCGGTTTCGAACAGCAGCTCGTTGTCGATGTGCTCGGCCAGCCAGCCGGTGCGTGGGCCGATCACCGGCAGGCCCATCGCCTGGCAGTCGATCACGGACATGGACCAGGGGCAGCCCGGGCGGAAGGGGGCGATGCCGAAGTGGGCGCCGGCCAGCAGGTCGCGGTAACGGATGCGGTCGCCGCGGTCGGAGGCGATGGTGACGCCGTCCGTGGTCGCCAACTCCTCCAGGTGCCGTTCGGGGCTGGGGTCGAGGCGGATGCGCTCAGGGCTGCGGGTGCCGAACAGGTCCATCACGGTGAGCCGCACCGGGGCGTCGGCGACGAGACGGCGGGCGAGCTGGGTGAAGCGGGCGATGCCGTAGTGCCTGTACAGGCGGTGGTTGTAGATGCCGGTGGCCCTGCCTGCGGGCGGGGTGATGTCGGCCGGGTCGCGCACCAGCCGTACGTCCCTGGGGGCGGGGACGATGTACAGCTTGTCGCCGAGTTCGACGCCGGTACAGGCGGCGGCTGCGGCGGTCCAGGAGGCTGCGGTGGAGGAGTGGACGAGGACGCGGTCGCAGGCCCCGAGGCCAGCGGCGAAGGCCAGCAGCACGCTGCGGCCCAGGCCCCGGTCGTTCATCGCGGGGTCCAGCTCCAGGACGCCGGTGTCGGTGAAGGAGAAGGGCAGGTAGTGGCAGTAGCCCGCGATCAGTGCGTCCACCCCTGCTTCCAGGAGCGCGGCCCGGATCGCGGGAGCGGCCTCGATCTGATTGGCCACCACGACCTCGGGTCGCCGGTCGCGGATCAGGGCGACCAAGGCGTCCATGCCGGGATCGAAGCGGGCCCGGTACTTGGTGGACGGCGAGGCGGTGAGCGCGAAGTGCACGCGGGCGTCGCCGACCGGGACGGGCGAGGCCACGGTCACCTCTGCCCCGGCGTCGGTCAGGGCCGGGGCGAGCATGTCGGCGAAGGTGTAGCCGGAATCAGCGGACAGCTGACTGGCGTTGGAGACGTTGAGCAGATACAGCACGCGCATCGCTGAGACCCTCCTCGTTGGGGCCCGGGGGTCGACCTGGGCCGGTAGAGGAAGCAAACTGGCGGACGGGGCCGTGACAGAATGGTGAATCGAGATCACTCACGGTTCATTCATCTCATCCGATGGCCGGGGCGGGGGCTTTGATGGATGCGCGGAACGATGCCTTGACGGTTGAGCAAACCGCCGAGGCGTTCGCGGCGGAGGTCGCCTACTGGCGTGAGGTGCGGGGCCTGGCCAAGCGGGAGTTGGCCAGAAGGATGGGTTTCGACCCGTCTTACGTAAGCCACGTCGAGTCGGGCCGGCACAAGCCGACGGGGGACTTCGCCCGCCGTGCGGAGGAGGCCCTGAACGCCGGCAAGGCCATCTGGAAGCGCTGGCTGGACTACGAGACGGCCAAGGCTCCCGTGGCACCGGCGACGGTCGTACCCGTCCCCCGCCGGACCGAGCAGCCATACGCGACCGGCTCGGCGATCGTCGTCGAGCACGACGCGGCCCGCCTCGACTACGACGGGCGCCTCTACAGGCTCACGATGCGCCGGCTGCTGCGGAACACCGGAAGCGAGCCGATCACCCGTTACCTGATCCGCATCAGCGTCGACCGCTACCCCGGCGAGCCTGAACAGTCCAACGCCCACTATCGCGAGCATCCGCTGACCTGGGACGAGCTCTCGCTGACCGCGACCTGTCGAGGGGAGGCGATGCGCTGGCAGGCCAAGCACGATCGTGACGCCTTCAAAGAGGTGTGGCTGCTGTTCGAGAACAAGCGGGGTCGCTTCCCTCTCTACCCGGGTGAATCGGTGTGGATCGAGTACGCCTACTCGGTGGGCGAGGAGAAGTGGGGCCGTTGGTTCCAGCGCGCCGTCCGCCTGCCTACCGAGCATCTGGTGGTTGAACTCGCCTTTCCTGCTGAACTCGACCCTGCTGTGTGGGGCACCGAGACCTCCATGACCGCCGAAGCGGCGCCGCTGCGAACGGCGCCGGTCCAGCGCGAGGAGGGAGGAGTGCGCGTCTTCGCTTGGAGCACTTCCGCACCCGCGCTCCACGCCCGATACCGTTTGGAGTGGCGGTTCCGGGCCAGTCCCGAACATGAAGCGGATAACGGGGAGTTCAGGTGATCCAGATGCGACCCAGTGACCAGATGCGGGACCTCGGCGTCGTGCAGCGCGGGGCCCCCGTTCTTGCTGAGCGGGCGCGCGTCTTCGACTTGCCGACTGAGCGCGAGGCGGCCGAGCAGGCCATCGAGCGGCTGTTCGCTTCGATGGAGCGGATCGGGCAAGTTCACCCCTTCGCCAAGGGCATGGGCATCGCGGCACCCCAGATCGGCATCGGCCGCGCCGCCGCCGTTGTCCAGCCCCACGCACCCGAAGCTCCGGCGATCGTCCTGCTGAATCCTCGAATCACCGACCGTTCCAGCGAGGAAGACGAGCAGTACGAGGGCTGCCTGTCGTTCTTCGACGTCCGCGGCATGGTCCCTCGGCCGCTGTGGATCACCGTGGAGACCACCACGCTGGAGGGCCGTCTGGTGACCACCACTTACGAACGAGGGCTCGCCCGGTTGGTCCACCACGAGATCGACCACCTCGACGGCCTGCTCTACACCGCACAGATGCGGACGGGCGTCGCTCCCATCCCTGTGGAGGAGTACCGCCAGACCGGCCAGGCGTGGGCCTACGAGCAGTAGCAGCCGAGGCAGGGCCAGACCTTTCCCTTCCAGCTGTCAGCGCTGCTGGCGGTGTTGATCGGTGAGGGGCGCAAATGCCCTGGTGGGCCTTGGCGCTTGGGGCTGGTGTGTGCTGTGCGTGGAAACGAGCGTCGAGCGGAGGCGTGCGGCTTCGGCTCGGCGGTTGAGTGCGGGGTTTCGGCTGGTGTGCTGGATGCGGGTGATCAGGACGCGGGCGGGCTGGCGAGCGGTACCTAGTTGTACTGACCCGTGAGGTTGGGGACACGGCTGGCGGGTGGTTGGCCCTTGAGCGCGGTGTGTCCGCGGTGGTGATTGTAGGTGTGGAGCCACTGT
>NZ_JBVHOQ010000054.1:0-43173 GCF_055568375.1 Streptomyces sp. NPDC026062
GAAGCTCCGCTGCAGCACCAACCGGATCACCGACATCGTGAAGGCCGTCGTCGTCCTTCACCACGCCTCAACCTGAGGTTGGAAAAGGCTCACTGCCTCGATGCGGGCGGTTCGCTCCGCCTCGACCTTCCGGCGGGCGTATGCGGCCCTCCGTCTGGCGTTTTCGGTCTGCCGCTTCTCCTCGGCGGCTTCCCAATCGGCGGCCGGGCGGTGCGTCATGCGGGGATCTCCAACTGTTCTGCATGGCTCTCTGACGGCACGGTACGGGTGGGGGCTGACATTCCCTCGGCAGGGTCCTATTCGGCGCTCTCGGCGGCAGTCAGGGCGGGGACAGCAAAGGGCCCCGCTCCCTGGTAAGTCAGGAACGGGGCCCGTGCGCTGCCGTCTTACGCTTCCGCCTCATCCATCGCTATTGCGACCAGTTCAGCGGTAGCCGGGTCGGTTTCCCGGGCCCACGCCGGTTCGTCGAAACGCACTGCCACCCGCGATGCGTCGAACCGCTTCGGTGCGCCGGGCGTGGCCGGTTGAATCTCGGCATGGGTACCCATGTCCGCGAGCAGTGCCCGCCGCCCCTCGTCGTCGCGCCGCTCCCACTCGGCGGAGACCGGGCCCCCTGCGTCCACCCATCGGCCCTCGGCGTGGTCGGCTTCCTTTCGCAACTCAATCTCACGCTGTTCAAGGGCGGTGATCTGCTGAATCACGAGCTGACCCGCTCGGCCGCTCGGGTCCAACTGCGCAAGGCTTCCCGCCAAGCGGTCAATCTGCGTCCGAACCTCGGAGAGCTGGAGCACAGCGCTGCCGTCCGGCTCGGCCCAACGCTTGAGGTAGAAACCGCCGAACACGGTCAGGTAGCGGCGAGTGACAAGCTCGTCCACGGCTGACGCGAGAACGACGTTCGGCCGGTGAATGCCTGCCTTGCCGACGCCCTTCGGGCACACGTAGGTGCTGTAGTCCTTCCCATTCACGGCACGGCGCTGCTTGTACATGGGGCCGCTGCACTCAGCACAGCGCGCGATGTGGAGGAGCAGAGCCTTACCCCGGCTCGGTCGGTCCACGCCCCGACCCTTGGCCTTGCTGTCGAGTGCTGCGCGGACGCTGGTCCACGTCTGTGCGTCCAGGATGGCGGGCCCGGGGGAGACCGGACGCCCTTCCGCGTCGAGTACGGCTTGGTGGGTCAGTGCTCCCCGCTTGCAGCCCGGCTTGGCCTGTACGAGCCACCCGCGAAGGGCGGGGGTGTAGAGCACGTCCCGCAGTGTCGTCGTGTGCCACTTGGTGCCGCGTACCTTGCGGCCGTCGCGCTGTCGGGCGTGGTCTGCCGGGGAAGGGATGCCCCGCGCGGTGAGTTCCCGTGCGAGTCCTGCGACGGACGCGCCGTGATGAATGATCTTGTCGGCGCACTCCCGGATGATCGCGGCGGACGTCTCGTCGATGGCCCAGCGCTTGTCATTGACTGGGCCCGTGGACACGTAGCCGTATGGGGCGAGTCCGCCAAGGTGGTTGCCGCGCGAGCGGAAGTGCTCCTTGCTCGCTGTGATGCGGGCCTTGATCATGTCCCGCTCGTACTCGGCGAAGCTGGCAACAGGTTCGCGAGGAACGAACCGTTCTCCGGGTTGACCATCCCGTCGGCGGTGACGACCACTGAGTTTGACGCCTTAGCAGCGTCCAGCAGGCGCGAGAACTCCAAGACGCTGCGCGCGTACCGGTCGAGCTTCGCGGCAAGCACGTAGTCCACGCGGGGCAGCCACGCCAGAACCTCCCGCATACCGGGGCGGTCCTCCAGTCGGCTCGCTCCGCTGACGTTGGTGTCGGTGGCGACGTGCACAACCTTCCACCCGCGCTGTGCGGCGTACGCCTTGCAAGCGGCGATGCGGTGGTCGGGTGCTTCCTCGGCGAACAGGCGGGACAGCCGGTCGTAGATGACAACGGTCTTTTGGCTCATGGGGACCCCGAGCGAGTCACGCCCCCGGCAGAGGGAGGCGAATGACGCCATACCGCTATGCACGGTTAGGCGGGGCACTCGGGTGCGTGGCCGGTGTTCCGGGGCCTCGGCCGGTCCTCGGGTGGGGTGGCCGCGGCGTCCGGACCGTGCCGCGGCGCCCGCGCCCCGCGGGGCGGGCGGTGTGCAACTGCCGCCTCGGAGTTACGCCTTCTCGTCGGACCGCAAGGCCGCCGAGGTGGCGGTGGTAGACCTGAGGGCGTGACAGAACTCGACGTACAGGCGCTCCAGCAACGGCTCGCCGCCTTCGCGGCCGCCCGCGACTGGGGGCAGTACCACACCCCGAAGAACCTTGCGTCGGCGCTGAGCGTCGAGGCCGCCGAACTCATGGAGATCTTCCAATGGCTGACGCCGGAGCAGTCGGCCCGGGTCATGGAGGATCCCGGAACCGCGTTCCGGGTGGCGGACGAGGTCGCGGACGTTCTCGCCTACCTCCTGCAGTTCTGCGAGGTGCTGGGCATCGATGTGCTGGCGGCGCTTGCGGCCAAGATCGAGCGGAATGAGGGGCGTTTCCCGGTGCCGGAGCCCACGGATCCTTCGTTCCGTCACTCTTCGGAGTGATCGACTTGTTCACAGTCTGATTCGTGTCCACAGATTTCCGAAATCCCCTGGCCTTTCGGTACCAGTGCCTTCACTGTGGGTAATGGAAGAGGTGAGTGGGCTTTCGGATCGAACGGGGGCAGGGAATGGAAGCGGAGCGACTTGTAGCGGTCATTCGGAAGGCGTTGGCGCAGAGCCGGGGCACGCCGGACATCATCGCCGAGGCCTGGCAGGCCCAGGCACTCGCGCAGGCGATAGGGAGCCGGCTGGCGGCGAGCGGCCCCAAAGCGTTACGGGGCGAGGCGAGCGGACTCAGCGAGATCGGCGGGCGGAGCAACGGGTCGCTGGACCATCCCGCAGCCCGGTCCGGCGTGGCTCGGGCCGCTCAGCTCTCCGAGGTCGCCGATCCGCGCGCGTCCCTGACCGGCCTCGGCGTGCTGCTGGGAGAAGTGGGGATAGCCCTGGTCGGAGTGGCATGCGAGACGGATGAGCAGGGCCTGTACTGGCAGTGCATGGAGGCGATCGACGCCGCCGACGAGTCCACGGACCGGGTGCACGGCATGCTCCGGCTGCTTGACGAACGTGACCGGGAGAGCCAGGAGGATCTGGAGCGAGGTCGGGAGCGCGACGGCCCGCATGGCGTGCTGCACGGACCGGCGGGCCCCGCGTCAGACGGCGGCTGACCATCAGGCATCAGGCATCAGCCATATCTGGCATCAGACATCCAGTATCCGGCTTCAGGAACCAGGCACCGGTTCGCATCCGGGATCAGGGAACAGACACCAGTCGCATCCGGCATCCGGCATCCGGGACGGCCGGGGCGTGAGGCGCGGGGAGGGCGGCCGGAGGGGAGCGCATGGTGCCCGGAGGTGCAGGATGGAGGCATGGATCTTCGAATCTTCACCGAGCCCCAGCAAGGGGCGAGCTACGACACACTGCTCACCGTCGCGAAGGCGGCCGAGGACCTCGGCTTCGATGCCTTCTATCGGTCCGACCACTATCTGCACATGGGGCAGGGCGACGGCCTCCCCGGCCCGACGGACGCATGGATCACGCTGGCCGGGCTGGCGCGCGAGACCAAGCGGATCCGCCTCGGCACACTGATGACCGCGGGGACCTTCCGGCTTCCCGGCGTGCTCGCCATCCAGGTGGCGCAGGTCGACCAGATGTCCGGTGGCCGCGTCGAGCTGGGCCTTGGAGCCGGCTGGTTCGAGCAGGAGCACAAGGCGTACGGAATTCCTTTCCCCAAGGAGAAGTTCGGCCGGCTGGAGGAGCAGCTGGCGATTGTCACCGGTCTGTGGGCGACCGAGGTGGGCGAGACGTTCAGCTACGACGGCGCGTACTACCAGCTCACCGACTCGCCCGCGCTGCCCAAGCCCGCACAGGCCAAGGTGCCGGTGCTGATCGGCGGACACGGCGCCAAGCGGACGCCCCGGCTGGCCGCTCAGTATGCCGATGAGTTCAACATCCCGTTCGCCTCGCTCGAGGACAGTGAGCGACAGTTCGGCCGGGTCAGGGAGGCGGCCGAGGAGGCGGGCAGGGCCCCCGACGACCTGGTGTACTCCAACGCCCTGGTCGTCTGCGTCGGCAAGGACGACGCGGAGGTGGCGCGCCGGGCCGCCGTCATCGGACGGGACGTGGCGGAACTGAAGGCGAACGGCCTGGCCGGATCACCCGCCGAGGTGGTCGACAAGATCGGCAGGTTCGGTGGGATCGGAGCATCGCGTATCTATCTCCAGATGCTGGACCTCCACGACCTGGAACATCTGGAGCTGATCGCGTCGCAGGTTCAGTCCCAGCTCGACTGAGACCGCAGGTTCGGTCCCAGCCCTACTGAGAGAGGAGCAACTGTGCCGCCCGCCCGCCCCTCCGGGCGTCCTGCTCGGACGCCGCCCTCCCGCGCTCTTGCCGCAGCGCTCGCGGAGGGACCGGTCCTGCTCGACGGCGGACTCTCCAACCAGCTGGAGGCGCAGGGCTGCGATCTGTCCGACGCGCTGTGGTCCGCCCGGCTGCTCGCCGACGGGCCGGGACAGATCGAAGCGGCGCACAGGGCGTATGTGCGGGCCGGCGCGCAGGTGCTCATCACCGCCAGCTATCAGGCGAGTTTCGAAGGGTTCGGGCAGCGTGGAATCGGGCGGGCGGAGGCGGCCGGGCTCTTCGCCCGCAGTGTGGAGCTGGCCCGTCGGGCGGCGGAGGAGGCGGACCAGGAGGTCTGGGTCGCCGCCTCGGTAGGTCCGTACGGGGCGGTGACGGCGGACGGGGCGGAGTACCGGGGCCGCTACGGGCTCACGGTCCGCGAGCTGGAACGCTTCCACCGCCCCCGGATCGAAGCGCTGGCCGCCGCGGAGCCCGACGTGCTGGCGCTGGAGACGGTGCCGGACGTGGATGAGGCGCAGGCGCTGCTGCGGGTGGCGGGGGAGTGCGGGCTGCCGGTCTGGCTCTCCTTCACCGTGGCCGGAGGCCGGACCAGGGCCGGGCAGCGGCTGGAGGAGGCGTTCGCTCTTGTCGACGGAGGGGAACAGGTGGTGGCGGCTGGGGTGAACTGCTGCGATCCGGCCGAGGCGGACGGGGCGGTGCGGGCGGCGGAGGAGGCGGCCGGGAAGCCGGTCGTCGTCTATCCCAACAGTGGTGAACGCTGGGATGCGCAGGGGAGGCGGTGGGCCGGGGGAGCGACATTCGACCCCGGCCGGGTCCGGGCCTGGCAGGAGGCCGGCGCGCGCCTGGTCGGCGGCTGCTGCCGGGTTGGTCCGGCCATGATCGCTGAGCTGGCCGCGATGCTCGGCAAGGGAGGGACGGGAGGGCCCCGGTGAGAAGAAAATCCCTGGTGAGGGGGAGCGGACCTGACCATACTCGGACGTGTGTTCCTGACGATCAGTACCACCGGCACCCCGGAGCGTCCCGCCACCGATCTCGGCTTCCTGCTGCACAAGCATCCCGAGAAGGCGCAGACGTTCTCCACCTCCCATGGCACCGCGCATGTCTTCTACCCCGAAGCGTCCGCGGAGCAGTGCACGGCAGCGCTGCTGCTGGAGGTGGATACAGTGGCGCTGGTGCGGCGGGGCAAGGGCAAGGGCCGCGGTGGCGCTCCGGACGCAGCGCTCGCGCAGTACGTCAACGACCGTCCGTACGCGGCGTCCTCGCTCCTCTCCGTCGCGATGAGCACCGTCTTCAAGTCAGCGCTGAGCGGCACCTGCAAGACGATGCCCGAGCGGGCGGCGACGCCGATGCCGCTGCGGATCGAGGTCCCCGCCCTGCCGGCCCGTGGTGGTGCCGATCTGGTGCGGGCGCTCTTCGGACCGCTCGGCTGGTCGACGGTGGAGGCAGTGGCCGTACCGCTGGACGAGCAGTTCCCCGAGTGGGGGGACTCGCGGTACGTACGGCTCGTGCTGGCGGGCGAGTTGAGGCTCGCGGACGCGCTCCGTCAGCTGTACGTCCTGCTGCCGGTGCTCGACGACGCCAAGCACTACTGGGTGGCGCCGGACGAGGTGGACAAGCTGCTGCGGGCCGGCGAGGGCTGGCTGGCCGGCCACCCCGAGCAGAGGCTGATCACCAGCCGCTATCTGTCCCGGCGCTGGGGGCTCACCCGGCAGGCCATGCAGCGGCTGGAACTGGTGCGGCTCGCGGAGTCCGACGACCTCGACGTCGAGAGCATCGACAACGCGGTCGACGAGACGGCCGACACCGAGGAACGGCCGGTGCCGCTCGCCGAGCAGCGCAGGGCCGCGATCCTGGCTGCGCTGACCGCTGCCGGGGCGAGCCGGGTGCTCGACCTTGGCTGTGGTCAGGGGCAGTTGGTGCAGGCTCTGCTGAAGGACCCGAGCTTCACGGAGATCGTCGGCGTCGACGTCTCGATGCGTGCCCTGACGATTGCGTCGCGCCGGCTGAAGCTGGACCGCATGGGGGAGCGTCAGGCCGCTCGTGTGACGCTCAGGCAGGGCTCGCTCACGTACACGGACAAACAGCTGAAGGGGTACGACGCGGCGGTGCTGAGCGAGGTCGTCGAGCACCTCGACCTGCCGAGGCTGCCCGCCCTGGAGTACGCGGTGTTCGGCGCGGCGCGCCCGCGCACGGTGCTCGTGACCACGCCGAACGTCGAGTACAACGTCCGCTGGGAGACCCTCCCGGCCGGGCATGTCCGGCACGGCGACCACCGCTTCGAATGGACCCGGGCCGAATTCCGGGACTGGGCGGGCGAAGTGGCCCGCAGGCACGGGTACGGGGTGGAGTTCGTCCCGGTGGGCCCCGACGACCCGGAGGTGGGCCCGCCCACCCAGCTGGCCGTGTTCACGATGACCCCGGCGGACGGGACCGGCAGGACGGACGCGACCGGCAAGGCGGACGCGACCGGGACACCCGACAAGACCGCGAAGGAGGCGAAAGCCGCATGAGCAGCCCGAACGACAGCACCGGCACCAGCGACACCGGAACCGGAATCAACACCAGCGACACCAGCACCAGCGACACCGGTACCGGCGAAATCGGCGACAGCACCAGCAGCGGCACCGGGCGTGTCCTGCCCGTGACCGACCTCTCCCTCGTCGTTCTCATCGGGGCCAGTGGCTCGGGCAAGTCCACCTTCGCGCGCAGGCACTTCAAGCCGACCGAGATCATCTCCTCGGACTTCTGCCGGGGCCTGGTCGCGGACGACGAGAACGATCAGAGCGCCAGCCGGGACGCCTTCGACGTGCTGCACTACATCGCGGGCAAGCGCTTGGCCGCGGGACGGCTGACCGTCGTCGACGCCACCAGCGTCCAGTCCGAGAGCCGCCGTCAGCTGGTGCAGCTGGCCAGGGAGCACGACGTGCTGCCCATCGCGATCGTTCTCGACCTGCCCGAGGAGGTGTGCCTCGCGCGCAACGCGGGCCGCCCGGACCGTGCCGGGATGCCCCGCCATGTCATCCAGCGCCATCGCCGGGAGCTGCGCCGCTCGCTGCGCGGTCTGGAGCGCGAGGGCTTCCGCAAGGTCCACATCCTGCGCACCGAGGAAGAGGCCGAGCACGCCGAAGTGGTCCTGGAGCGCCGCTACAACGACCTCCGCCACCTCACCGGTCCCTTCGACATCATCGGTGACATCCACGGCTGCAGCTCCGAGCTGGAGACCCTGCTCGGCAGGCTCGGCTATGTGGACGGCTCGCATCCCGAAGGGCGCACGGCTGTCTTCGTCGGCGACCTCGTCGACCGGGGGCCCGACAGTCCCGGGGTGCTGCGCCGCGTCATGTCCATGGTCTCGGACGGCAGCGCGCTCTGCGTCCCCGGCAACCACGAGAACAAGCTCGGCCGTTACCTCAAGGGCCGCAAGGTGCAGCACACCCACGGGCTCGCCGAGACCATCGAGCAGTTGGAGCGGGAGGACGCCAGGGACCCGGAATTCCGGGAGCGTGTCAGGAAGTTCATCGACGGTCTCGTCAGCCACTACGTGCTGGACGACGGCAAGCTGGTCGTCTGCCACGCCGGGCTGCCCGAGAAGTACCACGGACGCACCTCCGGGCGGGTCCGTTCGCACGCGCTCTACGGCGAGACGACCGGCGAGACCGACGAGTTCGGTCTGCCGGTGCGATACCCGTGGGCGGAGGACTACCGGGGCCGCGCCACCGTGGTCTACGGCCACACCCCCGTGCCCACCACCTCCTGGATCAACAACACCATCTGTCTGGACACCGGGGCCGTGTTCGGCGGGAGGATGACCGCGCTGCGCTGGCCCGAGCGCGAGCTCGTCGACGTACCGGCCGAGCAGGTCTGGTACGAGCCGGTGAAGCCGCTGACCACCGAGGCGCCGGGCGGCAGGGAGGGCCGGCCGCTGGACCTCGCGGATGTGCAGGGCCGCCGGGTCGTGGAGACCCGGCACATGGGCCGGGTCGCAGTGCGCGAGGAGAACGCGGCGGCGGCGCTCGAGGTGATGAGCCGCTTCGCCGTCGACCCCAGGCTGCTCGCCTACCTTCCGCCGACCATGGCCCCGACCGCCACCTCGCAGGAGGAGGGCTATCTGGAGCACCCGGCCGAGGCGTTCGCGCAGTACCGGGCGGACGGTGTGGCCGAGGTCGTGTGCGAGGAGAAGCACATGGGCTCCCGGGCCGTGGCCCTGGTCTGCCGGGACGCGGACGCGGCGCGGGAGCGCTTCGGGACCGGCGACGTGGGCAAGGACAGCCCGACGGGTGCGCTGCACACCCGAACGGGACGTCCGTTCCTGGACGATGCCGCGCTCACCGAGACCGTGCTGGGCCGGCTGCGCGCGGCCGTCACCGCCGCCGGGCTGTGGGAGGAGTGGGACACCGACTGGGTGCTGCTCGACGCCGAACTGATGCCCTGGTCCCTGAAGGCGGCGGGGCTGCTGCGCTCGCAGTACGCCGCCGTCGGTGCCGCGTCCGGCGCCGTCTTCCCCGCAGCCACCGGGGCGCTCGCGGCGGCGGAGGCGCGGGGCATCGACGTCGGTGCGCTCGCGGAGCGGCAGCGGGGGCGGGCCGAGGACGCGGCCGCGTTCACCGAGGCCTACCGCCGCTACTGCTGGAGCACCGAAGGGCTGGACGGGGTGCGCCTGGCGCCGTTCCAGATCCTTGCCGTGCAGGGCCGCTCGCTCGCGTCCGTACCTCATGACGAGCAGCTGGCCTGGCTGGACCGGCTGGTGGAGCACGACCCCACCGGTCTGCTCCAGGTCACCCGTCGGCTCGTCGTCGACACCGCCGACGAGGCGTCGGTCCGCGCCGGTACCGACTGGTGGCTGCAGATGACAGGCCGAGGCGGCGAGGGCATGGTCGTCAAGCCGCTCGGCGCGCTCGTCAGGGACGGGAAGGACCGTCTGGTACAGCCCGGGATCAAGGTGCGTGGCCGGGAGTACCTGCGGATCATCTACGGCCCCGAGTACACCCGTCCGGAGAACCTGGACCGGCTGCGCGGACGCTTCCTCGGCCACAAGCGCTCGCTCGCCCTGCGCGAGTACGCCCTCGGCCTGGAGGCCCTGGACCGGCTGGCCGAGGGGGAGCCGCTGTGGCGGGTCCACGAGGCGGTGTTCGCGGTCCTGGCGCTGGAGTCGGAGCCGGTGGACCCGCGGCTGTAGCGCCGTGCCGGAGGGCCGGGACCATGAGCGGTCCCGGCCTTCCGGGGGATCTGGTAGCCGCGCGTCTGCGGGAGGGCTGCACGCCTCAGCCCGGGAGGGGCTGTGTGTCGCTGCCGGGGAAGGGCTGTGCAGCGCCGACGCAACCGGCTGGCGATTCGCCGGGTGAACGGCGTCCCGCGTGGTGAGGATGGGGGTATGGGATTCCATGTCGACTCCGAGGCCGGGCGGCTGCGCCGCGTCATCCTGCACCGCCCCGATCTGGAACTGAAACGGCTCACTCCGGAGAACAGGGGTGCGCTGCTCTTCGACGATGTGCTCTGGGTCCGCCGGGCCCGCGAGGAGCACGACGGCTTCGCGGACGTGCTGCGCGACCGAGGGGTGGAGGTGCACCTCTTCGGCGATCTCCTCCGGGAGTCGCTGGAGATTCCCGTGGCCCGAAGGCTCGTGCTGGACCGGGTCTTCGAGGAGAAGGAGTACGGACCGCTGGCCACCGAGCATCTGCGGGCCGCGTTCGAGGAACTGCCCACCGCCGACCTCTGCGAGGCGCTCGTCGGCGGAATGACCAAACGGGAGTTCCTGGAGCGGTACCGCGAGCCGACGTCCGTGCGCTTCCACGTCATGGACCTGGACGACTTCCTGCTCGGACCGCTGCCCAACCACCTCTTCACCCGAGACACCTCGGCCTGGATCTACGACGGCGTCTCCATCAACGCCATGCGCTGGCCGGCCCGGCAGCGCGAGACGGTCCACTTCGAGGCGATCTACCGCCACCACCCGCTCTTCACGAGCCCCGAGGCGGGCGCGTTCCACCACTGGTCGGAGGGCCAGGACGACTACCCCTCCACCATCGAGGGCGGGGACGTCCTCGTCATCGGCCGGGGCGCCGTGCTCATCGGGATGAGTGAGCGCACCACGCCGCAGGCGGTGGAGATGCTGGCCCGAGGCCTCTTCGACGCCGGGTCGGCCCGGACGATCGTGGCACTCGACATGCCCAAGAGCCGGGCCTTCATGCATCTCGACACGGTGATGACGATGGTCGACGGGGACACCTTCACCAAATACGCCGGCCTGGGCATGCTCCGCTCGTACACCATCGAACCCGGGGACGGCCCGCGCGATCTCAAGGTCACCGACCATCCGCCCGAGCACATGCACCGTGCCATCGCCGAGGCGCTGGGGCTGGAGTCGATCCGGGTCCTGACCGCCACCCAGGACGTGCACGCGGCCGCGCGTGAGCAGTGGGACGACGGCTGCAACGTACTGGCCGTCGAACCGGGCGTCGTCGTCGCCTACGAGCGCAACGCCACCACCAACACCCATCTGCGCAAGGAGGGCATCGAGGTCATCGAGATCCGAGGCAGCGAACTGGGCCGTGGCCGGGGCGGGCCCCGCTGCATGAGCTGCCCGGTGGTCCGGGACCCGGTGTAGACGGGCGTGCGGTACGGCTGCGGGGGCACGGGCCGGTGGCAGCCCCGCGCCGCACGCCCACGCGCGCACCCTCCGCCGCACGGCGACGCCTCCCGCCCACGGCGACACGCGCACCCCCGTCCACGCGACGCGCGGCGACGCGCATCGCGCACCGCACACCCCACCGTCCTGTATAGCGATGCAAAGGGTCGTATAGACTTCCAGGATTACCGTATGTGTCCCGTCCGACCCAGGAGCAGTCACCATGGCCATAGACCTCGCAGGCCGCCACTTCCTCAAGGAGCTGGACTTCACGGGGGAGGAGTTCCGCGGCCTGATCGATCTGGCCGCGGAACTCAAGGCCGCGAAGAAGTCGGGGGCCGAGGTCCAGCGGCTGCGCGGCAGGAACATCGCGCTGATCTTCGAGAAGACCTCGACCCGCACCCGTTGCGCGTTCGAGGTGGCGGCCGCCGACCAGGGCGCCTCCACCACCTACCTCGACCCCTCCGGCTCGCAGATGGGGCACAAGGAGTCCGTGCGGGACACCGCACGCGTCCTCGGCCGGATGTTCGACGGGATCGAGTACCGCGGTGACAGCCAGGAGGCCGTCGAGGAGTTGGCGGCCTATGGCGGTGTGCCGGTCTTCAACGGGCTGACCGACGACTGGCACCCCACCCAGATGCTCGCCGACGTCCTCACGATGACCGAGCACAGCGCGAAGCCGCTGGAGCGCATCGCCTTCGCCTACCTGGGCGACGCCCGGTTCAACATGGGCAACTCCTACCTGGTCACCGGCGCCCTGCTGGGTATGGATGTGCGGATCGTCGCGCCGAAGGCCTACTGGCCCGCCGAGGCCGTCGTCGCGCAGGCCCGCGAGCTCGCCGCGGCGAGCGGGGCGACGGTCACGCTCACCGAGGACGTCGCCGACGGCGTGCGCGGGGCGGACTTCGTCGCCACCGACGTCTGGGTCTCGATGGGTGAGCCCAAGGAGGTCTGGGACGAGCGCATCGCGGCCCTCGCGCCGTACGCCGTCACCATGGACGTGCTGCGGGCCACCGGCAACGCCGACGTGAAGTTCCTGCACTGCCTCCCGGCCTTCCACGACCTCGGCACCCGGGTGGGGCGGGAGATCCACGCCCGGCACGGCCTGACGGAGCTGGAAGTCAGTGACGAGGTCTTCGAGTCCGCGCACTCGGTCGTCTTCGACGAGGCCGAGAACCGGATGCACACGATCAAGGCCGTTCTGGTGGCGACGCTGGCCACGCGCTGACACGGTCGTACCGCATGATCATGCAATGAATTGAGTGAACATGCGTGCGAGTGTCTATTATGGTCCTGGTTGGTGGGGTTCGAGCTCGCACGCTCGAACCTCATTTTCGTGTGCGGTGGCCGGCCCCCACTGCCGTCGCCGCACATCCCCCCACCTGCGCCACCAGAGATGAGAGCACCGCCGTGAGCCCCCTGCGCCTGCCCGGTCCGCCCCGCCGCGTCAAGGACCCGCACCAGCTGATCGCCGAGTCCGGCGCGGACCTGGAGGGCCACGGGCTCAAGCGCACCATGGGGCTCTTCCAGCTGGTGTGCTTCGGGGTCGGCGCGGTCGTCGGCACCGGCATCTTCGTCGGACTGTCCGACAGTGTGGCCGAGGCCGGCCCCGCCGTGGTGCTGTCCTTCGTCCTCGCGGCGGTCACCTGCGTCTTCACCGCGTTCTCGTTCGCCGAGCTGGGCAGCGCGATCCCGGTCTCCGGCAGCTCGTACTCGTTCGCCTACGCCACTCTCGGCGAGCGCACGGCCTTCCTCGTCGGCTGGTGCCTGCTTCTGGAGTACGGGGTGTCCGTCTCCGCGGTGGCGGTGGGCTGGAGCCAGTACGTCAACGAACTGCTCGACAGCCTCATCGGGCGGCAGCTGCCTGCCGCGCTCTCCGCGGGGCCCGGCGACGGGGGCGTGATCAACCTTCCCGCCGTCCTCGTGGTGATGATGGCCGCGACACTGCTGGTGCGCGGAGTACGGGAGAGCGCCGGGGCCACGGCCGCGATGGCCGTGCTCAAGATCGCCGTCCTGATCATGTTCTGCGTCATCGCCTTCACCGCCTTCGAGCACGGCAACCTCACGCCGTTCCTGTCCCAGGGCGCGGGCGGTGTCACCGCGGGTGCCTCGCTGGCGTTCTTCTCGTACATCGGCTTCGACGCCATCACCACCACGGGCGAGGAGGTCAAGAACCCCCGGCGGAACATCCCGATCGCGATCATGATCTGCATCGGCCTGGTCACGCTGCTCTACTGCGCGGTCGCCCTCGCCGCGATCGGCGCCCTCGGCCCGGACGCCGTCTCCGACAAACCGGCCGCGCTCTCCCTCATCGTCGACCAGGTCACCGAATCGACCGTCGGCGGCGGGATCATCGCGTTCGGCGCGGTCGTCGCCATCGCCTCGGTCGTCCTCGCGGTGATGTACGGACAGACCCGCATCCTGATGTCCATGTCGCGTGACGGCCTGGTCCCCCGGGTCTTCGAACGGGTCTCCCCGCGCACCGCCACCCCGGTCGCCAACACCTGGATCGTCGCCGTCGTCTTCGCCGTCCCGGCGGCCTTCTCCTCGCTCGACGTGGTGGTGAACCTGACCACCATCGGGACGCTGGCCACGATGGTCGCGGTGAATGCCGCCGTGATCGTGCTGCGCCGCCGCAATCCGGAGGTGAGGGGATCGTTCCGAGTCCCGCTCCACCCGCTCAGTCCGCTCCTCGGCGTCGGCTTCTGTGTGTATCTGATGTACGGGACCGGCTGGTCGACCTGGGTGCAGTTCGCGGTCTTCCTGGCGGTCGGTGCTGCGGTGTACGCGGGCTACGGACGCGGCCGCTCGCGCCTGGCGGGCCGAGCCGGCGCGGTAGAACAGGCCGACGGCTGAACAAGCCGACGGCTCAACATGCCGTGGGGCCGGTGACCGCCGGCGCCGGTCAGCCGGGCCGGGGCCGAGCGGTCCGGCAGACAGGGCGCGCCGGCAGCGTGCGCGCCGGAAGGTCAGGCGGTCGGAAGCGTGCGCGCCGGAAGGGTGAACCACACCGCCTTGCCACGGTTTGTCACGCGGTGGCCGCACGACGAACTGAGGGTGCGGATCAGCAGCAGTCCCCGGCCGTGCTCCTGCCACGGATCGGGTACGGAGTCCGGATCCGGGCGGGAGAGATCACCCGGCGGGGCCGGATCGCCATCGTGCACCTCCACCTGGCAGCCGCTCGGCAGGAGCTCCACCACCAGCTCGACGGGCTCGTTGCCCGGGGTGTGCTCCACGGCGTTGGCGACCAGTTCGGCGGTCAGCAGTTCGGCGGTGTCGCTGTCGGCGGGGGCGTCGAGGTCCGCCAGCACCGTACGGATCAGTGCCCGGGCGATCGGCACCGCGGCCGTGGAGTGCGGCAGCGCGATACGCCAGGTGGCGGGTGCGGAAGCATCGGACGGCACGGCGGGGATTCCGTTCGCGAGAGCGTGAACAGTCCTGGACCCAAGGGTTCCTGGGCTCAAGACCTCTTGGTTTCAACCATACGAATCCCCATGACACGGGCAAGGGGCTGCCGACCGGTACGAACGGGACGTTCGTCACTCCGGTTTCACGCTCTTCTTATTGCGCACTCGTGACGGAAGTCACGTACGAGTGATAAATTCGGGGTCAGGCAGCAGCCCGACGGCCGAAGGGGACCACCCTCGATGAGTCCGTTTCCCAGCTCCGCGTCCCCCACGGAGAAGTGGCGCCATCTGCGGGTCACCACACGGGACGGCGTCGCCACCGTCACCCTCGCCCGGCCCGAGAAGCTGAACGCGCTGACCTTCGGCGCCTACGCGGATCTGCGCGACCTCCTGGCCGAGCTGGCGCGGGAGCGCTCCGTACGCGCCCTGGTGCTGGCCGGCGAGGGGCGCGGCTTCTGCTCGGGCGGCGATGTGGACGAGATCATCGGCGCCACCCTCGCGATGGACACCGCGCAGCTGCTGGACTTCAACCGGATGACCGGACAGGTCGTACGGGCCCTGCGGGAGTGCCCGTTCCCCGTCGTCGCAGCCGTGCACGGCGTCGCCGCCGGAGCGGGCGCCGTCCTCGCGCTGGCCGCCGACTTCCGGGTCGCCGACCCCTCGGCGAAGTTCGCCTTCCTGTTCACCCGCGTCGGGCTCTCCGGCGGCGACATGGGCGCGGCCTATCTGCTGCCCCGGGTCGTCGGCCTCGGTCACGCCACCCGGCTGCTGATGCTGGGCGAACCGGTCCGTTCCCCCGAGGCCGAACGGATCGGGCTGATCAGCGAACTGGCCGAGGAGGGCCGGGCCGACGAGCGGGCCGCCGCCCTCGCCCGGCGCCTCGCCGACGGACCCGCGCTCGCCCTCGCCCAGACCAAGGCGCTGCTCACCGCCGAACTCGACATGCCGCTGGCCGCCGCCGTGGAGATGGACGCCGCCACCCAGGCCCTGCTCATGCACGGTGAGGACTACGCCGAGTTCCACGCCGCCTTCACCGAGAAGCGGCCGCCTCAATGGCAGGGCCGGTGATCCCCGTGACAGCCCCCGGCAAAGAGGCGAACGCCCTCCGCCGGATCGCCGTCATAGGCGGCGGACCCGGCGGGCTCTACGCCGCGGCACTGCTCAAGCGGCTCGGTCCGCAACGCGAGATCACCCTCTGGGAGCGCAACGCCCCCGACGACACCTTCGGCTTCGGCGTCGTCCTCTCCGACGAGACCCTCGGCGGCATCGAGCACGCCGACCCCGTCGTCCACGCGGCCCTCCAGCGCGAGTTCGTCCGCTGGGACGACATCGACATCGTCCACCGCGGCCACACCCAGACCTCCGGCGGCCACGGCTTCGCCGCACTCGGCCGCCGCCGCCTCCTGGAGATCCTGCACGAACGCTGCGCCGGCCTCGGGGTGAACCTGCGCTTCCGCGAAGAAGCGCCGCCCGTCGCGGAACTGGCCGCCTCGTACGATCTGGTGATCGCTGCCGACGGCGTGCACAGCCGCACCCGCGACACCCACGCGGAACGCTTCCGGCCCCGCGTCACCACGCACCGCTGCCGCTACATCTGGCTCGCCGCCGACTTCGCCCTGGACGCCTTCCGCTTCGAGACCGCCGAGACGGCGCACGGCGTGATGCAGCTGCACGCCTACCCCTTCTCTCCCGAGGCCTCGACCGTCATCGTCGAAATGCGCGAAGAGGTCTGGCGT
This sequence comes from Streptomyces sp. NPDC026062, assembly GCF_055568375.1. NCBI lineage: Bacteria > Bacillati > Actinomycetota > Actinomycetes > Kitasatosporales > Streptomycetaceae > Streptomyces > Streptomyces sp. NPDC026062. The sequence goes on from NZ_JBVHOQ010000054.1 coordinate 16,180, forward strand.
GCGGCCGGATTCGACGACCGCGACCCCGCCGACTCCATCCGGCACTGCGCGAGGATCTTCGCCGACGCCCTCGGCCACCGGCCCCTGCGCTCCCACAACTCCTCCTGGCTCACCTTCCGTACGGTCGTCAACAGGAGCTGGTCGCACGGGAACACCGTCCTCATCGGCGATGCCGCCCACACCGCGCACTTCTCCATCGGATCAGGCACCAAACTCGCCGTCGAGGACGCCCTCGCCCTCGCCGCCTGCATCGAGGAACAGCCCGTCCTGGCCGACGCCCTCACCGCGTACGAGAACGAGCGCCGTCCCGTCGTCGAGTCGACGCAGCGCGCCGCCGCCGCCAGCCTGCGCTGGTTCGAGGAGCTGGGCACGTACGTCGACCAGCCGCCCCGCCAGTTCGCCTTCAACCTCCTCACCCGGAGCCGCCGCGTCACCCACGACAATCTGCGGCTGCGCGACGCCTCGTTCACCGAGGCCGTCGAGGACGAGTTCGGCCGTGATCCCGGCACCCCGCCGATGTTCACCCCGCTGCGGCTGCGGGGCCTGGAGCTGCGCAACCGGGTGGTCGTCTCGCCCATGGACATGTACTCCGCCACCGACGGCGTCCCGGGCGACTTCCACCTCGTCCACCTCGGGGCGCGCGCCCTCGGAGGCGCCGGGCTGGTCATGACGGAAATGGTGTGCGTGAGCCCGGAGGGCCGGATCACCCCCGGCTGCACCGGCCTCTACACCGACGAACAGGCGGCCGCCTGGACCGGGATCACCGACTTCGTGCACACCGGATCGCCCGGCACCGCGATCGGGATCCAGCTCGGCCACTCCGGCCGCAAGGGCTCCACCAAGCTCATGTGGGAAGGCATCGACCAGCCTCTGGACCACGGAAACTGGCCGCTCGCCGCCGCCTCCCCGCTCCCGTACGCGCCCGGCGTCAACCAGATCCCGCACGCCCTGGACCGAACCGGTATGGACACCGTCCGCGAACAGTTCGCGTCCGCCGCCGAGCGTGCCGGGACCTGCGGATTCGACCTCCTCGAACTCCACTGCGCCCACGGCTATCTGCTCTCCGGATTCCTCTCCCCGCTCACCAACCACCGCACCGACCTGTACGGCGGCACCCTGGCGAACCGGCTCCGCTTCCCGCTCGAAGTCTTCGACGCGGTACGCCAAAGGTGGCCGGACGACCGGCCGATGACCGTAAGGATCTCCGCGACGGACTGGGCCGAGGGCGGCACCACGGGCGAGGACGCCGTCGAGATCGCCCGCGCGTTCGTCGCGCACGGGGCCGACGCCATCGACGTCTCCACCGGCCAGGTCGTCCCCGCCGAGCGGCCCGAGTACGGCCGCTCGTACCAGACCCCGTACGCCGACCGGATCCGCAACACCCTGTGCGTGCCCGTCATCGCCGTCGGCGCCATCTCCTCCTGGGACGACGTCAACTCCCTGCTGCTCGCGGGCCGCGCCGACCTCTGCGCGCTGGCCCGCCCGCATCTGTACGACCCGCACTGGACGCTCCACGCGGCGGCCGAGCAGGGCTACACCGGACCGGGCGCGCCCTGGCCGCTCCCTTACCGCGCGGGCAGCCGCACCCCGCCGGCCGGACGTACGGACGCACCGAAGCCACGGCTCACCCTGGGCTGAGCGGCGGGCGGGCGATTCACCCGCCGGCCCCCTCCGCTCTGACCAGCAGCCGGTCCGAGACCGGGCGGTAACCGATGCGCGTGTACACGCCGTTGCTCGTCGGGTCGGCGAGATCGGTGAAGAGCAGTACCTCGTCCGCCCCCGAGGCGCGGGCCGCCCCGCTCACCGCGGCGGTCACCGCCGCCGCGTACCCGCGACGGCGGTGCTCCGGTGGTGTGTAGACGGGACCGACACGTACGGCCCCTGCGGTCCTCGGCGATGTGCCCGCCACCGACACCGGAACCCCGTCGTGCTCCCAGAGCGTCAGCCGGCCCTCCGCCGTCCGCTCGTCGACCGCCCGCGCATGACGTTCGCCGTGCCCGTCCGGTTCGCCGATGCCGGCGGCGAACGCGGCGAACCAGCGCAGCAGCAGCTCCCGGTCGCCGGCGGTCGCGGCCCTGGCCCTGCCGCCCGGAGCGGGCGACGGCGGAACGAGCTCGCCCAGCCGGTACAGCCGCTGCTCCTCGTCGACCCGGTGACCGGGCCAGTGGGCCGTCACGGCCAGGGCCGTGGCCCGGTCCGCGTTGACGCGGGTGAGCCGGCGTGCCGCCATCAACGGCCCCACCGCCTCCGGGGCGACCGCGTTCAGTGTCGCGGGGTAGGGGGGCGTCTGGAGCAGGGTGCCCGCCACCTCGCCGTCAGCGCCGCGCCACCAGCCCAGCACCGGATCATGATCGCCGAAGGCGTGCGGGCCGTGACGGCGCAGGGCGGCGGCGACGGTCAGCGTGACGCTGCTCCCGGCCGGCCGGGAGGCCAGCGAGGGGCCTGCCGCGTCGAGGAAGACATCGACGTCATCAGTGAAGGTCCAGGTCATGGACCGGCATTCTGCCCGGCGCACCACGGCCGGAGCAGCCGGTCTATCCGCGTACGAACTCGGCCCCCGCGTCCCGCAACCGCTCGTGCAGCAGCCCGAACACCTCCGCCGACCTGCCGCCCGGCCACGTCCGGGGAAGCAGTTCCCCCGGCAGCCCCGGATCCGCGTACGGCACCTGCCGCCAGGAGTCCAGCGCCATCAGGTAGTCCCGGTACGCCGTCTCCGGAGCGGGCGGCTCGTCCGGGCGCGCCTCCCAGGAGCGCAGCACCGGTTCGTGCCGCGTCAGGAACGCGTCGTGCAGCCGGGCCACGGCCTCCAGGTCCCACCAGCGCGCCACCGACTCCCCGGTGGCCGCGAAACCCAGATGGTCACCGCGGAACAGTTCCACGTACGGGGCGAGTCCCAGGCGCTCCAAGGTGTGCCGGGTCTCGTCGTACAGCGCGGCCGGTGCGATCCAGACCCCGGGCGCGGCCGTGCCGAAGCCGAGGCCGGACAGCCGTGAGCGCAGCAGGTGCCGCTTGTGGCGCTCGGCCTCCGGGACGGAGAACACGGCGAGCACCCAGCCGTCCTCGATGCGCGGGTCCGGATGCCGGTAGATCCGCCGGTCCCCGTCGTCGAGCAGCTGGCGGGCGTCGGCCGAGAGCGCGTATCCGGCCGCTCCCCGGGGCGTGCGGGCCGCGACGAGCAGTCCGCGCCGCTTCAGCCGGGAGACGGAGGACCGCACGGCGGGAGCCTCCACACCGACGGCGCCGAGCAGCCGGACGAGTTCCGCCACCGGCATCGGGGCGTCGCCCGGGGTGCGTCCGTACGCACCGTAGAGGGTGACGATCAGCGAGCGGGGGGTGTGCGGTTCGGCCATGTGATCATTCTCGGTCCGGTGCGCCGGAGTCCGCACCGGATTCGTCCGCGCGAAGCCGGAACCGTTGCAGTTTGCCGGTGGCGGTACGGGGGAGTGCGGGCAGGAACGTGATGAGCCGGGGGCATTTGTGCGGGGCCAGTTCGGACCGCATGAAGGCACGCAGGGCGTCGGCCGACAGGGCGGAGCCCTCGCGCCGCACCACGTACGCCGCCACGATCCGGCCGCGCAGCTCGTCCTGGCGGCCCACCACCGCGGCCTCCGCCACCTCGGGATGGCGCAGCAGGGCGTCCTCGACCTCGGGGCCCGCGATGTTGTACCCGGAGGAGATGATCATGTCGTCGGCGCGGGCGACGTAGCGGAAGTAGCCGTCGGCGTCGCGCACATAGGTGTCGCCGGTGAGATTCCAGCCGTCCCGCACGTACTCCCGCTGCCGCGCGTCGGCGAGATAGCGGCAGCCGACCGGTCCGCGCACGGCGAGCAGTCCCGGCTCGCCGTCCGGCACCGGTTCGCCGTCCCGGTCCACCACCCGGGCCTGCCAGCCGGGGACCGGGACGCCGGTGGTGCCCGGCCGGATCGCCTCGTCGGCGGCGGAGATGAAGATGTGCAGCAGCTCGGTGGCGCCGATGCCGTTGATGATGCGCATACCGGTCCGCTCGTGCCAGGAGCGCCAGGTGGCGACGGGCAGGTTCTCACCCGCCGAGACGCAGCGGCGAAGCGCCGAGAGGTCGTGGCCGTCGAGCTGATCGAGCATCACCCGGTAGGCGGTCGGGGCGGTGAACAGTACCGAGACCCGGTGCGCGGCCAGGGCGGGCAGCAGCTGCTTCGGACCGGCCTGCTCCAGCAGCAGCGCCGACGCGTCGGCACGCAACGGGAAGATCACCAGACCGCCGAGCCCGAAGGTGAAACCGAGCGGCGGACTGCCCGCGAAGACATCGTCGGGCACCGGCCGCAGCACATGCCCGGAGAAGGTGTCGGCGATCGCGAGCACATCGCGGTGCAGATGCATGCAGCCCTTGGGGCGGCCGGTGGTGCCCGAGGTGAACGCGATCAGCGCCACGTCCTCCGCCGCGGTGTCCACGGCCCGGTACGGGCCCCGCCTGCGGTCGGCCAGCCGCAGCAGGTCGTCGGGGGCGTCCCCGCCGTACGCCGTGATCCGCAGCCCCGGCGCCTCCGCCCTCACCAGGTCGCCGGTCGACCGGACGTCGCACAGCGCGTGGCTGATCCGGGCGATCGAGCAGATCGTGGCGAGCTCGGCGGCCCGCTGCTGGGCCAGTACGGTGACGGCGATCGCGCCCGCCTTCAGTACCGCGAGCCAGCAGGCGGCGAGGTACGGCGTGGTCGGGCCGCGCAGCAGCACCCGGTTGCCCGGCACGACGCCCAGGTCCGAGGTGAGGACATGGGCGATCCGGTCCACCAGGTCCCGCAGCTCCCCGTAGCTCAGCACCCCGCCGTCGGGCGTACGGAAGGCGGGCCGGCCGGGTCCGAAGCGCTCGGCCGTGCGGTCCAGCAGCTCGGCGGCGCAGTTGAGCCGGCCGGGATAGCGCAGCTCGGGCAGGTCGAAGAGCAGTTCCGGCCACTGCCCGGCGGGTGGCAGATGTTCCCTGGCGAAGCTGTCGATGTGCGCTGAGGTATTCGGGTCCATGAAGGATCGCCCCCTTTTCGCCCTTGGAGCGTATCGTTTGGGTGACGGTAGTCAACGGTTCGCGATAAGGCGGGTGACCGAACGGGGGCGGATGAAGGAGCGGGTGCGGGGTACACGCGGCACGGCGGAGGAATGAGGCATGACGGAGTCATGGTGATGGACGACAACGCGGCACAGACGCGTGGCCGGGCCGGCGCGGCCGCCCCCGGCCGGCGGCCGGCCGGCCGTCCCGGCCTCCGGGGGACGGCACCTTCGGAAGGAGAGGTGCCGGCATGACGGCATTCTCGCTCGATCCGGCACGGACCGCCTGGTGCGAGGAGCTGTGCACCCTGGCCGACGAGCGGCTGCGTCCGCTTGCCGGGAAGGGCGAGCCGGGGCATGTCAACCGTCCCCTGGTGGCCGCGCTCGGTGAGCTCGGTCTGCTGGACAGGATGCTCGGATCCGGCGCGCTCGACCTGTGCCTGCTGCGCGAATCACTCGCCCGGGGCTGCACGGAGGCCGAGACCGCCCTGGCGCTCCAGGGCCTCGGGACGTACCCGGTCGTGCAGGCGGGCACCCCCGCCCACCGCGCACGCTGGCTCCCCGAGGTCCGCGCGGGCCGCGCCGTCGCCGCCTTCGCGCTCAGCGAGCCGGGCGCGGGGTCGGACGCGGCGGCCCTGGCCCTCGACGCCGTGCCCGCGACCGACGGCTGGCGGCTGACCGGTGAGAAGTGCTGGATCTCCAACGCCCCGGAGGCCGACTTCTACACCGTCTTCGCCCGGACGACCGAGGGCGCCGGGGCGCGCGGCGTCACCGCATTCCTGGTCCCCGCCGACCGCCCGGGTCTCACCGGCACCGCGCTCGACATGCTCTCCCCGCACCCGATCGGCGCCCTGAGCTTCGACGGTGTGCCGGTCACCCCCGACGACGTGCTCGGCGAACCGGACCGGGGCTTCCGGGTCGCCATGAACACCCTCAACCTCTTCCGGCCCAGCGTCGGCGCCTTCGCCGTCGGCATGGCCCGCGCCGCGCTCGACGCCACCGTGGAACACACCGCCACCCGCGCCGCGTTCGGCGGCCCGCTGAAGGAGCTCCAGGCCGTCTCGCACCAGGTGGCGGAGATGGCCACCCGCACCGAGGCCGCCCGGCTCCTGGTGTACGCGGCCGCCGCGGCCTACGACGCGGGCGAGCCGGGGGTGCCGCGCCGGGCCGCGATGGCGAAGCTGTACGCCACCGAGACCGCGCAGTACGTCGTGGACACCGCCGTCCAACTGCACGGCGCCCGCGCCCTTCGCCGCGGCCATCTGCTCGAACACCTCTACCGGGAGGTCCGCGCCCCGCGCATCTACGAGGGCGCGAGCGAGGTCCAGCGCACCATCATCGCCAAGGAGCTGTACGCGAACCGGGAGCCGTCCGCATGAGTCCGATCCACCGGATCAACCCCGCCGAACTCTCACCGCCCGCGGGTTTCTCGCACGCCGTCACCACCACCGGGAGCCAACTGGTCTTCCTCGCCGGGCAGACCGCCCTGGACCAGCGGGGCGAGATCACCGGGAGCACCCTCCCCGAGCAGTTCGCCACCGCGCTCACCAATCTCCTCAGCGCCCTGCGCGCGGCCGGGGGCGCCCCCGCGGACCTGGCCCGGGTCACGGTCTACGCCACCGATGTCGCCGACTACCGTGCGAACGCGGCCGAACTGGGCCGGATCTGGCGGCGGCTGGCCGGCCGCGACTATCCGGCGATGGCCGTCATCGGAGCGGCACGCCTCTGGGACGAACAGGCACTGGTCGAGATCGACGGGGTGGCGGTCCTGCCCTGAGAGCGCGAACGCCCCTTCCCGCACCGGGAATCCGGGCCGGGACGGGGCATTCGCGCTCTCGGGTCGCCTCAGGCGCGGCCCGTGATCAGTACGGCTTCACCAACACGTGCGCCGCACCCGGGATGCCGACCTTCAGCAGCTCGTCCTCCTCGGGCGTCGTCTCGCCGCCCGTCTCCTGCTTGAGGACGGCACGCGAGAGGGCCTGCACCCACATCGCGCGGGGGCGGCGGCGGGCCTCCCAGGCGCCGAGCGCGGCCGCGACGTCCGCCTCGGCGTCCAGCGACTCGGCGAGCACCAGTGCGTCCTCCACGGCCATCGCCGCACCCTGGGCCAGGTGCGGGGTGCTCGCGTGCGCGGCGTCACCGGCCAGGACCACCCGGCCCACGTGCCACGGCTCCTCGACGGTCACCTGGGAGATCCGCGAGTACACGACCGCCTCCGGCCCGGTGACGGCGTCAAGTGCCTCGGCGACCGGGCCGGAGAACATCGGCAGCCGCTCCTTCAGCTGCTCGTGGGCCTTCTCGGCGTCGGGGCGGAAGTCCTCGGCCTCGGCGAAGACCGCGCCCAGATACATCAGCTCGTCCGTGATCGGGGTGAGCAGCGCCTTGGCCGCCTGGCCCGCGCTGCCCATGACCACGCCCTTGACCTGCTCCTGACGGGGCACGGTGACACGCCAGTTGGCGAAGCCGGTGTACTCGGGCGTGTAGCGGTCGCCGTACAGCCGGGTGCGCAGCGGCGAGCCGATCCCGTCGAAGCCTACGACCAGGTCCCAGCGGGCGGCCGAGCCGTCGGACAGGGTGACGTCCACGCCCTCGCCGTCGTCGGTGAGCTCGGTGATGGTCGCGCCGAAGCGGATCGTCGCTCCGGCAGTGGTGGCCGCGGCGCCGAGGATGCGGGAGAGTGCCGGGCGCGGGATGCCGTTGTTGGACGGGGCGTCGCCCATGCGGGGCTGCGGGATCGCGGCCACGGTGTTGCCGGCCGGGTCGGCGATGGTCAGGATCTCCCACTCGAAGCCCGCCTTGAGGCAGTCGTCGAGGACCCCGATCTCCCGCATGACGTGCAGGGCGTTGGACGGCTGGATGATGCCGACGCCCAGCGCCTCCAGCTCGTCGCGGAGTTCGGCGACCTCGACGGTGTGGCCGCGCCGGGCCAGTGCGGTGGCGAGCGTCAGCCCGCCGATCCCGCCGCCGTGGATGAGGACGCGCAGGGGTGTTGCCATATCGGATCTCTCCAGTACGAGAAAAGTGTGCGAAGTGTCGGGGAGGGGTCAGCCTGTCGCGACGGGCAGGCTCATCAGGTGGTCCACGAGGGCCAGCAGCACGTCACGGCCGAAGGGCCGCTCGCGTACGTCGCCGACCAGCACGGGGACATGCGGATCGAGGTCGAGAGCAGCCCTGACCTCGTCCAGGGTGCGGGTGTTGTGGCCGTGGAAGCAGTTGATCGCCACCACGAACGGGATGTCCCGGCTCTCGAAGAAGTCGATCGAGGCGAAACTGGTCTCCAGCCGCCGGGTGTCGGCGATCACGACGCCGCCGAGGGCCCCGTTGACCAGGTCGTTCCACATGAACCAGAAGCGCTCCTGGCCCGGTGTGCCGAACAGGTAGACGACGAGCTCCGGACTGACCGTGATCCGGCCGAAGTCCAGGGCCACGGTGGTCGTGTCCTTCTGTCCGACACCGGCCAGATCGTCGACGCCGATGCTCGCCTTGGTCAGGAACTCCTCGGTGCGCAGGGGCGCGACCTCGCTGACGGCGCCCACGAGGGTGGTCTTGCCGACGCCGAAACCGCCGGCGACGAGAATTTTTACGGCGGCGGGGGCCGCCTGACTGATGGTCATCTTGGCTCAGAGTCTCCCGAGTCCGTCACGAAGTGCGGCCAGCATTCCCATGTCGGCGCCGCCGGCCGCCCGCGCCACCGAAAGGGGCGCGCGGGCGAGCAGCAGCCCCTGGGCGACCAGGTCCGCCAGCAGGATCTTGGTCACCGTGACCGGGAGGTTGAGGTCCGCGGACACCTCGGCGACAGCGGCCGGGCGCCGGCAGCGGTCCAGGATCATCCGGTGCTCCGGCTGGAGCCTGCCCGGCTGGACCGCCGCGCCATGAGCGTCCCGGGGGTCGCTCGCGGTGGTCAGCACGGTGATGAGGCTGAAGTCGTCCCGCTCGGGTGCGGTCCGGCCACGGGTGATGGTGTACGGGCGCACCATGGTGCCCGCCCCGTCCTCCCCGTCCGCCCAGCCCTCATCGCTCTCGTCCTCCCAGCGCGGGGTCACGGGCGCGGCCCGTCCCCGGCGCCGAAGGCGTTGAAGTCACGCCGCACGGGGGTGGTGAGCTTCTGGCCGACCTGCTGGACGAGGTTGTGCATGGCGAGCGACATGATCTCGGCGTCCACCTCCTGGGAGGCGACGACGGCCAGGTGCGTGCCCTGGGCGGCCGAGATGATGAAGAGCCACAGATCCGACAGCTCGACGATCACCTGGTGCACGCCGCCGCCGTTGAAGAGCTGGCCCACACCGCGGGCCAGGCTCTGCTGGCCCGTGCAGATCGCGGCCAGCCGCTCGGCGTCGGACCGCTCGACGGTGCGCGAGTGGCTCACCACCAGGCCGTCGTCGGAGAGCAGCACGGCGTTCAGGGTCTCGGCCACCGAGTCCACCAGACCGTCGAGCAGCCAGTCGAGGTCCTGGTGAGTGGCGGTTGTGCGTGTCATGACCGTTCTTCTCTCGTGGGGAGGGGTGCGGGAGGGGCGGGCTGCGTCGGCGGCTCGTCGGTCGCGCGGGCAGCGCGGGACCTACGCTGGAAGGCTCCGATGGCGGCACCGGCGCGGCGCGGGGCCTGCCGGGGCGTCGGCTCCGAGGACCGGCCGGGCGGCTGGGGTGCGGCAGGCCCGGATGCCGGGTCGATCCGCAGCTCGTCCGCGAGGCTGGCCTGTCGTACCCGGCGCGGCAACGGGGGTTCCGCGGCGGGTGCGGCCGGCAGCGCGGGCCGTCCGGGCCCGCCCTCCCGGCCGGTCGTGCCCGCGGCCGGGGGCGCCGGATGGTCGGGTTCGGACACCGACAGCTGTCCGGGGTACCCGGCGGCGGGCTCCGGCTGCCGGGGTCCGGGGACCGGGAAACCGGCCCGGTCGGGGACGCCCGCCGCGTACGGCTCCTGGTACGGCTGGTGCGGAGTCATGTACGGCTCCTCCGGCGTCTGGTAGGGCTGGTGCGGTACCGGGTACTGGCCCTCGGCCTTCATGTACGGCTGCTCGGTACCGGCGTACGGGTCCTGGGAGGACCCGCTGTAAGCGGTGTCGTGCTGCTCGCCGTACCCGTCCCGGTCCGCCCCGCGGAACGGGGAAGCGGGCGCGGTGAGGTCGTACGTACTGCCCGGCGCGCTTCCTGCGTAGGGGGTGTACGGAGTCCCCAGGTCACCGAACGGGTCGCCGGCGGGGGCCGGCTTCGGCTGCTCCTCCCGCTCGGGGAAGGGCTCGTCCGCCGCCGGGTAGGGCGCACCCGCGGTCTCGAACGGCGCGTTCGCGGAGTGCAGTGCCGTGACATCGGCGAGCGCCTGGCCCCGGCCCCGGCTGGGCAGTGCGTCGGCGTCACGGGTCGGGGCCGGTACCGGGGCCGGTTCGGCGCCCAGGTCCTCGGGGGACGGCACGGCCACCGGACCGGAGTGCGGACCGGGGACGGTGAGCGCGTCGGGGACCAGCAGGACGACCCGGGTGCCGCCGAAGGCCGAGTGACGGAACTCCACCCGCAGACCGTGCTGGTCGGCGAGGCGCGCGATCACGTACAGACCCAGCCGGATGTCGTCGGAGTGCGCCAGCACGTCCATCCGGGGCGGCCTGTTCATCAGCTCATTGGCCTCGGCGAGCTGCTCCTCCTCCATGCCGAGCCCGCGGTCCTCGACCTCGATGGCCAGGCCCCGGCTGACCCGGGCCGCCCTGACCTCGACGGGACTGGGCGGCTTGGAGAAGGTCAGGGCGTTCTCGATCAGCTCCGCCAGCACATGGGAGACCGGGCCGACGGCCCGCTCCGAGAGCCAGGGGGCGCCGTCCAGATCCAGCACCACACGCCGGTAGTCCTGCACTTCACCCTGGGCGGAGCGCATGACGTCCAGCAGCGGTACGGGCTTGCGCCAGCGCCGGTGCGGGGAGCCGCCCGCGAGGATCACGAGGTTCTCCTCGTAGCGCCGCAGACGGGCGGTGAGGTGGTCGAGGTCGAAGAGACCGTCCAGCACCTCGGGGTCCTCGTGCTTGCGCTCCAGCTCGTCCAGCTTCTTCAGCTGCTGACCGATCAACTGCTGGGTACGGCGCGCGATGCGCTGCAGCAGCCGCTCGAAGCCCCGGTGCTGGTCGGCCTGTTTGACGGCCGCCTGGAGGGCACTGGTGCGGGCCAGGTCGAGTGCGTCACCGAGCTGGGTCAGCTCGTCGGCCTTGCCGCCGGCCGCGCGGTCGTGCCCGATGGCACGGGCCTCGGCCTCGACATCGATGCGTTCGCCCTTGCCGAGCCGCTCGACGACATCGGGCAGCGACTTCTCCAGCTCCTCGGCCCGCTCCTGGAGCCGGCCGATCCGGCGCCGCAGATTGCGGGTGAGGCGCCAGGTGATCCAGATGACCGCGACGACGGCGAGGAGGCCGACGACCGTGGTGATCACGACCCTGATCAGCAGGGAGATCACACTGTCCTTGCCGTTGGCGACGACCAGGTCGGTGCGGTGCTCCATGAGCTTCACCAGCTGGGGCGTGACCTGGTCCATCGCGCCGCGCCAGGTCTTCTCCTCGGCGCCGAGGCGGACGAAGCCGGAACCGTCCGGGTCGGCGGGCCGCAGCACCTCGTTCTCCACCTGGGTCTTGGTCTTCCAGGCCGAACTGGCCGCGATCTCCTCCCACATGGCCTTCTCGTCCGCCGGAAGGTAGGGGGCGACCTTGGTGGAGTACTGGAAGGACTGGCTGGAAACGGCCTGGCGCACCTGCTGGAGGTCTTCCGTGCTCAGCTTGCCCTCGGGCCAGCCACGTGCCAGCAGCGCGTCCGAGCGCGAGATCATCTCCTTGGCCCAGAACAGGTCCACCAGCGGCTGCGAGAGCGTGGTGATCTGGCCGTTGTCCACATGGCTGAGCGCGGTGAAGAGCCTCAGATCGACGGCGATCAGGTCCGTGTAGTAGCGGTACACGGCCTTCTGCTGGTCGTTGTCGCCCTCGTCGACGAGGGTGCGCTGCGCCGGGAGTTGCGTGATCGCCGTACGGGCCTCGACGACCGCGTCCCGGACCTCGCCGGGGGCGTCGTCGGTGGCGATGTCGGAGAGGGACTGGAAGCCGGAGATCGCTTCGTCGGTGAGCTTGCGCTGCTTGCGCAGCGCGTCGGTGACACCTCCGTGCCTGGCCAGAGCTTCGGCGCTGAGCCGCCGCTCCTCCTGAAGGTTGTAATAGACGATGTTGGACGGCTGGCCGGCCTTCTGGGCCAACTGCCCCTGGGCGGCCTGCCTCTGGAAGTCGAGCAGAGTCTGACCACTGGTGACGGCCCAGAGGGCGGCCAGTGCGACACCGGGGACGATGGCCAAGACGAGCAGGGCTGTCCGCAGCGACATTGTGGTCGAGTCGCTCCGCCGTGACGCGCGCGTGCGCAGGGCATGCTCCTTGACGTGATGCCAGCCTCGCGACTGGCCAAATCCGTTGGAAACTTCGACAGATAGATATTAGTCACACTGCAAAAATCGAAAGGAAGCGGGCTCACATGTGCAGCACTGATCACTCACAGAACCACCATCAACGCGCGAAGTTGTCCGGAAAGTGACGCTACGGCAGCGGGGCCGAGGGGCGTGCGCGTTGGCTCGGAGGGCGCTGCGGGGGGTCGCGCGGAACGGGGGGTGACAGTCCATCACCGCGGGTGCGGCGGCGGCGCACACCGTCACCTGTGTGCCTGTGTGCCTGTGTGCCTGTGTGCCTGTTTGTCCGCGCGTCCGGGGTTCGTATGTCCGGGGCTCGTGTGTCCGGGCGGTCCGGAGGGTCCGGACGCAACTGATCCCAGTGTGCGGCGGTGGGTGCGGCGCGCCGTACGGGTGAAGCAGGGCTGGGGATATATCTGTATTTAGTGCCTACTGTCTGTTCTGTTCCCTCCCGTGCCGCACTTCCCGGTGCCTCGACGTGTCGTGCGACGACCGCAAGTGCCCCGACCTGCCGTGCCGCGACCGTCCGTGACGTGTTCCCTCGGGCCACCGGCCGTGCCGTGATCCGTGCCGCGACGCGCCGCCGTGCGGCCACCGCCCGGGACGGGCGCGGGGCACCCCGCGAGGCCGCATGACCGCGCTGGTCATCTGCCACTTCGTCCTCGCCGCGTGCGCGCGCCCGCTGGTGCGGCGGCTGGGTGCGCGCGCCTTCGTGGTTCTCGCGCTGCCCCCTGCCGCCACCACCTGCTGGGCGCTCGCCCAGTGGGACACGGCGGCCTCCGGCGCCTCGCTCACCTGGTCGTGGGCCTGGATCCCCGACTACGACGTCTCCGTCGCCCTGCGCCTGGACGCCCTCGCCGAACTGATGGTGCTGCTCGCCGCGGGCGTCGGCACGCTCGTCCTGCTCTACTGCGCCTCCTACTTCACCGACGGCACTCCACAACTGGCCGGGTTCGCGGGAAACCTGCTGGCCTTCGCCGGGGCCATGCTCGCCCTCGTCCTCTGCGACGACCTGATCTCGCTCTATGTCTTCTGGGAGCTGACCACGGTCTTCTCCTACCTGCTGATCGGATTCGACAGCGAGCAGCGGCACAGCCGCCGCTCCGCACTCCAGGCGCTCACCGTCACCACCCTCGGCGGACTGGCCATGCTGATCGGATTCCTGGTCATCGGCCAGGCGGCCGGCACCTACCGCATCTCCGCGATCGTCGCCGACCCGCCTCCCACGAGCCTCGCGGTCTCCGTGGCGGTCGTGCTGATCCTGTGCGGCGCCCTGTCGAAATCGGCGATCTGGCCGTTCAGCCTGTGGCTCCCGAACGCCATGGCCGCGCCCACTCCCGTCAGCGCGTATCTGCACGCCGCTGCCATGGTCAAGGCCGGCGTCTACCTGGTCGCCCGGCTCGCCCCGGGCTTCGCCGACGTACCCGTCTGGCGGCCCGCCGTGATGATCCTCGGCGCCGCGACCATGCTGCTCGGCGGCTGGCGGGCCCTGCGGCTGCACGACCTGAAGCTCGTCCTCGCCTACGGCACCGTCAGCCAGCTCGGCTTCCTCACCCTGCTCGCCGGCGTCGGAAACCGCGACGCGGCGCTGGCCGCCGCCGTCATGATCCTCGGTCACGCCCTTTTCAAGGCGCCGCTGTTCCTCGTCACCGGCATCGTCGACCACGCGGCCGGCACCCGGGACCTGCGCAGGCTCTCCGGCGTCGGACGGTCACTGCCGTACGTCTGCGCCGTCGCCATGACGGCCGCCGCCTCCATGGCCGCGCTGCCCCCGCTCCTCGGCTTCGCCGCGAAGGAGGCCGCCTTCGACGCGCTGACGCACGGCGACACCGCGGACCGCTGGGCGCTGGGCATCACGGTGGTGGGCTCGATGCTGACGGTCGCGTACACCGTCCGGTTCGTCTGGGGTGCCTTCTGGCGCAAGCCCGGTGTCGCCGACACCCCGGTCCACCGGGTGAGCTGGGCCTTCCTCGCCGCGCCCGCCCTGCTGGCGGTCTGCGGACTGGTGCTGGGCCCCGGCGTCGGGTGGACCGACCGCCTGCTGAGCGCGTACGCGGACGTCTTCCCCGCCTCCGCCCACCCGTACCACCTCGCGCTCTGGCACGGCTGGGGCACCGCGCTGCTGCTCTCGGCCGTCGCCACGGCGGGCGGTGCGGTGCTCTTCGCCGCACGCGGCCCGGTCACCCGCCTCTCCCGGCGGATCGCCTGGCCGACCGCGGACAGTGTCTTCGGCCAGCTGCTGCTGGGCCTGGAACGGCTCTCCCTCCAGATCACCGGATTCGTCCAGCGCGGCTCGCTGTCCGTCTACCTCGCCACCACCCTCCTGGTGATGCTCGCGGGCCAGCTCGCCGTGCTCGGCGCCGACCGGCCCTGGCACGGCGCCCCGGCGCCGCGGCTCTGGGACGTACCGCTGCAGGGCGCCGTCGCGGTCCTGACCTGCGCGGCGGCGCTCTTCTGCCTGACTGTCAGGCGACGCATGAAGGCCGTGGTGCTGGCCGGACTCACCGGATACGGGACCGCGCTGCTCTTCGTCGTACAGGGCGCACCGGACCTGGCGCTCACGCAGTTCTGCGTGGAGACCGTGTCGATGATCGTGTTCGTCCTGGTGCTGCGGCGGATGCCGGTGCACTTCCAGGAGTCGGTGAGCTCCTGGCGGCGGGCCGTCCGCATCCCCGTGGCGCTGGCCGCCGCGGCCACCCTGAGCGTGGTGGTGTGGGTCGCGGCGGCCGCGCGCACCGCGGAGCCGGCGGGCGCCGCCATGGTCGAGGAGACCGCGCACCACGGCCTCAAGGACGTGGTGGCGACCATCCTGGTGGACCTGCGGGCCTGGGACACGATGGGGGAGTCCGCCGTCCTCGCCGCTGCGGCGATCGGCGTGACGAGCCTGATCTATCTGCACCGCCGCGCCGAGGGAGCCGCGGCGCCGCCCGAAGTACGGAGGCATACCGCCTGGTCGGACACCACGGCCCGGCTGACGGGGCTGCCGCGCGGCGACGAAGGCGCGCCGGAACGCAGCTGGCTCGCGGCCGGCGCCACGCTCGCGCCCGAGCACCGCTCCATCGTCTTCGAGGTGGTGGCCCGGCTGCTGTTCCACCCGATCCTGGTGCTCTCGGTGTACCTGCTGTTCTGCGCCGAGAACATGCCCGGCGGCGGCTTCGTCGCCGGACTGGTCGCCGGGGTCGCGCTGATCACCCGCTACCTGGCGGGCGGCCGCTTCGAACTCGCCGAGGCCGCGCCCCTGCAGCCCGGCCTCTTCACCGGCCTCGGCCTCTTCCTCTCCACCGGAGTCGCCCTCCTCGGCCTGACCGACGGCTCGGTCCTGCACGCCTGGACCTACCACGGACATCTCCCGCTGATCGGCGACTACCACTTCGGTACACCGGTGATCTTCGACTGCGGGGTCTATCTGCTGGTCCTGGGCGTGGTGCTGGACATCGTGCGGGCCCTCGGCGCCAAGATCGACCGCCAGATCGAGCGGGCGGCCGCCGAACAGGCCGCGGCCCCGCACACGGCCGGCCCCGGACCCGCCACCGGCCCCGCTCCCGGTACCGGAGGCGCCACCCCATGACCGTCAGCGCCTCGCTCCTCGCCACCGCCGCGGTCCTGTGCGCGGTCGGCGGCATCCTCATGCTCACCCGGCCGCTCACCCGGATCCTGCTGGGCGCGGTGATCGCGGGCAACGGCATCAACCTGCTCGTCCTGTCCGCCACCGGATCGGCCGGCCGCGAACCCCTGCTCTACGGAGTCGACCTGAGCCGGGTCACCGACCCGCTGCCCCAGGCCATCGCCCTCACCGCGATCGTCATCACCCTGGCCACCACCGCGTTCCTCCTCGCCATGGCCTACCGCAGCCACCAGCTCACCGGCACGGACGAGGTCCACGACGACCAGGAGGACCGGCGGATCGTGCTGCGCGCCGAGGTCCTGGGGGAGCGCAACGAACTGCGTCAGCGGTACCGCGCCGAGGGCGACCGCACGGCCGAGACCCGCCGCCGCTACCGCGAGGAACACCGCCGTCTGCGGGCCAGGCTGCGCGCCGACCGCGCCCTCCAGGCCCGGGGCCGGGACGCGAGCGGGGACCTGTGGCACGACGTCCTGGGCGCCGACCCCGAGGACTACGCGGCCCAGCGGCCCGCGGACGGGCCCGGAGCCCCCACCACCCCCGACGACGCGAACCGAGGAGACACCGGATGAACGCACTCGTCCCGCTGCCGGTGCTGCTGCCGCTCTGCGCCACCGGCCTGAGCCTCGCCTTCGGCACCAGGCTCAAACAGTTCCAGCGCTTCATCAGCGTCGCCGTGCTCACCGCCGTACTGGGCCTCTCGGCCGCCCTGATGATCGCCGCGGACATGAACGGCCCCCTCAGCGTGCACCTCGGCGACTTCGCGCCGCCGCTCGGCATCACCCTGGTCGCCGACCGGCTCTCCGGACTGATGCTGACCGTCTCCTCGGCCGTCACCCTCTGCGTCCTCGTCTACTCCCTGGGCCAGGGCATGGCCGACCGGGACGAGGAGACACCGGTAGCGGTCTTCCACCCCGCCTATCTGATCCTGGTCGCCGGAGTCTCCTGCACCTTCCTCGCCGGCGATCTGGTCAACCTGTACGTCGGCTTCGAGATCATGCTGGTCGCCAGCTTCGTCCTGCTCACGCTCGGCGGCACCGGCCCCCGGATCAGGGCGGGCTCCACCTACGTGATCATCTCCCTCTTCTCCTCGATGCTCTTCCTCACCGCCATCGCCATGACGTACGCGGCCACCGGCACCGCCAACTTCGCCCAGCTGGCCGGGCGCCTCGCCGGACTCCCGCTGGGCGTCCAGACCCTGATCCAGGCGATGCTGCTGACCGTCTTCGCCATCAAGGCCGCCGTCTTCCCCCTCGCAGCCTGGCTCCCCGACTCCTACCCGACCGCGCCCGCCCCCGTCACCGCGGTCTTCGCCGGACTGCTCACCAAGGTCGGCGTCTACTGCATGCTGCGTACGGAGACCCTGCTCTTCCCCGGCAACCGCCTCGGCGACCTGCTGATGGCCACGGCACTCGCCTCCATGGTCATCGGCATCCTGGGCGCCGTCGCACAGACCGACCTGAAGAGGCTGCTCTCCTTCACCCTCATCAGCCACATCGGCTACATGGTCTTCGGGATCGGCCTCGCCACCAGGCAGGCGTACGGCGGGGCCATCGTCTACGTGGTTCACCACATCACCGTCCAGACCACCCTCTTCCTGGTGGCCGGACTGATCGAACGCCGGGGCGGCACCACCGAGATGACCCGGCTCGGCGGCATCGCCAGAGCCGCTCCGCTGCTGGCCCTCCTCTTCTTCGTGCCGGCGATGAACCTGGCCGGCATTCCACCGCTCTCCGGCTTCATCGGCAAGCTCGGACTCATGCGGGCCGGTGTGGCCGACGGCAGTGTCTGGGCCTGGATCCTGGTCATCGGATCCACGGTGACCAGCCTGCTCACGCTGTACGTGATGGCCAAGGTCTGGAACCTCGCGTTCTGGCGGGCCGCGCCTCCCGGCCAGGCCGCGGACGGCACGCTCCTGGAGTCGGACGACGACAGCGACGACGACAGCGACGAGGGTCCCGACCGGATGCCGGGCACCGGTGACGAAGGGGTACGCCCCCGCCACGAGCCGGCCGGGCGCGCCGTCGCGGCCACCCTCCACGGCCATGCCGTCACGACCACGACCAAGCTGCCGCATCCGATGATCTGGGCCACCGCGGCCACGGTCGTGCTCGGCCTCGCCTTCACCGTGTTCGCCGGACCGCTGACCTCGTACACCGACCGGTCGGCCGCCGAACTCATCGCGCGCGTCCCCTACATCGAGGCGGTGCTCGGCCGGTGAAACGCCTGATCATGTTCCCCTACCGGAACAAGAACCTGCCTCCCTTCAGCATGGAGTTCGGCGGTCGCCGCCCCCGTGTCCTCGATCTTCCGCTGATCGCCTGGCTCACCGTCATCTGGGTGCTGCTCTGGTCCAGCCTGAACTGGGCCAACCTGCTGACCGGGGCGGTGGTCGCGGTGGCCGTCTGTCTGGCCTTCCCCCTGCCCCAGGTCGACCTGGGACTGCGGCTGCACCCCTGGGGCATCCTGCGGCTGGCCGTCTATCTGCTCTACGACATGTACACCTCCGGTGTGAAGGTCACCCGGCAGATCTTCGGGGACTACCCGCACCGCGCGGCGGTCATCGCCGTCCCCCTGCGCTGCCGCTCGGATCTGATGCTCACCGCGACCGCCGTCGCGGTGTCGAACGTGCCGGGCGGATCGGTCGTCGAGGTGCGCCGCGCCACCGCCACCGTCTTCGTGCACGTCCTCGACGCGGACCGGCCCGCCGAACTGGTCGCGGCGCGCCGTTCCGTGTGGCGCATGGAGGAACTGACCGTCCGGGCCTTCGGCACCCGGGACGAGATCGACCGGGTCGCGGCACCGCCCCCGTCCGCACCGCATACCGGCGAGCGGCCGGGAGACCAGGAGGAGGGCGCATGAGTGTGCCGGAGACCGTCGACCGGGTGCTGCTGACCGCGGCCGTCGTCCTGATCGTCGTCGCCGGAGCGGGGCTGCTGTTCCGCATCTGGCGCGGCCCCTCGATGCTGGACCGGGCGATCTCGCTGGATGTCTGCGCGGCGCTCATCATCGCCGGCCTCGGCGCCAAGTCCGCCTTCGCGCGGGACCCGTTCTACTTCCCGATCATGCTGGTGCTGGCCTTCCTCGGCTTCACCGGATCGGTCGGCATCGCGCGCTTCATCGCGGTACGCGACCGTCCGCCGGCCCGCACGCGTGCGGACGGCGACCGGCACGACGGCAGGGAGGCACCATGAGTCTCTGGCTCCAGATCGTCGACACGGCGGGCGCCGTCCTGCTGTTGACCGGCGCGGCGATCTGCCTGCTCGGCGTGGTCGGCATGCTGCGGCTGCCCGACGTCCTGTCCCGCAGCCACGCGGCGACCAAGCCGCAGTCCCTCGGCATGCTGCTGGTGCTGGCCGGGGTCGCACTGCGGCTGCGCAGCGGCATGGACCTCGCGACGCTGGCGCTGATCGGTTTCTTCCAGCTGATGACCGGTCCGGTGGCCGCGCACCTGGTCGCGCGCTCCGCCTACCGAACCGGCCAGATCGACCACAGTGAGCTGCTCTTCGACGAACTGGACGAGCAGCTGACCGAGGAGAGCTGAGCCATCAGTACGCAGGCCGCGTCGCGTTGCGCCGGCGGCGGACAGCGGGGAGGCAGTCGCGTTCAGTACTCCGTGCGCATCGCGCTGCGGCCGGCTGCGGACAGCAGGGAGCCGATCGCGATCCCGATGACGAGATACAGCGCCGCCGAGCCGATCCTGGCGTCCAGCGGGGCGGAGGTGGTGAAGGGCAGCAGCACCATGACGGCCGTGGCGAGCGTGACGATCCAGACGAAGAAGGTGCCCGGCTGCGGGGTCGCCAGCATCAGCACGTGCAGGAGGCCGGTCGCCACCAGCGCGGCGAACGCCGCCCCTATGGCCAGCACCCCGGTCGACGCGTCACCCATCACCCCGTCACCCTCCGGCGCGAAGACCGGGATCCCGAGCACGCCGCGGATCAGCAGCAGCCCGACGACGGCGGTGAGCGCGGCCACGACGGCGGTCATGGCACCACCCGCCCACAGCCGTCGGGCATCGACCCGGGGGGCCTGGGACCGTGGCCGGTGCTGGGGCGGTACGTACCCGGTCTGCTGCGGCTGCCACTCGTAACCGTCCTGTGGGTCCATGACGGACCTCTCCCCTCGCTCGGCCGAATCCCGATCGTCGAACGGCTGCCGGGGAACGGCGACCGGGCGCGGGCCGTACGGGTGACGCCCCGCCGGCTACCGGTCCGGCTGCCCGTCGTCGGCCCCGGCCGTCAGCAGCGCCTCGATCGTGCCGTCCTGGAGCGGGTGCGGGGACTGGGCGCCGAGGCGTGCGTACAAGCGGTGCCAGGCGGCCTCGTTCTCCACGGGCAGGTGCTCGCGCACCAGCTCCGCCACCTTGCCCACGGCCTCGGCCACCGCCGCGGGCGCGTCCGACCGGTGACGGGCGTCGCCGAGGTACCCCAGGACGCAGGCGCCCTGCCCGGCGACGGTTATCAGGTCGTCGGCGGTGACCGGACCCTGCTCCAGCATGTGGTCGAGCCGGTCGATCGCACCGTCGGTCGTGCTTCCGTAGCTGATGGCGGTCCGCAGGATCCCGCGGGCCACCAACGGATCGTCGGCCCTGCACACGGGCCGGTTGCGGGAGGCCTTGGCGGCCGCCGCGGCATGCCGGGCCAGCACCTCCGGGGGCGTCGACGGACGGTTGACGATCAAGGGCCATTGCTCGAAGGGCTCCCGGGCGTGCTCCGCCTCCAGGTACGGCCAGTCGATCTCCCAGTCGTCGAAGAGCCGCATCAGCTGCGGCGCCCCCGTGGAACCCGAGGTCTTGCTCGCCCGGCGCAGCCGGGCGGCCAGCTTCGGCGTGGTGAACTCCCGCTGCGCCCGCGCCCGGAGTGTCGCGACGGGGTCGGGGGCCGTCAGCGCCTTGGCGCAGATACGGGCGACGGCGGGCGCGACCGAACCGGTGGCCAGGAGCGCGGTCAGCCGGGCCGGTCCGCCCGCCCGCAGCAGCGCCAGGCATCCCGTCAGATGTTCCTGCGTCATGAACTTCTTCTGGATGAGTCCGCCGAACGCCGCCTCGATCAGCTCCGGTTCACGCGCCTGGAGGCATTCGTGGTGGATGAGGGAGGAGATCTCCGACACCCGAGGGGCGAGATTCACCGCGGGGTCGGTGAGGGCGACCCGACGCAAGTCCGGGCTGACCCAGGGCCAGGTGTTCGCCACGCGCAGATGGATGTCCTGATCACCCAGGGTCAGCAGGGGTTCGGAGGTCCGTTCGTCCAGGGCCACGCTGCCGGCCAGGACGAGCAGCGCGTCGCGGTCGCCGACGGCCATGAGATGACTCAGCACCGCCGGCGGAATGCCGTGCCGCAGGGCCACCACGTACTGCGCGAGCCGCACACCCGTTCCGGAGGGGAGGGCGGGCATGACGAGCCCGAGGACAGCGCTGTCCGCCCGTCGCAGCACCTCGCCTGCCGGCCACCACCACGTCGCGTCGAACAGCTCGTCCGCCGCCGTCCTCCTCTTGGTGCGGCGTGTGTACATCCACTGGTTCTCAAGGTCGCGGGTGGGCAGCAGGAGGGCCGGATCGGGCTCGATGGACGCGGCCAGTCCGAGCAGCTGCGGCCAGGTGATGTCCGGCCGGTCCGAGGTGCTGCGGCACGTCTGCTCCACCGCTGTCAGAAGCCGGAGCCAGGCCTGCTGATCGGTGCCCAGCGCGTCGGTCAGCAGGGTGCGCAGCCGGCGCTCGAAGGCATGGCGGATGCGGACCGGCTCCCACCTCACCCGGACCGGCATCGACAGCCTGGCCGGCAGCACCTCCAGGATGTCGTCGGCCGTGACGATTCCGCCCAGGTAGAACGGCGAGAGCCACTTGGCGATCGATGCGACGCTCTGATGGCCTCGTGGTCCGTGGACCGCGCGGTCCGCATCGGTACGCAGCCGCTCCAGGACCTCCTCACGGCCGGGCACGGGCACCGGGCGGGGGCCGCGCGGGGCGCCCTCGGGGAACCCGCAGCCCGTCCAGGCCTCGGTGAGCCAGTCGGGACACCCCGTCGCCCGGGGCCAGTGGGTTTGGTGCGTGGCACCGAGGAACCGGACGACCTCCGGATCACGGGGGACCGGCGGCAGGGCGCCACCCGTGTCCGCCGCCAGCCGCCACAGCAGGTCGATCGCGGCGACTGCCGCGCGCTCGGTCGAGCTGAACGGCGCCCAGTGCACATTTCCCCTGGTCCGGGGCGTGTGTCCCGCCTCGGAGTCAGCCGTGACAGGCGTGCCGCTGCCGGTGTCCGTCGTTGTTGTCGTCCCCGTGTTCCCCATACGCGCATTCCAGCACACGGCTCCGACATCGCCGTGCGGCACCGGGACAGCCCAGGGCCTGGACCGTCCTCTCAAGGGGCCTGTATGCCACGAATGTTGGAGATTCCGAGCCCCAGGCTTCTGCCGTGCCGGCCGGCCAGGCCGTCCTCCAGCACCTCGGCGAGGCGGGCGAGGGCCTCGACCACGCCCGTCCGGTCCTCGCCGAGTCCGGCCAGCAACTCGGCCTCGGTGGCGAGCTGGCGCGGGAAGAGGTGATCGATGGCCTCCTTTCCCGACTCCGTGATCGTCACGAGCGCGGCCCGCCGGTCCGCCGGGTTCGGGGTGCGTGTGATGTGGCCGCGCTTCTCCAGCTTGGCCAGCGTCTTGCTGACCCCGGCGCGCGACATCCCCATGTTGTCGGCCAGCCGGCGGGCGATGGACGGCTCGGTCGCGTACCGGAGGGGGATGAGCAGATCGGCCTCGGGGGCGGTGAGCGGAGCGCCCTCGTAGACGGGCTCCAGAGCGCGCTCGAAGAGCGAGGACACCTGCTTGACGAGAGCCGCGACCTCCATGGCGGAGGCGTCGAGCCCCGGGTTGTTGCGGACCCAGTCGTCGCGGACACCATCGGGATGGGACTGCACCAGCACTCCTTTGTTAACCAGTGAACCATCAGTTATCGTTCTCGTCATGCTATCTCGTTCCCCCGCCTCCGCCGAGGCGGCGCCCCGGGCTGCCCGGACCCCGTCCCCCCGGCACGCCAATGCCCTGATCGCCGTGCTGGGCGCTCTCACCGCCGTGGCCCCGCTGGCCACCGACATGTACGTGCCCGGATTCCCCTCGATGGGCGCCACGCTCCACGCGAGCAGCTCGGCCGTGCAGCTCACGCTGACCGCCTTCCTGGTCGGCCTGGTCGTGGGCCAGCTGCTGATCGGCCCGCTGAGCGACGGCTGGGGCCGCCGCAAGCTCCTGCTGGCCGGCTCGGCGGGCTTCGTCCTCACCTCCCTCCTGTGCGCTGTCGCGCCGAACGTGGAACTGCTCACCGCCGCCCGCTTCCTCCAGGGCTTCGCGGGCGCGGCCGGCATGGTGCTCGCCCGTGCGGTGATCACCGACTGCTTCCGGGGAGCGGACGTACCCCGCTACTTCGCACTGCTCTCGCAGATCCTCGGCATCGCACCCATCGCCGCGCCGGTCGTCGGCGGAGCGGTCCTGTCGCTGTCGACCTGGCGCGCCGTCTTCGTCGTCCTCGCCGCGCTCGGCGTACTGCTTCTGGTCGCCGTACTGAAGAAGGTCCCCGAGACGCTGCCGACGGAACGCCGGCACGGAGGAGGGCTCGGCGGCACCTTCCGCACCATGGGCACGCTGCTCAAGCACCGCGCCTTCATGGGCTACGTCCTCGTGCTCGGCTTCACCTCGGCGGCCCTGTTCGCCTACATCAGCGGTTCCAGCTTCGTCTTCCAGAACGTGCACGGCGTATCGCCCACCGCCTACTCGCTGATCTTCGCGTCGAACGCCGTGGGCATGCTGATCGCCGGAGTCGCCTTCGCGCGCCTCTCCGTACGAGTCCGGCTGAACACGCTCCTGATCGCGGGGCTCACCGTCTCGGGCATCGGGGCCGTGGCGCTGACCGTCCTTCCGGCCGTGACGGGAGAGAACCTGGCCGTCACCTGGATCTGCCTCTTCGTCGCCATCTCCGGCATCGCGGTGATCTTCCCCTCGACCATGAGCATCGGCCAGAGCCTGGGCCGCAGTGCCCCGGGCGCCGCATCGGCGCTCATCGGCGGACTCCAGTTCCTGTTCGGTGCCGTGGCCTCGCCGCTCGTCGGCCTCTTCGGAGAGGACAGCGCGACTCCCATGGCCGTCCTCATTCTCCTCGCCCTCGCCCTCGCGGGCGTCTGCCTCGTCCTGCTCGCCCGGCCGTGGAGGGGGCACGGCGAGGTCGCCCACGAGCCGACGGGCGGCGAGAAGGCCTGACGAGAGGCGCGCCCGGTCCGCACTGTTCCTGCCCGGGGGTGTTCCCGTAGCCTCTGCCCGCACGGTGACGAGAGCGCGGGAGGAACCGGTGGACGACAGTCGTATGAGGGCACGTGAGCTGGGAGTGCCGCTGACCGGCGTTCCGGGGCGGTGGAACGCGATCACGGACGTTCCCGGCGTGGAGGTGGGCTATGTGACCCTCTGCGAGGGCGACGACGTACGTACCGGAGTCACCGCACTCCTGCCTCGCGGCAGGGACGGTGTGGGCACGCCCTGCTCGGCCGGCTGGCACTCGTTCAACGGCAACGGCGAGATGACCGGCACCGCCTGGATCGAGGAGAGCGGATCGCTCGCCGTGCCGGTGGTCATCACCAACACCTATGCGGTCGGTCCGGTCCACCGCGGTGTCGTCGAGTGGGTGCGCGCCAACTGCCGCGGCATGGCGCCCGAGTGGCTGCTGCCGGTGGTCACCGAGACCTGGGACGGCCACCTCAACGACATCCACGGCACGGCCGTGGAGTCCCGGCACGCGGCGGAGGCCATCGAGGCGGCCTCCTCCGGACCGGTCGAGGAGGGATGCGTCGGCGGCGGTACGGGCATGCGCTGCTACGGGTTCAAGGGCGGCTCGGGGACCGCGTCGCGGGTGGTGGAGTACGGCGGGGACCGCTACACGGTCGGCGCGTTCGTGCAGGCCAACTTCGGCGCACGGCGCGAACTGGTGGTGGCCGGAGTCCCGGTGGGCCGCGAACTGCCCGACGGTCCCGCTCCGGAGCCCGACGGTGAACGCCAGGTCCCGCCCGGCGCGGGATCGGTGATCGTGGTCGTGGCCACCGACGCACCCCTGCTGCCGGGTCAGTGCAAGGCGCTGGCCCGGCGTGCGACCCTCGGCCTCGCCCGCACCGGCACCACCGGGAGCCATTTCTCGGGCGATATCTTCCTGGCCTTCTCCACGGCCAACGCGGGTGCTCTGACCAGTACGTTCCCCGAGGACGACGGCAGCGCTCCGTACGAGTCGATGCGCTTCGTGCCATGGGGCCGGATGGACCCCTTCTACGGCGCGGTCGTGGAGTCGGTGGAGGAGGCGGTCCTCAACGTCCTCACCGGCGCGCACCCGATGACGGGCCGGGCCGGCCATCACGTCCCCGCACTGCCGCTGGACCGGGTGTCCGAACTGCTGAAGGCGCGGGGTGCGACGGCTTAGTGCGGCCCGGCGGCGCCGCGCCCCGAGGGGCAGCGGGCATCGGCGTCCGGTGCTCAGTCGTCCGGTGTACCCAGCCCGCCGGCGGCTGCGCCGGGACCGTGCGGTGCTCGGGGCCGACGCGGTCCGGCGCCCCGATGTCGGAGGCTGTTGCTACGGTCAGGACCGCCCACCGGGAGTGGGCGCTGAACGTAGCGACTCTTCAAGGGGCGATCGATGGCTGTGCAGTTCCTCGTGCACGAGGTGTTCGGGAGAGTCGAGTCCGACGACGGCGAAACCGTCTGGGAGGCGGCGCTGCCGCTGGCCGGTCGTGAGATCAGCATCGACATCAACCGCGACGGAAGGCTGATGGACTCCGCCGTCCTGGACCGGTTGGCCCGGCATGTTGCGGATCTGGACGCTCTGGACCACAAGGCGCGAGGCTGGGTGCGCACGAACTTCGCCGAGGAGGATTCGGCAGTCCGGGACTACGCCGAGTTCCACCAGGACGAGGCGGTGGCGGTGTTCGGCGAGGCGGGCTCGATCGATCTCGAAGTCTTCCTCGCCGAGCTGGCGCTGATCCGCATCGGGTTCTACCCCGACGGCGACGATCCCGGGATCGTTCTCGACTACACGATCGGTACCGAGCTGACCGACTACCTCCTCGTCGTGTCCCTCGACGAGGGTGGCGAGCTGCGGGACATCGCGATGGAGAGTTGAGTCCCGCACCTACGACGGCACCGACCGGGCGAAGGGGGAGCGGCTCGGCCGGTTTCGCCATGAGGACGCCGGCTCACTCAAGGGGACTCGCCCTCGGCCGCCGCCGGCACTGCCGTATGCGCCCCCGAGCCTGTCAGAACGTCGAGAGCCGAGCGAACTTCGAGACCGACCAGACGTAGCCGAGGACGGCGAGGCCCAGACACCAGCCGAGGGCGATCCATCCGTTGTTGCCGATCTCGGTGCCGAGCAGCAGCCCGCGCAGGGTCTCGATCGCCGGGGTGAACGGCTGGTACTCGGCGATCGGCCGGAACCATCCGGGCATGGTGTCGACGGGGATGAAGGCGCTCGACAGGAGGGGCAGCAGGATCATCGGCAGCGCGTTGTTGCTGGCGGCTTCGGCGTTGGGGCTGATGAGACCCATACCGACGGCGATCCAGGTGAAGGCGGTGGCGAAGAGAACGAGCAGTCCGAAGGCGGCCAGCCATTCGAGGGCGGTGGCGTCCGTGGAGCGGAATCCGATGGCCACGCCGACGGCGCCGACGAGGACCACGCTCGCCACGCACTGCAGGACGCTGCCGACGACGTGCCCGATCAGTACGGAACCACGGTGGATGGCCATGGTGCGGAAGCGGGCGATGACACCTTCGGTCATGTCGTTGGAGACCGAGACGGCGGTGCCGATGGTGGTGCTGCCGATGGTCATCATCAGGAGCCCCGGGATGATGTAGGCGATGTAGTCGGAGCGGTCCGTGCCGCCGATGCCGGCGCTCATGACGTCGCCGAAGATGTAGACGAAGAGCAGCAGCATCAT
>NZ_JBVHOQ010000055.1:0-40911 GCF_055568375.1 Streptomyces sp. NPDC026062
CGCGCGGGGGGGGGCCCGCCCGCGCGGGGGGGGGGCGCCGGGCGCCTGTCCGCCCCCCTGCCCCCCCCCCCGCGGGGCCGGCGGGGGGGGGGGGGGGGGGGCCCCCCCCCCCCCCCCCCCCCCCGCCGCGTTCCGGGTGTCACTTGACGCACGCACCCCCAGTAGGTTGCATACGTTCTGTGATCGCGCCCCGAGCCTCCGCTGCCGCATCTCCTTCGACACCGCCCTGCGTCCCGGGGGCCGTGCCGGCCTCCTCGCTCCTGTCGTGCGCGTCCGCGCGTCCGACCGCAGGTGGTCCGGGGGCCGTGCCGTGGACCCGGTGATCATCGTCGGTGCCGGGCCCGTGGGCCTGGTGCTGTCGCTCGCCCTCGCCGCGCAGGGTGTGCCGTCCGTGCTCCTGGACGAGGACCCCGGCAAGGACGAGACACGTCCCGCCCGCACGGTCGTGCTGCGCGAGGACACCGCCGACCTGGTGGAACGGCTCGGCTGCAAGACGCTCCAGGACGGGGGCCTCCGGTGGAGCGGCTGGCGGTCCGTGCGACGCCGGCAGCTCGTACGCGAACTCCCGCTCGGCGAGGGCGCGGCCGACGGCGCCGGGCCTTCCGCACCCGTCCACGTCCCGCAGCACACGCTGGCGCGGGGGCTGCGGGACGCGGTCGCCGCGCAGGAACTCGTGCAGACGGCGCGGCTCAGCCGGATCGACACGCTGGAGCAGGACCGGGACGGCGTCACGGTGCACACCCGGGAGCCCGGTTCGACCTGGTGGCGCGGGAGTTACCTGGTCGGCTGCGACGGGGCGAGGTCCACCGTGCGCAAGCTCCTCGACATCCGGTTCCCCGGGCGTACGGCGGTGGAGCGGCATGCCGTCGCCGCGCTGCGCACCGAGCTGCCCTGGCCCGGCGAAGCCGTACTGCACCGGCTGCCGCCCTGGCGCACCGGTGGCGCCGAGATCACCGCGCGGCCGCTGCCGGACGGGGTCTGGCGGCTGGACTGGCTGCTGCCGCCACGCGGCGAACTCGTCACACCGGACGCCCTCGTCACCCGGGTCCGGGACACCCTGGCGGGCTGGTGCGGCGAGACACCCCCGTACGAACTGCTGGACACCGGCGTCTACACGCTCCACCACCGGCTGGCCAGGCGGTGGCGGGTGAAGAGGGCGTTCCTCGCCGGGGACGCCGCGCATCTGCTCGGCGCGCTCGGCACCCAGGGGCTCGACGAGGGACTGCGGGACGCCGAGAACCTGGCGTGGAAGCTGGCACTGGCCTGGCATCAGGGCGCATCCGATGTGCTCCTGGACAGCTACCAGGCCGAGCGCCGGGCCGCGGTCGCCTCCCGGCTGCGCGCCGCCGACCAGTCGCTGCCGATACTGCGGGGCGGCGGGGGTCTGCGGACCCTGGTCCCGGGGAGCGCACGGGGGCACGATTCGCTGCTCACCGACGGGCATCTGGGTTGTGGCCCCCTCGGTGCGCCCCCTTCCTACTCTCATTCCCCCCTTGCGCCCCCACGCGCCGAGGCGCACACCGCAGTGGGTACGCCCCCCGGTGCGCCGGTCGCGGATGTACGGGTCACCGCGCCGGACGGAACGTCCGTGCGGCTGAGGGAGCGGCTGGGGCGGGGGCGTCTGCTCGTGGTACTCGTGGCACCGGGCACCGGGGTCTGGGACCGGCGGCACTGGATGCGGGCCGGGGTCATGCCCCGGCTCGTCGAGACGGTCGACGGCCTGCCCGTGAAGGCCGAACTGCTGGTCACCGAGAGCTATCCCGGAGCTTCCGCGCACACCGTGCTGCTGGTCCGGCCGGACGGACATCTGGTGGAGTCGTTCGGCGGGGTCCGGCCGGCGGAACTTCTCGCGGCGGCGGACGCGGCGCGCGGCGGCGCGGTTCTCACCTCCGTGCGCTCCGACCGGACCGCAGACATCAATTGACCGACGCGGGCGCCCATGGTGTACTCCCGAACATGACCGACACCGATGTGCGCCTGTGGCGGAGGGTCCATATGGACCTCCTCCGCTATGCGGGCTGTGTGTGTCGCCCGTCCTGCTGAATCGCCCTCTCCCGCTCCGCCGCGCGCTGTGACGCACGGCGGGAGCGTCCTCGCGAACTCTCAGGACGGTCCCTGTGTCTGCCTCCCTCTCCCCTGCGTCCGTACGTACGTCCGACCCCGGTCCGACGGCTGCGGAACTCCTCGCCTTCGTCCGCCGCACCGCCGCGGACCCCGCGCTCATCGCCTCGCTCCCCCTCGATCCCGAGGGCCGTACCTGGATCCGGCTCGACGGACCCGGCGGCAGTGAGGCCTGGCTGATCGGCTGGCCGCCCGGTACCGGAACCGGCTGGCACGACCACGCCGACTCGATCGGCGCCTTCCTCACGGCGGCCGGCACGCTGAAGGAGCACGCGCTCGTGGCCCGGCTGCCCACCGATGGCTGGAAGACGCTGGAGCTGTCCGAAGGCATCGACCGCACACGAGAGTTGACGACCGGCCAGGGCAAGGCGTTCGGCCGGCACCACGTCCACGAGGTGCTGAACGAGTCGGCCACGGAGCACGCCGTCTCCGTCCACGCGTACTACCCGCCGCTGCCGCAGATCCGGCGCTACAGCCGCACCGGCGCGGTGCTCCGCCTTGAGCAGACCGAACGCCCGGAGGACTGGCAGTGAGCGACGTACGGCACGAGGGCGAGGGCAGGGGCGAGGGCGAGGGCAGGGGCAGGGGCGACGGCGAGCGGGCCGGGATCGACGAGCTCCTGGAGCGGGTCCGGGCCGGATACGAGCGGCTCGGACCGCGGGAGGCGAAGGCGGCGGCCGAGGAAGGCGCGTTGCTCGTGGACATCCGCTACGCGGAACTGCGGGCGCGGGACGGGCTGATTCCGGGGGCGCTGGTCGTCGAACGCAACGAGCTGGAATGGCGGCTGGACCCACGGGGAAGCCATCGCGCGGCGGAGGCCGTGAGCCACGGTCTGCGGGTGGTGGTGATCTGCGACGAGGGGTACGCGTCCAGCCTTGCCGCCGAATCGCTGCACCGGCTCGGGCTGTACCGGGCGACGGACCTGATCGGCGGCTTCCAGGCGTGGCGCGCGGCGGGGCTCCCGGTCGAGGTGTGACCGGCAGCCCCGACACGCGGCGGGGCTGACAGCCGAGGCATGACCGGGAGGCCCGGTGCCTCGGCAGCCCGCCGCCCGGGGAGCCCCGCCGCCTCGGGCCGCCCCTCCGTCACCGGCTCGTGACGGCCTCCACCGGGCAGGCCTTCAGGGCCATCCGGCCGGGAATCGCCGTCGCGATCAGAGCGAGCAGGGCGGCGGCGCCCACCACGGTCGCGTACACCAGCGGCCTCACGGAGGGTGCCGCGCCGCCCGTCATGCCGATGCTGAAGGCGGTCAGAACGGCCAGCGCGATCCCGGTACCGAGGACGGCGGCGACGGCCAGGACCGACAGGGCCTCGACACGAAGCATCCGCAGCACCTGGCGTCGGGTCGCCCCGGCCAGCCGGAGGAGCGCGAACTCCTTGAGCCGCTCGGACACCGACATGGCCAGCGTGTTGACGACGGCGATGGCGGTGAAGGCCAGGACCAGCCCCATGGCCAGCAGATTGACCTCGGCGTTCTCCTGCTGACGTTCCGCCTGGAGCCGGTCCGCCTCGGCTGGTGCGACGACCGCGACACCCGGGAACCCGGCCAGCGCGGCGGCCAGTTCACCGCGGCTCGCGTCGCCTGCGACCAGTACCGTCGCGGCGAGGGGATTGTCCATGTGCCGGGCGAGCAGGTCGTGCGGCAGCGTCAGGTCGCCGAAGCCCAGCCCTCGGCGGTAGACGGCCGCGACCGTGAGAGTTGCGGGGGTGCCGTCGCCCAGGTGCAGCTTCAGTTCGCTGCCGGGACGCAACCCGAGCCGGTCGGCTGCCAGTTCGCTGATGGCGGCGGAACGGGGGTCCGCGGTGAACGCCGCGAGGGACCCTCCCGTCACACCGGGGTCCCAGGTGCGGGCGAGACCTGCCGCGGTGACGCCCTGGGCCGGGTACTTGGTGAGCCCGACCCGGACAGTGGTGCGGACCACCTCCGTGGCGGCGGTGACCCCGGGTGTCACGCGGACGGCCTCGGCGGCTTCTGACGGCACACCGGGGCCCTGCGCACCCAGCACCCAGGTGGCGCGAGTGCCCTCACGGGCCTGGCCGAGGGCGGCGTCGCCGAGGGTCGGCTGGACGAAGAGAACCGTGCAGGCCATGCCGATGAGCAGGGTGAGCGGGGTGACGACGGAGGCCATCCGGGTGGAGTTCCCACGGATGTTCGCGACTGCCAGGGCCCCGGCGTGGCCGCTCACCCGGACCACCCACACCAGCAGGAAGGAGGCCGCCCGGACGAGGAGCGGGCCCAGCAGCGACACCGCTGTGGCCAGCACCACCACCGCCAGGAAGGTGACGGGAGTGGAGGCAGCCTCGGTGTGCAGGATGCTCAGGACGGCGACGAGCGCCCCGCCGCCGATGAGCAGGACCAGGCCGGCGGCGATGCGGCCCCGGGCCGGGCGGCGTCGCTCGACAGCGGACTCGGCCAGGGCCTCGGCCGGGCGGAGGCGGGCGATACGGCGGCCGGCGATCCGGGCGGCGGCCCAGGCACCGAGGAGGGTGACGGCCAGGGCCGCGCAGGCGGGGAGAATCCCGGCCGTCCGCTCCAGCGTCGGCGGAATCACGCCCATGTCGATGAATCGACTGTGCAGCCATCGTGCGAGCGGCAGTCCGGCAAGGGCGCCCAGCACTCCGCCGACGGCGCCGACGATCAACGCCTCACGGCCGAGCAGGCGGCGGATCTGCTGCGATGTGGCAGCGACGGTACGCAGCAGGGCCAGCTCGCGGTGACGCTGCTGGATGGAGAGCGCGAAGGTCCCGACGACCACGAGTACCGCGACCAGAAGCGAGGTACCGCCCATCGCGCCGCCCATGGAGACCAGCTTGACGCGTGCACCCGCAGCGTCCAGGAACTCGACCGGGCCGCGAGCGTCGCCCGTCGAGATCTGGGCGGAGGTGCCCGCGAGAGCCCGAGCGAGCTGCTGCTTCAGCTGCTCCGTGTCCGTACCGGCGGTGGGCAGCACACCCAGCGCGGAGACCTGGCCGGGACGGGCGGCGAGGCGTTCGGCCTCCGCCGCGGAGAAGAACAGTGAGGTCTGCTGCCGGAGTTCACGGTGTCCGTCCGGGGCCGCGATGCCGCTGACACGGTAGGCGCGCGGAGCCTGCGTGGACTGCACGGTGAGCCGGTCCCCGGTCGTCAGGCCCGACCTTTCGGCAAGGCGCCGATCGATCACGACGTCGTCGGCCGAGCCAGGGGCCCGCCCCGCGGTGAGGGCGAACGGGGTGAGCGCGGCGGATGCCCAGGAGTGTCCGTACGAGGGTGTGCCGCCGCCTCCCGCATCCGCGTCCGAGGCCGTCAACGGCACGGCCAGGAAGGTGAGTTCGGGGACAACCGCACGCACACCCGGAAGGGTGCGGATCCGGTCGGCGATGGTGGCGGGGAGCCAAGCGCGTTCGGCGACGGGCTTGGCCTTGTGCTTGGCCTTCGTCTTCCCGTTCCCCTTGTGCTTCACAGTGGTCCGGTGGACGTTCT
Organism: Streptomyces sp. NPDC026062; assembly: GCF_055568375.1. NCBI lineage: Bacteria > Bacillati > Actinomycetota > Actinomycetes > Kitasatosporales > Streptomycetaceae > Streptomyces > Streptomyces sp. NPDC026062. The sequence goes on from NZ_JBVHOQ010000055.1 coordinate 5,582, forward strand.
GGTCGGCGGAGACGACGAGGGGCGTCGCCGCGTAGCGCTCGGTGGCGACGCGTCCGCGCAGACCGGTCTCCAGAAGGGTGCCGCAGGCGGTGACGAGAGCGGCGGCGCACATGAGGGCCAGCAGCGCCCCGAGGAACCCTCCTTTCCGGTCGCGGATCGTCCGCAAGGCGTAGCGCAGCATCATGACGCGTCCTTCTCTCTGCTGTTGGCGCCGTCCATAGCGGAATCACCAGGACCTGGGATGTCTCCACCCGGGCTCGGGAAGGCGAGCAGCCGCGTGTGGACTGTGCGGGCGCCCGGCGGGATCTCGGCTTCGGGGCGCTTGTAGCGGTTCATGAGAGCGATGTACTCCTCGAAGAACTCCTGGAGTTCGGGAAGGGTGAGCCGCAGGGAGCCGCGCGAGTAGGCGTGACCATCGGCCCACGCGTCGGCGCCCCGGCCGCCGGCCCCTGTGCCGCTCTCTCGCTGGAGCCGCTCGAAGAGCGCAAGGTCGGCGGCGTACGCGTGACGGTTCAGCTCGTCCATGACCAGCTGTGTTCCGGGGGTCCGGCGGGACGGGGGCGGGAATCGGCGGTCGCCGGGTACGGCCCGCCACCACCTCGCCCGGCGCGGGCCCGGCCGGAGCGGGGCTGCGTCGCTGTCACCATCGGTGCCCGCGTCCGCCTCTGACTCCGTGTCCGTGCCGGTGCCGGTGCTGGTGCTGATGTCGGTGCTGGTGCCGGTGCCGGTGCTGGTGTCGGTGTCGGTGTCGGTGTCGGTGTCGGTGTCGGCCACGAAGCCGTACCGGGCCAGCTCACGCAGGTGATAGCTGGTGGCACCTGTGTTCAGGCCCAGAGCGCGGGCGAGGATCGCCGACGTCGCGGGGCCGTGCAGGGTGAGGTGCTGAAGGATCTGCTGACGTCGCGGCTGGGCAAGGGCCTTCAGAGCGGCCAGCTCCGTGATCTCGGTACCGCCGGGCTTCTCTGGCATGCGTCACACACTGCTCTGTGCACAGATACCTGTGCACTGGAGCGTTCCGGCGTCTTCGTAGGGGGGCTTTCCCCCGGAACCGAGGGCCCGCCCATCCCGCTTCCGCCCTCCCGCTTCCGCCGGCCCCCGCATCGCAGGGGAACCAGCGGCGGGATTCACCGGAATCCCGGGCGACACACCCGTATGGCCTCGCTCCGGTGGAGCGAACCGCAGACCGGACGGACATTCGGCTCAACGCCCGGGCCACTGCGACCTTGCCATCGCACCGCTACGGCGTCGCCATGCCACCGCTACGACGGGGAGCCCACGCCCATGCCGACCACTGCCCTCACCCCTGACGAACTCGACGCCCAGGCCGCACGCCTCCACGACACGGAAGCCTGGCAGCAGATCGTCACGGGCTGGGAACTCACTGTCCCGGAGCCCCCGCGCCCCGTCTCACCCGGCGAAGCCCAGCAGCGGCCGGAACCGTCGGGCGACTGGCGTGATCTGCTGTCCGTACCCGTGGACCAGCTCATCGCCGACACGGTGCGCGCGCTGCCGCCCGCCGTACCGCGCGAGCGCCCGCTTCCCGGGCGTCTCGGCGCCGTACTGCCCGACCGGCTCCATACCTGGCGGCGCATCGGACAGCCGGAGGTACGGCCCTCCGTCCATCTCGCCCACGCACGGCAGATCCTGACCGAATGGGGATGGCAGAACACCCCGTACCGGCTCCGCAACGCCCGCGGCGCCCGTTGCGTCTGCGGTGCCATGCTCACTGCCCACCGTCTGGGCTACGGATCGGTGCACACCGTCGACCGGGCCGGTGCCTGGCTGATCTCCGAACTCCGCTCTCAGGGCTGGACCGGGCTGATCGGGCCGTGGAACCGCTACCCCGGGCGCACCGCCGCGGACGCCCTCGCCCTGATCGACGCCACCATCAGCCGAGCCGCCCGTGCCGGGCAGTAGCAGCCGGGCGAGGGTGAACCCACGGCGAGGACCGGACCGTAGCGCTCTCACCGGACCGTGACACTCTCACCGGCCCACCGCCGAACGTTCAGAACGGGTCGTCCAGCCCCTCAGTGTCCTCGCCCTCCTCCTCCAGTGCCCGGCGCACCACACGCAGGGCCATTCCCTCCCCATATCCCTTGCGGGCGAGCATGCCCGCGAGGCGGCGGATCCGTTTGTCGCGCTCCAGGCCCCGGGTGGCCCGGAGCTTTCGTGCGACGAGCTCACGCGCCGTCTCCTCCTCCTGCTCGGAGTCGAGCTGCCCGACGGCCTCGTCGATCAGGGAGGCGTCCACGCCCTTGGTCCGCAGCTCACGGACGAGCGCACGGCGGGCCAGACCGCGGCCATGGTGCCGGGATTCCACCCACGCATCGGCGAACGCGGCGTCGTCGATCAACCCGACGTCCTCGAAGCGCGACAGCACTTCCTCGGCCACCTCGTCCGGGATCTCCCGCTTACGCAGGGCATCCGCGAGCTGCCGGCGGGTGCGTGCTGTCCCGGTGAGCAGCCGCAGACAGATGTTGCGCGCCTGCTCGACCGGGTCTCGCGGCTCCCCCTTCTCGGCCCTCGACGAGGAGGGGGAGCCGCTGCTTCTGGAACGGGAGCGGGAACGGCGCCCGGCCCCCTCGCCGAATCCCGAATCCGGGCCCGTACCCCTGCCGTAGCCGGCCCCCGTTGCCGGGTCGTGGAAGGGGTCGGACCCGCTGTCGGATCCGGTGGTGTGTCCGGCGGCGGATTCGGGGCCGGGACCCGCGCCGGATTCGGCGGCGCTGCCCGGCCACTCCGTACGACGCGTCACGGTCTAGCTCTTGGCCGCCGCCGTCTTGGCCGGCTTGGCCTTGCCGGCGGGAGCGGGCACCGACTTCGCCGCGCCGTCGGCCGGAGCCGCCGCACCTGCCGCGTCCGCACCCTCGGCGGGTTCCGCGTCGGGCCGGACTCCGACCCCGAGCTTCTCCAGGATCTTCTTCTCGATCTCATTGGCGAGATCGGGGTTGTCCTTGAGGAAGTTGCGGGCGTTCTCCTTGCCCTGGCCGAGCTGGTCTCCCTCGTACGTGTACCAGGCGCCGGCCTTGCGGACGAAGCCGTGCTCCACGCCCATGTCGATCAGGCCGCCCTCGCGGCTGATGCCCTGGCCGTAGAGGATGTCGAACTCGGCCTGCTTGAACGGCGGCGCGACCTTGTTCTTGACGACCTTGACGCGGGTGCGGTTACCGACCGCGTCGGTGCCGTCCTTGAGCGTCTCGATCCGGCGGATGTCGAGGCGCACCGAGGCGTAGAACTTGAGCGCGCGGCCACCGGTGGTGGTCTCCGGCGAGCCGAACATCACACCGATCTTCTCGCGGAGCTGGTTGATGAAGATCGCGGTGGTCTTCGACTGGTTGAGCGCGCTGGTGATCTTCCGGAGTGCCTGGCTCATCAGACGGGCCTGCAGACCCACGTGCGAGTCGCCCATCTCGCCCTCGATCTCCGCACGCGGGACGAGCGCCGCCACGGAGTCGATGACGATCAGGTCGAGCGCGCCCGAGCGGACCAGCATGTCCACGATCTCAAGGGCCTGCTCGCCGTTGTCCGGCTGGGACAGGATGAGGCTGTCGATGTCGACGCCGAGCTTCTTCGCGTACTCCGGGTCGAGCGCGTGCTCCGCGTCGATGAAGGCGACCGAGCCGCCGAGCCGCTGCGCGTTCGCCACCGCGTGGAGCGTCAGCGTCGTCTTGCCGGAGGACTCCGGCCCGTACACCTCGACCACACGGCCGCGCGGCAGGCCGCCGACACCGAGCGCGACATCCAGCGCGGTCGAGCCGGTGGGGATCACTTCGATGGGCTCGTTCGGCCGCTCGCCGAGGCGCATCACCGCGCCCTTGCCGAATTGCCGTTCAATCTGTGCGAGTGCGGCGTCCAGCGCCTTCTCGCGGTCGTTTCCTGCCATGGGTTCCACCCGATTTGCTTGAGTCGATCGCTTCACGTCAAAGACGCTAACCCCTGCCACTGACAATGGGCCTCGACGTCCTCCCGGCCTGTGGACAACTCCACGGTCGAGCCCGGGAAACCCGGCCGGAATCCCATGAGAATGGATGTTCGATTTTGGTGTCAAGCGCACCACGCCGCACCGACTCGCCCCCAGGATACCGCCCTAGCATCAAGCACCCCGGGGGTCAATGACACGTGTGCGACGCCACACGTAATCCCGGCCGTACAGGGACGACACGGACCGGGAACGCTGTCTCAGGAGCCCGCCCGAGGGTCCTGCCGCCCCTCGCCGCGGTCCTGCCGCTCCTCGCCCTGTCGCTCCTCGCCGCGGTCCTGCCGCTCCTCGCCCCGCCTCTGCCCGCCCTCGGCCTCGCCCTCGGGGGCGTGCCAGAGCCGGCGCAGCCGCACGGACACGGCCTCACCCCGCCGCCACTGATGGCGCCCGTGCACCCGCGGATCGTCCGTGACGTCGTAGCGCTTCACGTAGGCGCCCAGGAAGGCCTGCAGCGTGGCCACGGCAGGAATGGCGATCAGCGCGCCCACCGCACCCATCAGAGCCGTACCCGCGATGACCGAGCCGAAGGCGACCGCCGGGTGGATGTCGACCGTCCTGGAAGTCAGCTTGGGCTGCAGCACGTAGTTCTCGAACTGCTGGTACACCACGACGAACCCGAGGACCCAGAGCGCGTACCAGGGGTCGACGGTGAACGCGATCAGCATCGGCAGGGCGCCGGCCAGATACGTACCGATCGTGGGAATGAACTGCGAGACGAGTCCGACCCAGACCGCGAGCACCGGCGCGTACGGCACGCCGAGGGCCAGCAGCAGGATGTAGTGCGCGATGCCGGAAATGAGCGCCATCAGGCCGCGCGAGTAGAGATATCCGCCCGTCTTGTCCACCGCGATCTCCCAGGCCCGCAGCACTTCCGCCTGGCGGGCGGGCGGGAGGACGGAGCACAGCGCGCGGCGCAGCCGAGGGCCGTCGGCCGCGAAGTAGAACGAGAACAGGAAGATCGTCAGCAGCCGGAACAGCCCACCGAGGACCGTGGTGGACACGTCGAGCACGCCGGTCGCACTGTTCTGGACATACTTCTGCAGCCAGTCGGAGTGCAGCAGGCTGTCCTGCACCTCGACGCGGGAGAGTTCCGTATGGAAGGTCTGGTTGACCCAGTTGATCACTGAGTCGAGGTAGTCGGGGAAGTCGTCCACCATGTCGACGATCTGGCCCGCGAGCATCGAGCCGAGCAGCACGACGAAACCCGCGCCGGCGATCAGCACACAGAGGAAGACCAGGAAGGTGGCGAAGCCCCGGCGCATACCGCGGGCCGACATCCGGCTCACCGCGGGCTCGATCGCGAGCGCCAGGAAGAAGGCGATCAGCACATTGATCAACAGACCGATGAGCTGGTCGAACGCCCAGCTGCCGAGCCGGAAACAGGCGTAGAGCGCCAGCGCCAGCACCATGGCACGCGGCAGCCAGCGGGGCATGCGGGCACTCCCGGCTCCGGACGGCGGGGCGGGTGGCGCGGCCGGCGGAACGGGCGGGGTGAGGGGCGGCTGGGTCTGAGCGGTCTCGTCTGTCGGTGCCACGGAGCAAGTCTCGCCTACCGCTGAGCCAATCGGGTGCGCGCCCCTGGGGGCAGCCCGCCGCCACCCCGCGTCGCGCGGCGCGTCATCGCTTGTCCGCGGGGATGCCGACCGCCGCGCATACCCCGCGCCACACGTCCTTGGCCTCCCACCCCTCGTCAAGGGCCTGCCACACCGTGCGCCCTCCGAGCTCCGCCATCACATGGTCACGCGCGAAGGAATCGGCATACCCCGTGCCGAAGTGGTCCGCCATCCGTTCCCAGAAAATCGTCAACCGCATGCCACCAGTATCCCGCTCCTGAGAGTGCAGCCGGGCCGCCCGGCCTTACCGGGAGCGCTTACCGTCCTACGGTCGGTCCATGGCTGGAACCGGAACAAGTCTCCTCAACCGTGCCGAGCAGTTCATCTGGCTCACGGCCCGTGTCCTCGAACAGCGGCGGTTCGCCCATTACTTCCTGAAGGGAAGCGCGGACGCCGTGGAAACGGCGCTGGCCGCCTATCTCAACGAGGACGGCGGGTACGGTCACGCGCTCGAACCCGATCTGCGCGGCCCTGTCAGTCAGCCGCTGCACACAGCACACGCACTGAGTGTCCTCGACTCCATCGACCGCTGCGGAGGGCTCCGAGTGGAGCGCATCTGCCGATTCCTCACCGAGGTGTCCACCAAGGAAGGAGCCTTACCCGCCCTGCTTCCCTCACAGCGCGGCTACCCGGCCGCGCCGTTCATCCCGATCGTCGATCACCCCCCTGCCGAGCTCCTGGCCACGGGGCCCGTCGTCGGGCTGCTCCACCGCAATTCGGTGTGGCATGCCTGGCTGTTCCGGGCCACGGACTTCTGCTGGGCGGCCGTGGACGCCCTGGAGGTGTCGCATCCCTACGAGATCGAGGCTGCGGTCGCCTTCCTGGACGGTGCGCCGGACCGGGCGCGGGCCGAGGCTGCGGCCGACCGGCTCGGACGCCTGGTGCGCGACCAGCGGCTCGCCGTTCTGGACCCGGAACGGCGCGCGGAGTACCCGGTGGCGCCCGGATACGCGCCGGGTGAGCAGCACTTTCCGTACGACTACGCCCGCGCGCCCGAATCGCTCGCCGTGCGCTGGTTCACCGACGCGGAGATGGATCGCGCGCTGGACCATCTGGCGGCCGGGCAGAAGGCGGACGGCGGCTGGCCGGTGACCTGGCGGCAGTGGGCACCGGGAACCGCCTTGGAGGGACGCCCCCTGGTCACGCTCAGGGCCCTGCAGACTCTGCGGGCGTACGGGCGCGACCTGGACTGACCACACCGCGCAGGACCGTCCGTGCGCCCCGGCCAAGGGCTGTCCCGCACCCCTCCCTCCGGGGATCAGCCCGCGGCATCGGACGCGACGCGCCGCAAGGCGGAGGGACGCCCGCATGGTGCAGCGGAGGAACGCCCGCATACGGAACGTACGCACGGGAAACGAGCGCCCTCGTACGGAACGTATCCGGGCGTTCCGGCAACGCGGCGAGGTGCCGTACCCGTCGTCGGGCGCCGGCCGGGACAGCGCTCAGCCGAGCGCACGCACTCCGGCGGTCACGGCCACGGCCACACCTACGACGACAAGGAAGGGCGCGCGCAGGACGAGAGCGAGCGCCGCGGCGGCAAGGCCCGCGCCCCGTGCGTCGAACACCAGGTGTTGTCCATCGCCGAAGGCCTGCTGCGCGGTCAGGGCGGCCAGCAGGGCCACGGGCAGAAGGGCGGCAAGACGCTGCACGAGGGGGCGTTCCAGGGCGCCGGCGGGCACCAGGAGGCCGAGGAGCTTGGCCAGGTAGCAGCCGACGGCGGTCAGCGCGATGGCGATCCAGACGTTCATCGGCCGTCCTTGGACATCGAGGTGCGCGGTTCCCCGGCTTCCCGGGGATCCTTCGTTCCGGGCGCCGTGCCCTTGCCCCGTCCCGTCGGGAACACGTCCTTGCCCCGTCCCGCCAGGAAGAGGACGACGGGCGCCGCGAGCGCGGACAGCAGTACCGGCACCCCTGCGGGCAGTACCGGCAGGAGGCCGAGGGCGAGCAGAACGGCGAGCGCGGCGGTGACCCGCTCCGTCGTGCCCTTCAGCATCGGGGCGAGCAGGGCGAGAAAGACGGCGGGGCCTGCCGCGTCCAGTCCCCAGGCGGCGGTGTCACCCAGCGCGTCGGCGCCCAGTGCGCCCACCAGCGTGGTGAGGTTCCACAGCACATAGAGCGTGAGCCCGGTGACGGTGAAACCGATACGGGCGGCGCGGCGGGTGGGCTGGGACAGCGTCACGGCGGTCGTCTCGTCGATGACCCACTGGGCGGCGAGGGGGCGCGCGACGCGCGGGAGGGCGAGCAGCTGCGACAGCCGCAGACCGTAGAAGGAGTTGCGCACGCCGAGGAAGAAGGCACCAGCCGCCGCGGTGTAGGGATTGCCGCCGGCGGCCAGGGCGCCCACCAGGGCGAACTGGGAGGCGCCGGTGAACACGAGGAGGCTGAGCGCACAGGTCTGCAGCAGAGTCAGTCCGGAACCGGCCGAGGTGACGCCGAAGGCGAAGCCGGAGAGGCCGACAGCTACGCCGACGCCGAGCGCGTCACGCACGACGGCCGCGTCCGGCTTGGCCTCGGCGGTGATCACACTGTTGGTGATCACACTGTTTTCGGGCGGGCCTGCCGCGCTCTGAGGGGGTGCTGTCTGTTCTGCCACGTCCTGAAAGCTACCCGGGCAGGTCCGGACCGGTCTTGTACGTTCTTGCGCGTTCACGCTGGTAGGCGCCGGGTGGCACCCCCACGATCCGGGTGAAGTGGCGGTTGAGATGCGGCTGATCGGTGAAGCCGACCGCCGCGGCCGCCGCGGCAGGGGCCGTGCCCGCGTCGAGCATCCGCCGCGCACGGCGGACCCGGGCGTCGGTGAGCCAGGTGTGCGGCGGCATCCCGTACTGCTTCTTGAAGGCCCGGAGGAGGGCGAACGGGCTCGTGCCGAGCTCGGTGGCCAGTGCCTCCAGGGTGGGCGGCGCGGCCATCCTGCTCTCCAGCACGGCGCGGGCACGCGCCGCGTCCCGCGAGCCCGCCGCCCTGGCCGTGCGGACGGGCAGTGTGCCGCCGTGCCGGGTGAGCAGGCGCGTGACCACGACCCGCAGCACACTGTCGGCGGCAAGCGCGTTGCCCTCCTCCGCCGCCCTGTGGACCTCTCCGATCAACCGGGCCGCGTACGGATCGACGACGGCGGTCTCCGTGAAGCCGACCGTGCCCCGCAGACTCGTCGTATCGGCCGCGATGTCGTTGATCACCCGGGCGGACGGGTAGAGCGTGGCGTACACCCACCCTTCGGGCACACCGGCGCGGGCCGTGTGCGGGACCTCCGGATTGATCATGACGACGAGGCCGGGGCCGGCGTGAACGGTTCCGCCGGGCAGGCCGACGTCCTCGACGCCCTGGGTGATGGTGCCGAGGACGTAGCCCTCGTGGCTGTGGCGCGGGAAGGTGTGGCGGATGTAACGGGCCCGCAGCAGGTCGAGGTCGGGCAGCTCCGCGTACTGCCAGTACCTCGCCCACTCCGCCGGTCCCGCCGGTCCCGACAGTTCCGTCGTTCCCACCATGCCCGGATTCTCGCAGTCCGCCGGCTGCGGGGCTCCGGTGGAGTGACGGCGGCGAGGCTACCGGGCTCCGGCTCCGGCTCCGGCTCCGGCTCCGGTACAGCAACGTGCGCGGGCGTGCGCGGGCACGAGCCGCTACGACGGTGGCCGCGGGCCACGGCCCGCAGACCGATGCCGCAGACCACGGACCACGGACCGCAGACCGCAAACCGCTGCACGACGGCCGCAGACCATAGACCGGCGACCGGCGACCGGCGACCGCTGCACGGCGGCTGACCGGTCCTTTCCGGAGCCGTTGTCAGTGGCGGGGTGCACGATGGGGGACATGACCGGCTCCGCACTCGATTCGTTCTCCCCCGCGACCCGCAGCTGGTTCACGGGCGCCTTCAGCGCGCCCACGGCCGCGCAGGAGGGTGCCTGGAAGGCGATCGGGGAGGGGTCGGACGTCCTGGTCGTCGCGCCGACCGGATCGGGCAAGACCCTGGCAGCCTTCCTCGCCGCCCTGGACCAGTTGACCGCGGTTCCGCCGCCCGCCGAGGCGAAGAAGCGCTGCCGGGTGCTCTACGTGTCGCCCCTCAAGGCGCTCGCGGTCGACGTGGAGCGCAATCTCCGCTCCCCGCTGACCGGTATCCGCCAGGAATCGGCGCGTCTGGGACTGCCCGAACCCGAGGTCCGGGTAGGAATCCGTTCCGGTGACACCCCGCCCGCCGAGCGCCGCTCGATGGCGACGCGGCCGCCGGACATCCTGATCACCACGCCCGAATCGCTCTTCCTCATGCTGACGTCCTCCGCACGGGAGGCGCTGGCCGGCATCGAAACGGTGATTCTCGACGAGGTGCACGCGGTCGCGGGGACGAAACGGGGCGCCCATCTCGCCGTGTCGCTCGAACGGCTCGACGAGCTGCTGCCCCGGCCGGCCCGGCGGATCGGCCTGTCGGCCACGGTCCGCCCCGTCGACGAGGTCGCGCGTTTCCTCTCGCCCCGGCGGAAGGTGGAGATCGTCCAGCCGCCTTCCACCAAGCGGTTCGATCTGTCGGTGGTCGTGCCGGTCGAGGATCTGGCCGAGCTCGGCGGTTCCCCGGCCACCGACCCGGACTCCTCCGGCCAGGCGGACAAACCATCGATCTGGCCCCATGTGGAGGAGCGGATCGCCGATCTCGTCCAGGCCCACCGCTCCACGATCGTCTTCGCCAACTCCCGTCGTCTCGCCGAGCGGCTCTGCAACCGGCTCAACGAGATCGCCTACGAGCGTGCCACCGGCGAGACCATGCCCGAGGCCCACTCCCCCGCCGAGATCATGGCGGAGTCAGGTGCGGCGAAGGGTGCGCCCCCGCTCCTCGCCCGGGCCCACCACGGATCGGTCTCCAAGGAGCAGCGTGCCCAGGTCGAGGAGGACCTCAAGGCGGGCCGGCTGCCCGCGGTGGTCGCCACCTCCAGCCTGGAGCTGGGCATCGACATGGGGGCGGTCGACCTGGTGATCCAGGTGGAGTCCCCGCCGTCGGTCGCTTCCGGGCTGCAACGCGTCGGCCGTGCCGGGCACCAGGTGGGTGCGGTCTCCACCGGGGTCGTCTTCCCGAAGTACCGGGGCGACCTGGTGCAGGCGGCCGTGGTCACCGAGCGGATGCGCACAGGATCCATCGAGGCGCTGCGGGTCCCGTCCAACCCCTTGGACGTGCTGGCCCAGCAGCTGGTCGCGATGGTCGCCCTGGACAGCTGGCAGGTGGACGACCTGCTGGCGGTGACCCGCCGTGCCGCCCCCTTCGCCTCGCTCCCCGAGTCGGCGTTCACCGCCGTGCTCGACATGCTCGCCGGCCGCTACCCGTCCGACGCCTTCGCCGAGCTACGACCACGCGTCGTCTGGGACCGGGTCGCCGGTACGGTCACGGGCCGCCCCGGCGCTCAGCGGCTCGCCGTCACCTCCGGCGGCACCATCCCCGACCGTGGGCTTTTCGGTGTCTTCCTGGCGGGTTCCGACCCCAGGATGGGCGGTGGCCGGGTCGGCGAGCTGGACGAGGAAATGGTGTACGAGTCCCGGGTGGGTGACGTCTTCACGCTGGGTACCACGTCCTGGCGGATCGAGGACATCACCCGCGACCGGGTCCTGGTGTCACCCGCCCCCGGCGTTCCGGGGCGGCTGCCGTTCTGGAAGGGCGACCAGCTGGGCCGTCCGCTGGAGCTGGGGCGTGCGCTCGGCGCGTTCCTGCGCGAGCTCGGCGGGCTGTCCCCCGAGGACGCCCGGGAGCGGCTGCTGGCCGCGGGCCTGGACGACTGGGCCGTGGACAACGTGTTGTCGTACATCGACGAACAGCGCCGGGCCTGTGGCCATGTACCGGACGACCGGACGATCCTCGTCGAGCGTTTCCGTGACGAGCTGGGCGACTGGCGCGTCGTCGTGCATTCCCCCTTCGGTGCCCAGGTGCACGCCCCGTGGGCGCTCGCCCTCAGTGCCCGCCTCGCCGAGCGGTACGGCATGGACGCCCAGGTCATGCATGCCGACGACGGCATCGTGCTGAGGCTGCCGGACGCGGACATGATGGGCCTGGACCTCCTCGACTTCGACCCCGCGCGGGACTCGGCCCCGGATTCCGGCACCACACCGCTCCCCCCGGCCAACGCCGCCCTCGACAGCGACCAACCCCCGGTCGGTGCGGCCGATGTGGCCTTCGACCAGGGCGAGATCGCGCAGATCGTCACGGACCAGGTAGGCGGTTCAGCCCTGTTCGCCTCCCGGTTCCGCGAATGCGCGGCCCGTGCGCTGCTGCTGCCGCGCCGCAGTCCCGGCAAGCGCACGCCGCTCTGGCAGCAACGGCAGCGGGCCGCCCAGCTCCTCCAGGTCGCCTCCGAGTTCGGCTCGTTCCCCATCGTTCTGGAGGCGGTCCGCGAGTGCCTTCAGGACGTCTTCGACGTCCCCGGGCTCACCGAGGTGATGAGCGATCTGGAAGCCCGCCGGATCCGTCTGGTCGAGGTGACCACCCCGGAACCCTCCCCGTTCGCGCGCTCGCTCCTGTTCGGCTACGTCGCGCAGTTCCTGTACGAGGGCGACTCGCCGCTGGCCGAGCGGCGGGCCGCCGCCCTCTCGCTCGACTCCAGTCTCCTGGCCGAGCTGCTCGGCCGCGCGGAGTTGCGCGAGCTGCTCGACGCAGAGGTCCTGACCGAGCTGGAGCGGGAGCTCCAGTGGCTGGCGGAGGACCGCCGGATCAAGGACATCGAAGGGGTCGCCGATCTGCTGCGGGTCCTCGGCCCGCTCACCGATGCGGAGCTTGCCGAGCGGGGGGCCGAGCCCCAGTGGGCGCCGGAGCTGGCATCGGCGCGCCGGGCCATCCGGGTCCGGATCGGCGGTGACGACCACTGGGCGGCCATCGAGGACGCGGGCCGGCTGCGCGACGCTCTGGGCACGGCGCTCCCGGTCGGCGTCCCCGAGGCGTTCACCGAACCGGTGAAGGATCCCCTCGGTGACCTTCTCGCCCGCTACGCCCGTACCCGTGGCCCGTTCACCTCCACCACGGCAGCGGCCCGGTTCGGGCTCGGCACCGCCGTCACCGACGGGGCGCTGCAAAGGCTCGCGGCCTCGGGGCGGATCGTCCAGGGCGAGTTCCACCCCGCCGGTATCGGCCAGGAGTGGTGCGATGCCACGGTGCTGCGGCGGCTGCGACGCCGCTCGCTTGCCGCGCTGCGCCATGAGCTGGAGCCGGTGCCGCCGGCGGCACTGGCGGGGTTCCTCCCCCAGTGGCAGCATCTGGGCGGCAACAGCCTGCGCGGAATCGACGGACTGGCCCGCGCCATCGAGCAGTTGCAGGGCGCACCCGTGCCCGCCTCCGCCCTGGAGAAGCTCATCCTGCCCGGCCGCGTCAGCGGCTACTCACCCGCGCTGCTGGACGAACTCACCACCACGGGCGAGGTCGTATGGGCCGGTGCGGGAGCCCTCCCCGGCAAGGACGGCTGGCTCTCCCTCTACCCGGCCGACAGCGCCCCCCTGCTCCTGCCTCCCCCTCGGCCGCTCGAAATCAGTGCCCTGCACGAGTCCGTTCTCACCGCCCTGAGCGGCGGGTACGGGCTCTTCTTCCGCCAGATCGCCGATCAGGTCCGGGCCACCACGCATCCGGACTCCACCGATCCACAACTGGCCGACGCAGTCTGGGATCTCGCCTGGTCGGGCCGGCTCACCAACGACACGCTCGCCCCGCTGCGTGCGCTGCTCGGTTCCGGACGCACGGCCGGATCGACCGCTCACCGCGCCAAGCGGAGTGTTCCGCGCGGCCGTTACGGCTCGCTGAGCGCTTCGGCGCGCCCCGTCTCCCGTACCGGCCCGCCCACGGTCTCGGGCCGCTGGTCGCTGCTGCCGCCCGCCGAACCCGAGCCGACACACCGGGCCCACGCCCTGGCTCGCACCCTCCTGGACCGGCACGGGGTGGTGACCCGCGGCGCGGTCCAGGCCGAGGGTGTCGAGGGCGGGTTCTCCGCCGCGTACCGCGTGCTGTCCGCCTTCGAGGACAACGGGCAGGCACGCCGCGGCTATGTGGTGGAGGGGCTGGGGGCGGCACAGTTCGCCATGGACGGCGCGGTCGACCGGCTCCGCGCGGTGTCCACCGCTCGCGACCGGACGGAGCCGGGCGCGGATCCCCGTGCCCTGGTCCTCGCCGCGGCCGACCCCGCCAATGCCTACGGCGCGGCCCTGCCGTGGCCCGAGCCACCGGCCGGGGCCGGGCACAAACCCGGGCGCAAGGCGGGTTCCCTCGTGGTCCTGGTCGACGGGGAGCTGACGCTGTACATGGAGCGTGGCGGCAAGACGCTGCTGGCCTGGCCGGCCGATCCTGACGCCCCCGCGCTCCGGGCGGCCGCGACCGCCCTGGCCGCCGCCGCCCGTGCCGGAGCCCTGGGCACGGTCACGGTCGAGCGCACCAACGGCATATCGTCGCTGACCTCACCCCTCGGCCGCACTCTGGAGTCGGCGGGTTTCCTCGCCACCCCGAGGGGCCTGCGTCTGCGCGCCTGAGCTCCCGGTCCTCCACCTCCGCGCCGAAGACACGCCGAGAGCGCCACGCCCCATGCGGGCGCACCCGACCGTCCCCCGGCGGCCCACGGCCCCGGCGGCCACGGCCCCTGGACTCACGCGCCACGGGCCGTGGCCGCCAACCAAGGGCCGTGGCCGCTGCTCCCACGGGCCGTGACCGCCACCCCCACGGATCGGACGGTCTCCCCGCCCACACCCGCCCTCCCGCGCATCATGGACGTATGCCCGAAGGAGACACCGTCCTGCAGACCGCGAAACGGCTGAACAGCGCGCTGGCCGGCCAGGTCCTCATCAGGTCCGATCTACGCGTCCCCCGGTTCGCCACCGCCGATCTCACCGGCCGGGCCGTTCTCGACGTCTCCGCGCGCGGCAAGCACCTCCTGACCCGCGTCGAGGGCGGTCTCACCCTCCACAGCCATCTGCGGATGGACGGCGCCTGGCGTGTGTACGCCCCCGGCGATCGCTGGCGCGGTGGCCCCGCCCACCAGATCCGCGCCATTCTGGCCAACACCGCGCACACCGCCGTCGGCTACCGCCTCCCCGTTCTCGAACTCCTGCGCACCAGGGACGAGGAGCAGGCCGTCGGCCATCTCGGGCCGGACCTGCTGGGCCCCGACTGGAATGCTGACACCGCACTGCGCCGTCTGCTCACCGACCCTGCCCGCCCCCTCGGCGAGGCCCTCCTGGACCAGCGCAACCTGGCCGGCATCGGCAACATCTACAAGTCCGAACTCTGCTTCCTGGCCCGCGCCACCCCCTGGCTCCCCATCGGCCGGCTGCCCGAAGCCACGGCAGCGCTCCTGGTCAGCACGGCAAAGAAGCTTCTGGAAGCCAACCGCGACAGCCCGGTCCGTATCACCACCGCCGGCGCCCGCCCCCACGCCACCCCCGCCCCGGCTCCCCGCGCCCGCCGCCCGAGCGAGAACCTCTGGGTCTACGGCCGGACCCACCGCCCCTGCCTGCGCTGCGGGACACCGATCCGCACGGCGGAGCAGGACTCCCGCCCCGTCTACTGGTGCCCCCACTGCCAGTCGGGACCCACTCCATAGCGGACGCCCCACAGTCGCACCATAGTTGACGACCCGTCAGAAACAGTCGTACGGTCCGGTCATGCCTCTCGCCGCGTACGACCTCACCGGCCGCTCCGCGTTCGTCACCGGCGCCGCCGGCGGAATCGGCCGTGCCACCGCTGTCCTGCTGGCGCAGGCAGGTGCCGTCGTGCACTGCGCCGACCTCGACGAAAAAGGCCTCCTGGAGACCCGCGACCTGATCGCCGCCGCAGGTGGCGAAGCCCACACGCACCCGCTCGACGTCACCGACCGCAACCAGGTCCGGGCCGAGGTCGCGGCCGCGGGCGAACTGGACATCCTGGCCGCCATCGCCGGGATCATGCATACGAGCAGCGTTCTGGAGACCGCGGACGAGGACCTCGACCGGGTGCTCTCGGTCAATTTCAAGGGGGTCCTGTACGCCTGCCAGGAGGCCGCCCGAGGGATGATCGCGCGCGGCGCCCCCGGCTCGCTGATCACGATGGCCTCGGGTGCGGTCGACTCCGCGAGCCCGAACCTGCTCTGCTACAGCGCGGCCAAGGCCGCCGTGGTCCAGCTGACCAGAACACTGGCGACCGAGCTGGGACCTCACGGCATCCGGGTCAACGCGGTCGCGCCCGGCTGGATCCGCACCCCCATGACCGCCCGGCACGATGCGGAGCAGCAGGACCGGGCCGAGGCCATGATGGCGCGCATATCGCCGCTGGGAAGGGTCGGCGAGCCCACCGACGTAGCACAGACGGTGCTGCATCTGGCATCGGACGCGTCGGCCTTCATGACCGGCCAGATCCTCCGCCCGAACGGCGGCGTCGCCATGCCCTGGTAGCGCGCCACGTCCTTCCGACGGACCAGGACCTGCCACCCCTGCGCCGGAGCGGCCCCTTCGCACACCCCGGAGGGATGGACACATGCCGGGACCGGCCGACCTCACGCCGCGACGAGAGGGACGCGGATGCGGACGCGGACGCAGACTCGGACGATCCTGCCGCGGACGAGCCGGAAATCGCGGACGAGGCCGGTGCGGACGAGCCGGATATCAGTGACTGGGATATCAGCGACCGCCGACTGCGGCCCGACCCACGCACACCCGCGGCGCACCGTCGCAGCAGCCTGGTGCCCGCGTCGAAGATCCCGGTAGGGCGGACCGTCTCGGCCACGTGCACAGGCAGGAGGCTGAGCCCCCACCCCCCGGCCGCCACCACGCCCTCGACAGGCCCCGCGTGCGTGGGCTCCAGCACCAGCCTCAGTACGGCCCACCACCACACACCGCCGAGCACGAGCGCCGGCACCCATCGCCGGACCATGGCTGCCTCCTTCGGGCGAACCCCGGGGCCTGTCGTTCGGAGCACTGCGGGCTCGTGGAATCCGTCCTGACCCGAACGGAAGACCATAGCCCGGCGCGATCCCCCTGCGGGAGAGCGCACCAACGCAGTACCGGCGCACATTCCGCGGTCACACACCGTGGCTCACGAGCCCCAGTCACGCGCCGCGGCACGCACCCCGCAGTCCCGCCGTGTGGCTCACATGCCGCAGTCCCGCGCTTTCACTCCCCGCCCGCCGCGCTCCGCATTCCCGCCGTGCGCGCTCCGCATTCCCGCCGCGCGGCCCGCCTCGGAGGCCCACCTCGGCGACCGGAGCCCCCACCGCCTCCGGTGGGGGCTCCGCCAGCCGCCGTTCAGTCCTTGTCGTCGCGGCTCAGGGAGTCCTTGACGCCCTCGGCGCGCTCCCGCGCCTCACCCATGGCTCCCTTGGCCTTGCCCTTCGCCTGGTCCGCCTTGCCCTCGGACTCCATGCGCTTGTTGCCGGTCATCTTGCCCATGGCTTCCTTGGCCTTGCCGGCCATCTTGTCCTTCGCACTCTCGTCGGTCATCGTCACTCCTCGCGTCTTCGGGGCCGGCCCGCCCGGTACCGAGCGGGCCGGTCGGAAAGACCCGGCAGGCTGGTACAGCCTGCCGGGTGGAACAAAGAGCCCGGTCAGGCGCTCTCCGCCTGGAACATCCAGGCATGCTTCTCAAGATCGGCGGTCAGCGCGATGAGGATGTCCTGGCTCACGGGGTCAGGGTCACCCGTCACCTCGATCCGCTCGCGCATCCGGCCGATCACCACACTCAGAGCGTCGACCAGGGCCCGTACCGCATCGACATCCTTGACCCAGCCACCGGGCACCGAATCGATGGCCGTGGTCTTCGCGATCGTCCCCGACCGCCCATCCGGGTTGACGCCCAGCGCGGAGGCCCTCTCGGCCACTGTGTCGGAGTGCAGGCGGGCGGTGTCGACGACCTCGTCGAGCTGAAGATGCACGGACCTGAACCGAGGCCCCACCACATTCCAGTGGACCTGCTTGGCCACCAGGGAGAGGTCGACGAGGTCCACGAGGGCACCCTGAAGGGCATCCCCCACGGATTTGAGGTCGGTCTCCGACAGCGGGCTCTTCACCACAGACATGTACGTCTCCGATCTGGTATCCGTTCTGTTCAGCACGAACCACGATGGCACAAACGAAGCAAAACGGTCATTCGGGGAAGCGTTCGGAAAGATCGTTCCCCGCTCTCATCCATGCGCCTGCCCGTCGAATGTCCGCCGACACCCCAACCGCCGACCCAGCCGTCACATCCCTCGCGCCTCCCCCACACACGCAGAGGCCCGGGCCCGCAAACAGACGCGAGCCCCCGGACGCACAAGACCCGAAACGCACGGAAGCCCCGGGACGCGCAGAAGCCCCGGCCCGCCCCCTGAGGGGAGGACCGGGGCTCCGGCTTCACACCGAACCGAACGGGTCAGGCGGCGACGACATCCACCGCTTCCGCGGGCGCCTTGATGGTCACCCGCCCCGTCGGTACACCCGTCACCGAGGAAACGGAGACGGAATTGAGCATGGGGCGCACCGGTACTGGTACCGGATCGCTGGCTGCTGCCGACTCGGCCAGTTCAGCCAGAGACAGCTCATCGCTCACTTCACGCATGAGCTCGGACATCCGTACATCCAGCGCGTCGCAAATGGCGGAGAGCAGTTCGGAGGATGCCTCCTTCTGCCCCCGCTCCACCTCGGAGAGATAGCCGAGCGAAACTCGGGCGGACGAGGAGACTTCGCGCAGAGTACGGCCTTGGCGCTGGCGCTGCCGACGCAGCACGTCACCAAGCAGGCGACGGAGCAGAATCATCGGTGGCTCCCTCCTCGGACCGCGTAGCCGCATCCTTCACGCCCCACCGTACCGCCTAGCGCTGCGGCCGTGCGGGGAGCGATGTCGTGTTCACTCAGGGCTGCAAACATCAATTCCCCCCGTTGTGTTCCGTATCCTGTGCGCTCGCGTACCCGCCGAGTTCGCCGGAGAGCAGTTCGAGCACGCTCCGTACGCTCTCTCTACGGATGTCCGCCCGTCCGCCGTTCAACCGCAGCGCGGCCACTTTTCCGACGTCACGGGGCCCGCAGACTGCGACGAAGACCGTTCCGACCGGTTGGCCGTCCTGTGCGTCAGGGCCCGCGACACCGGTTGTCGCCACTCCCCAGTCTGCGCCGAGCGCCCGGCGTACGCCTGTCGCCATCTGGCGCGCGACCTCGGCGTCCACCGCCCCTCGCGCCGCCAGAAGCTCCGCGTCCACGCCCAGGACTTCACTCTTGAGGGGGGTCGCGTAGGCGGTCACCGAACCCCGGAACGCCTGCGAGGCACCGGGGACCGACGTCAGCTCGGCCGCGACCAGGCCACCGGTCAGCGACTCGGCCACGGCCAGGGTCTCGCCCCGCTCGACGAGCAGCCGCAGCGCCTGGGCGGCGGCTGTCACCGCTCGGCCTCCGCGGCACCACGGTTCCCGGAGGCCTGCTCGACGCTGTGGGCACTGGGGGCCTGCTCCCCGACACCACGGTTCCCGGAAGCTCGCTCCACGCCGCCGGGCCCGTCGGAGACCGTCCCGGCAGTACCCGCAGCCCCGGAGCGGCGAGAGGCCTGTCCCTCGCTCCTGGTGCTCTCCAGGGCCGCCTCGGCGTTCTCGGCGGCCTCCTGGGCCGCCGCCGTCCTCTCCTCAGCGAGTCCCTGGCGCCGCAGCACGACGGCCTGGCGGACATAGTCCAGGCCGGTGGCGACCGTCAGCACGACGGCCAGCGCCATCACCCAGAAGCGCAGCGTGGCCAGCGGACCGGTCAGGGCCAGGACGTACATCCCGACGGCGGTCCCCTGGGCCAGCGTCTTCAACTTGCCACCGCGGCTGGCCGGAATCACACCGTGCCGGATCACCCAGAACCGCATCAGCGTGATGCCGAGCTCCCGGAAGAGGATCACGCCCGTGACCCACCAGGGAAGATCACCGAGGTACGACAGACAGATCAGCGCCGCACCCATGATCGCCTTGTCCGCGATCGGGTCTGCGATCTTCCCGAAGTCGGTGACCAGGTTGTACTTACGCGCCAGATGTCCGTCGAACACATCGGTGATCATCGCGACGGCGAACGCGGCCCAGGCGATGGAACGCCAGGCCGGGTCGTATCCGCCGGCGTGAAGCAGCAGCACGACGAACCCGGGGACCAGCACCAGCCGCGCCATGGTGAGCAGATTGGCGATGTTCCACAGACTGGCCTGGTTGACGGCCGCAGCACCCAGTTTTCCGCCGCGGGCCGGCGTCGTGCCGGTACCACCTGCCGCGGATGCCGGTGCTCCGGTCATCTGGCTACCTCCGCAAGTTCACAGCACTCGGCCACCAGGTCCACGCCTTCGGTGCCCACTACCTTTGCCTCGACCATACGACCCGGGACAAGTCCCTCGCGTGCGGTGAAGAGCACCTGACCGTCCGTCTCGGGCGCCTGGTGGGCGGCGCGGCCCACGGCGCGCGACTCGTCCTCGGTGGCCTCGACCGATTCGACCAGCACCTGGAGCGACTCGCCGACACGCTCCTCGGCACGCTGCGAGGTCAGCTCCTCGGCCAGCTGCGAGATGTGCGCCAGCCGCTCGGCGATCGTGTCCGCGTCCAGCTTGTTCTCGTATCCGACCGCCTCGGTGCCGTCCTCGTCGGAGTAACCGAAGACGCCGATGGCGTCGAGACGGGCACCGGTGAGGAACCGTTCCAGCTCCGCGAGGTCCGCCTCGGTCTCGCCGGGGAAGCCCACGATGAAGTTGGAGCGTGCCCCGGCCTGCGGTGCCTTGCTCCGGATGGTGTGCAGGAGCTCCAGGAAGCTGTCGGTGTCGCCGAAGCGCCGCATCGCACGCAGCACGCCGGGGGCCGAGTGCTGGAAGGACAGGTCGAAGTAGGGCGCGACCTTCGGCGTCGAGGTCAGTACGTCGATGAGACCGGGCCGCATCTCGGCGGGCTGCAGATAGCTGACCCGGATCCGCTCGATGCCCTCGACGTCCGCGAGCTCCGGGAGCAGTGTCTCCAGGAGGCGGATGTCGCCGAGGTCCTTGCCGTACGAGGTGTTGTTCTCGGAGACCAGCATGACCTCCTTCACACCCTGCTCGGCAAGCCAGCGCGTCTCGCCCAGGACGTCCGAGGGACGCCGCGAGATGAAGGAGCCGCGGAAGGACGGGATGGCGCAGAAGGAGCAGCGGCGGTCGCAGCCCGAGGCCAGCTTGACCGAGGCGACCGGACTGGTGCCCAGCCGGCGCCGCAGGGGCGCCCTCGGACCGGAGACCGGGGCGATTCCCTCCGGAAGATCGGCGGGGACCGGGGCGGCCTCCTGGGCGTGGCCCGGCAGGGCCACGGCCGCGTCCTGGCGGTCGGCCGGGCTGATGGGCAGCAGCTTGCGGCGGTCGCGCGGGGTGTGGGAGGCGTGAATGCCGCCGTTGAGGATGGTCTGGAGACGGTCGGAGATGTCTGCGTAGTCGTCGAAGCCGAGGACTCCGTCCGCTTCCGGCAGGGCCTCGGCGAGGTCCTTTCCGTAGCGCTCGGCCATGCAGCCGACGGCGACGACGGCCTGGGTCCGGCCGTGGTCCTTCAGATCATTGGCTTCGAGCAGGGCATCGACGGAGTCCTTCTTGGCGGCCTCGACGAATCCACAGGTGTTGACCACGGCGACATCGGCATCGGAGGCATCCTCGACGAGCTCCCAGCCGTCCGCTGCCAAGCGGCCTGCGAGCTCCTCCGAGTCCACCTCGTTACGGGCGCAGCCAAGAGTGACAAGGGCGACGGTACGGCGTTCGGGCATGGGCTCAAGACTACTTTGTCCCGGCACTGGCCCCGCCGTGCAGGGTTCACTCGTTACAGGGAGTGACAAAGCGGCGAGCGCCCGGCGCGGTGGCCGGGCGCTCGCCGCCCTGTGAACTGCGGGGTTCCGCGGTCAGCCGACCTCGGGGTCGCCCTTGGTGTAGGAGAGCCGCTCCACCTGTCCGGGCTGGAACTGGTCCTCGACCTTCTTGCCGTTGACGAAGAGATCGATCGATCCGGCGTCACCGAGGACGAGGTCGACCCGCTCCTTGTCCTGGAAGGTCTTCGTCTCGCCCTGCTGGAGGGTTCCGTCGAAGAGGGACCGCCCGTTGTGGTCCTTGGCGGAGATCCAGCTCTTGCCCTGGCTGGCGCTGAGCTTGACCGTCACCTTGTCCTGGGGCGCTGCCGCGATGGCACTGTCCGAGGGGGCCGGCTTGGGGTCGACGGGCTTGCTGGACGCCGGTTTGGGGGTGATCTTGTCGGACGTGGGGCCTTCGGCCACCTGGCCGGCGGTCGAGGGCTCGTCACCGCCCTTGAAGAAGGTGAAGCCGACGAATCCGACCACGGCCACGATGGCGGCGACCATGGCAGCGGTCCAGTTGGGCCGCCGGGGTTCGGAACGAATCCGTTCGGCTTCGAACATCGGGGCCGCCGACGTGGGCGCGGGACGGCCGCCGTGCTCGGCGTCGTACTGCGAGACCAGCGGTTCCGGATCGGTGCCTACGGCACGTGCGAGCGTTCGGATATGGCCGCGGGCGTACACGTCGCCGCCGCAGCGGGAGAAGTCGTCCTCCTCGATCGCGTGCACGATGGGGATGCGCACCCGGGTGGACGTGCTGATCTCTTCGACCGTGAGATCTGCGGCGATACGAGCCTGCTGAAGCACTCGACCGATCGAAGGCCGGTCGTCTTCGGGGGAGTTGCCGATGGACACGGGGGCGCCTTTCGAGCGTGAGCCACCTGCTGGGTGTTCAGTCTAGGGGGGGTACGAAAGGGTGGGGCAACCGGGAGGATGACTTTGTACGCCATCAGACTCGAACAGAGTCTGACGCGCCGGACCGCCCCGGGAAGGAACATTCTGCTGTCCCTCCCCTCAACTTGACGTACGGCCCGCGGAAACGGTTGCCCCCAAAAACCTTACGAACCGGTTTCCCCGCGGATCAGCGCCAACACCCCGTCGATCTCGTCCGGTTTCACCATGACATCGCGCGCCTTGGAGCCCTCGCTGGGGCCGACGATGTTCCGCGACTCCATCAGGTCCATCAGCCGGCCGGCCTTCGCGAACCCCACCCGCAACTTGCGCTGGAGCATCGAGGTGGATCCGAACTGGGTGGAGACGACCAGCTCAGCGGCCTGGCAGAGCAGATCCAGGTCATCGCCGATGTCCTCGTCGATCTCCTTCTTCTGCTTCGTGCCGACCACGACGTCGTCGCGGAAGACCGGGGCCATCTGGTCCTTGCAGTGCTGGACGACGGCCGCGACCTCGTCCTCGGTGACGAAGGCGCCCTGCATACGGGTCGGCTTGTTGGCCCCCATCGGCAGGAACAGTCCGTCACCCTTCCCGATGAGCTTTTCGGCGCCGGGCTGGTCGAGGATGACACGGCTGTCGGCCAGCGAGGAGGTGGCGAAGGCGAGCCGGGAGGGCACGTTCGCCTTGATCAGACCGGTGACGACGTCCACCGACGGCCGCTGGGTGGCGAGCACCAGATGGATACCGGCGGCGCGGGCCAGCTGGGTGATGCGGACGATCGAGTCCTCGACGTCCCGGGGGGCCACCATCATGAGGTCGGCCAGCTCGTCGACGATCACCAGCAGGTACGGATACGGCGACAGCTCACGCTCGCTGCCCTCCGGCGTCTTGAGCTTGCCCGTGCGCACGGCGTGGTTGAAGTCGTCGATGTGGCGGTAGCCGAACGCGGCGAGGTCGTCGTAGCGCAGGTCCATCTCGCGTACGACCCACTGGAGGGCCTCGGCCGCCTTCTTGGGGTTGGTGATGATCGGGGTGATCAGGTGGGGAATGCCTTCGTACGCGGTCAGCTCGACGCGCTTGGGGTCGACCAGCACCATGCGGACGTCCTCCGGCGTCGCCCGCACCATCACCGAAGTGATCAGGCAGTTGATGCAGGAGGACTTGCCGGAACCGGTGGCGCCGGCCACCAGCACGTGCGGCATCTTCGCGAGGTTGGCCATCTCGTAGCCGCCCTCGACGTTCTTGCCGAGCGCGACCAGCATCGGGTGGTCGTCCTCCGCGGCGTCGGCCAGCCGCAGCACGTCGCCGAGGTTGACCATCTCGCGGTCGGAGTTGGGGATCTCGATGCCGACCGCGGACTTCCCCGGGATCGGCGAGATGATCCGGACGTCGGGGCTGGCGACGGCATACGCGATGTTCTTGGCGAGCGCGGTGATCCGCTCGACCTTCACGGCAGGCCCGAGCTCGACCTCGTACCGGGTCACCGTGGGGCCGCGGGTGAAGCCGGTGACGGCGGCATCGACCTTGAACTCGGTGAAGACGTTGGTCAGCGACGCGACGATGGCGTCGTTGGCGGCACTGCGGGTCTTGCCCGGGCCGCCTCGCTCCAGCAGATCGAGCGAGGGCAGCGAGTAGGTGATGTCGCCGGACAGCTGGAGCTGCTCGGCGCGGGGCGGCAACGGCTGCGACTGCGAGCGGTCGGGGGCGGGCTTCGTCAGGTCCGGTACGCCCCCGGCGGGCGAGGACGCCTTCGCCCCCGGCCGCCGGGTGGACTCCGCCTCCCTGGCACCGGGCACCGGGGTGCCGGTGCGCTCGCGGTCCGCCGAGACGCCCTGGGTGAGGTCGGCGACGACCGGTGAGGGCGGCATTCCGTTGAGCACCGCGCCGTCGAGGGCGGCGGCTGCTGCCGCCGCGACGTCCACGGCGTCCATGGTCCGGTTCATCGCCGGCTGCACGGAGGGCCTGCGCGGCCTGCGCCGCTTGGAGAGCGCGTCGGACTCCGCCCGGTCGGGGTCGTACCCCTCGGGCGCCTCGGACGCACGGGCGGTGGAACGGCGCGAACGGGCGGCCGGCGCCTCACGCCACTGCTCGTCGTAGCTCTCGTCGTCCTCGTCCAGCGCCTCGGGGTCGTACACCGGGTCGATGATTCCCAGCTTGGCACCGAGCAGCCGCAGCCGCTGCGGGATGGCGTTCACCGGGGTCGCCGTCACGACCAGCAGCCCGAAGACGGTCAGGAGCAGGAGCAGCGGTACGGCGAGCACCTCGCCCATGGTGAAGATCAGCGGCTTGGAGGCGGCCCAGCCGATGAGGCCGCCCGCGTCCTGCATGGCCTCGGTGCCGTCCTCGCGCCCCGGCGATCCGCACGCGATGTGGACCTGCCCGAGCACTCCGATGACCAGCGCGGAGAGCCCGATGACGATCCGGCCGTTGGCCTCGGGCTTCTCCGGGTACAGGATCAGCCGCACGGCGACGGCGCCCAGCAGTATCGGCACGAGCAGGTCGAGCCGGCCGAAGGCTCCGGTGACCAGCATCTCGACGAGGTCGCCGACCGGTCCGCGCAGATTCGACCAGGTGCCAGCGGCGACGATCAGCGCGAGACCGAGCAGCAGCAGCGCGACACCGTCCTTGCGGTGCGCGGGGTCGAGCCCCTTGGCGCCGCGTCCTATGCCGCGGAACATAGCGCCGACGCCGTGGGCCGCACCGAGCCAGACTGCGCGCACCAGGCGGTACACACCGCCGGTGGGCGACGGCGCGGGTTTGGGCGCGGCGGTCTTCTTGGCCGCCGCCTTCTTCGCGGGAGCCTTTTTCGCGGGCGCGGTCTTCTTGGCGGCGGCCTTCTTCGCGGGCGCGGCTTTCTTCGCCGGGCCCGCTCCGCCACCGACGCGCTTCGCGGTGCCCGCCGTGCCCTGGGAACCCTTGCCGGACGTACGTGAGGCCATGGGGCCGAGGTTACCGGTGTCCGCGGCAGTGAACACGTGCGCGTGCCGGTTCACCCGACCGTGTCGCCGTACGGCGGCTGCAAACTGACGCGCACTCACCGGCCCCCGGCCTGCCACACAGGTGTCATCGGCAGGCCCGGTCCGCATCACACAGCCGAACAGCGCCGCACTCTCCGGTCAGTTGACGCCTCGATGGCCCGAAAGGACCGGCCGGAGAGGAACGGCGCCGCCGACAGCCGTGTTACGAGGGCAGCTTGGCGGGCCCGCCCGCGGTACCCGGCTCCAACGCGTCCAGCGCCCGGCGCAGCCCGGTCAGTTTCCGTTCGAGATGCGCGGCGGTGGCCACGGCCCCGGCGTCCGCCGACTCGTCGTCGAGCTGCTTGGAGAGGGCCTCGGCCTGTTCCTCGACGGCCGCGAGCCGCGCGGAGAGTTCGGCCAGCAGTCCGGCGGGCTCCTTCTCGTGGTTCGAGCCTCCGTTCCCGCCGCCCTCCAGCTGAAGCCGCAACAGCGCCGCCTGCTCACGCAACTGGCAGTTCTTCATGTACAGGTCGACGAAGACCGAGACCTTGGCGCGCAGCACCCAGGGGTCGAACGGCTTCGAGATGTAGTCCACCGCGCCGGCCGCATAACCCCGGAAGGTGTGGTGCGGACCATGGTTGATCGCGGTGAGAAAAATGATCGGGATGTCCCGGGTCCGCTCCCGGCGCTTGATGTGCGCCGCGGTTTCGAAACCATCCATGCCTGGCATCTGGACGTCCAGCAGAATGACCGCGAAGTCGTCCGTGAGCAGCGCTTTCAGCGCCTCCTCCCCTGACGATGCCCGCACCAGTGTCTGATCGAGCGCAGAGAGGATGGCCTCCAGCGCCAGCAGATTCTCCGGCCGGTCATCGACCAGGAGGATCTTGGCCTTCTGCACCATGGCCCGTCCTCCTCGCCCCGGAATTACACCGGGCGCCGCCCCAGGGGACGGCTCCCTTACGCCGTCCGTCCTTGTGCCGGTCATGGTAGCCGCACCCTGCCCGTCACCACACCCTGTCACCGCGATGTCACTGTGCACACAGGGAAAACGTGGCGGGAGACGAGAAGGTTCCCCGGAAACCTCGCTCCCACACTCCTTCCGACACAGCCAGTCAACAAAACACGATTGATTCGATCAATTGACGATCACTCTCCGCGCATCCACTGCTCCATAACCGAAAGAAGATGATCAGGGTCGACCGGCTTGGTGACGTAGTCGGACGCTCCGGACTCGATCGCCTTCTCTCGGTCCCCCTTCATCGCCTTCGCGGTCAGCGCGACGATCGGCAGGCCGGCGAACTGCGGCATCCGGCGAATCGCCGAAGTGGTCGCATAGCCATCCATCTCCGGCATCATGATGTCCATCAGTACAACCGTCACATCGTCGTGCTGCTCCAGGACTTCGATCCCCTCGCGCCCGTTCTCCGCGTACAGAACCGACAGCCCGTGCTGCTCCAGCACGCTGGTGAGCGCGAAGACGTTCCGGATGTCGTCGTCGACAATCAGCACCTTCTCGCCTGCGAACCGGAACGTCCTGCGGACAGCCGGCTCCTCCTGGCCGCCGAGCGCCCACGGCTCCTGCGGACTCTGCCGATCCGCCGGAGAAGCAGCCCGCGGCGGCAGCGCGGGCTGCTGCCGCGCACCGCCCAGTGCCTTGCGCCGACGCCTCAACAGCGAGGCCGCACCGCCCTGGTCGTACACGCTTCCCGGCGTCCCCGCGGCCTCGCCGAAGGTCTCGAAGCCCGGTCCGGACCCCTGTCCCAGTCCCTGCCCCTGGACCGCCTCGGGAAGCCGCCCGCTCTCGACCGCCGCGCCATGCGCTTCGATGGGCGCGGGGCCGATCTGCGGGTAACCCTGCGGCGGCAGTTCGCTCGGGTGCAGCGGCAGGTACAGCGTGAACGTCGAACCCCGGCCGGGCTCGCTCGCCGCATGGATCTCGCCTCCCAGCAGCCGTGCGATCTCGCGGCTGATGGAGAGACCGAGACCGGTACCGCCGTACTTGCGGCTGGTCGTCCCGTCCGCCTGCTTGAACGCCTCGAAAATCACCAGCATCTTGCTGGACGCGATCCCGATACCGGTGTCCGTCACCGAGAAGGCGATCAGATCGGCATCGGCGTCCCGCAGCGAGCCGGCCTCCAGCAGTTGCTCACGAATGGCGTTCGGCACCTCGGCACCGGCGTGCCGGATCACCAGCTCGACGGCACCGCTGTCGGTGAACTTCACCGCGTTGGAGAGCAGATTGCGCAGCACCTGAAGCAGCCGCTGTTCGTCGGTGTGCAGCGTGGCCGGGAGTTCCGGTGACACCCGTACGGAGAAATCCAGCCCCTTTTCCGCAGTCAGCGGCCGGAACGTCGCCTCCACATAGTCGACCAGCTGCACCAGGGCGATCCGGGTCGGACTGACGTCCATCTTGCCCGCCTCGACCTTGGACAGATCGAGGATGTCGTTGATCAGCTGGAGCAGATCGGAACCCGCCCCATGGATCGTCTCGGCGAATTCCACCTGCTTCGGCGACAGATTGCCCTCGGCGTTGTCCGCCAGAAGTTTGGCGAGAATGAGCAGCGAGTTGAGCGGTGTCCGCAACTCGTGCGACATGTTCGCCAGGAACTCCGATTTGTAGCGCATGGAGACGGCGAGCTGTTCGGCGCGCTCCTCCAGGACCTGCCGCGCCTCCTCGATCTCGGTGTTCTTGACCTCGATGTCACGGTTCTGCTGGGCCAGCAGCTCGGCCTTCTCCTCCAGTTCGGCATTGGATGCCTGGAGTGCCTTCTGCCGGTTCTCCAACTCCTGGGACCGGTCGCGCAATTGCTCCGTGAGCTCCTGTGACTGCTCCAGCAGCTTCTCGGTCGTGGTGTTGACGCTGATCGTGTTGACGCTGGTCGCGATCATCTCGGCGAGCTGGTTGAGGAAGTCCCGCTGGATATGGGTGAACGGCTGGAAGGAGGCCAGCTCGATCACACCGAGGACCTTCCCCTCGAAGAGCACGGGCAGCACGATCACATGCGCGGGCGGCGCCTCGCCGAGACCGGAGGAGATCTTCAGGTATCCCGGCGGCACGTTGTCCACCTGAATCGTCCGCTTCTCCTCGGCGGCCGTGCCGATGAGCGTCTCCCCCGGCCGGAAGGACGTGGGCATGGAGCCGGCGGAGTAGCCGTAGCTGCCCCGCATCCGGAGTTCGTACGCGCCCTCCCGGTCGCCGTCCGCACCGAGCGCGTCGGTGTCTCCCGTCGCCATGGCGAGGAAGAAGGCTCCGTGCTGCGCGGAGACGACCGGGGTCAGCTCACTCATGATCAGCGAGGCGACGTCGTCCAGGTCGCGGCGCCCCTGCATCAGACCGGAGATCCGGGCGAGGTTGCCCTTGAGCCAGTCCTGCTCCTTGTTGGTGGCGGTGGTGTCGCGCAGGTTGGCGATCATCGTGTTGATGTTGTCCTGGAGGGACTGGATCTCGCCTGCGGCGTCCACATCGATCTTGAGATTGAGATCGCCCCTGGTCACCGCAGTGGCGACGGCCGCGATGGCACGCACCTGACGGGTCAGGTTTCCGGCCATCTCGTTCACCGACTCCGTGAGGTCGCGCCAGGTGCCGTCCACGTCGCGCACCCGCGCCTGACCGCCCAGCTGACCCTCGGTTCCCACCTCACGGGCCACCCGGGTCACCTGCTCGGCGAACGAGGACAGCCGGTCGACCATCGTGTTGATGGTGTTCTTGAGCTCCTGGATCTCCCCGCGCGCGTCGATGTCGATCTTCTTGGTGAGATCGCCCTCGGCGATGGCCGTGGTGACGGTGGCGATCTGGCGCACCTGACCGGTCAGGTTGGACGCCATCGAGTTCACGGACTCGGTGAGGTCCTTCCACGTACCGGAGACGCCGGGGACACGCGCCTGACCGCCCAGCTCGCCCTCGGTGCCCACCTCACGGGCGACTCGCGTCACCTCATCGGCGAACGACGACAGGGTCGTCACCATCGTGTTGACGGTGTCGGCCAGCTCGGCCACCTCACCGCGCGCCTCCACGGTGACCTTCTTCGTCAGGTCGCCGTTGGCCACGGCGGACGAGACCCGGGAGATGTTCCGCACCTGACTGGTCAGGTTGTTGGCCATCAGGTTGACGTTCTCGCTGAGGTCCTTCCAGATGCCCGTGGCACCGCGCACCCGGGCCTGGCCGCCGAGGATGCCCTCGGTGCCCACCTCACGGGCCACCCGCGTCACCTCGTCACCGAAGTTCATCAGCTGGTCGACCATGGTGTTGACCGTCGTCACCAGTTCGAGGATCTCGCCCTTGGCGTCAACAGTGATCTTCTTGGAGAGATCACCGTTGGCGACCGCGGTGGTGACCTCGGCGATGTTGCGGACCTGAAGCGTCAGGTTGTTCGCCATGCCGTTGACGGACTGGGTGAGGTCCTTCCACGTACCGGACACACCCTGCACCTCGGCCTGACCGCCGAGGATGCCTTCCGTACCCACCTCGCGGGCGACCCTGGTCACCTGCTCGGCGAAGTTCGACAGCTGATCGACCATCGTGTTGAGGGTGTTCTTCAGCTCAAGGATCTCGCCGCGCGCGTCCACGTCGATCTTCTGCGACAGGTCACCCCGCGCCACCGCCGTGGCGACCTGCGCGATGTTACGGACCTGAGCGGTGAGGTTCCCGGCCATGCCGTTCACCGAATCTGTTAGATCACGCCACACCCCGGCCACGCCGGGCACCTGCGCCTGACCCCCCAGACGCCCGTCCGTGCCCACCTCGCGGGCCACCCGGGTCACCTGCTCCGCGAAGGCGGAAAGCTGGTCGACCATCGTGTTGATGGTGTTCTTCAGCTCAAGGATCTCACCGCGCGCGTCCACGTCGATCTTCTGCGACAGGTCACCCCGCGCCACCGCCGTGGTCACCTGCGCGATCTGACGCACCTGGGAAGTCAGGTTCCCCGCCATGAAGTTGACGGAGTCGGTGAGCTCCTTCCACGTACCGGAGACACCGTCGACCCGCGCCTGACCGCCGAGGCGGCCCTCCGTGCCCACGTCCCGCGCCATGCGCGTCACCTGGTCGGCGAACGAGGACAGCTGCGCCACCATCGTGTTGACGGTGTTCTTCAGCTCCAGCATCTCGCCGGCCACATCGACAGTGACCTTCTGCGACAGGTCACCGTTGGCGACCGCCGTCGTCACCTGGGCGATGTCGCGCACCTGACCGGTCAGGTTCCGGAACGCCGTGTTGACGGAGTCCGTGAGGTCCTTCCAGGTACCCGCCGCACCCGGCACCTCGGCCTGGCCGCCCAGCCGGCCCTCGACGCCGACCTCCCTGGCCACCCGGGTCACTTCCGAACCGAAGGACTGAAGCTGGTCGACCATCGTGTTGACGGTGTTCTTCAGCTCCAGCATCTCGCCGGCCACATCGACAGTGACCTTCTGCGACATGTCTCCGCTGGCCACCGCCGTGGTCACCTGGGCGATGTCGCGCACCTGGGTCGTCAGATTGCGGAAGACGGTGTTCACCGAGTCGGTGAGGTCCTTCCAGGTGCCCGCGGCGCCCGGCACCTGCGCCTGGCCGCCGAGCAGGCCCTCGCCGCCGACCTCGCTGGCCACACGCGTGACCTCGTCCGCGAAGGTGCGCAGCGTCTCGGTCATCTGGTTGATCGTCTCGGCGAGCTGCGCGACCTCGCCCCGCGCGCTCACCCGGACCTTCTGCGACAGGTCACCGTTGGCGACCGCCGTCGTCACCTCCGCGATGCCGCGCACCTGGGAGGTGAGGTTCCCCGCCATCGTGTTGACGGAGTCCGTCAGGTCCTTCCAGACGCCTGCCACCCCGGGCACGGTCGCCTGGCCACCGAGCTCGCCCTCGGTGCCCACTTCCCGGGCGACGCGGGTCACCTCGGAGGAGAACGAGGACAGCTGGTCGACCATCGTGTTGACGGTGTTCTTGAGCTGGGCCATCTCACCGGCCACGTGGACGGTGACCTTCCGCGACAGATCGCCCTTGGCGACCGCAGTCGTCACCAGGGCGATGTCGCGCACCTGCGCGGTCAGCCGGTACGCCATGGTGTTCACGGAGTCCGTGAGGTCCTTCCAGGACCCGGACATCCCCCGCACCTGGGCCTGGCCGCCCAGCTTGCCCTCGGTCCCCACCTCGACCGCGACCCGTGTCACCTGTTCGGTGAAGGCCGACAGCTGGTCGACCAGGTTGTTGACCGTCCGGGCGACCTTCAGGAACTCGCCGCGCAGCGGCCGCACCGTCTCGTCCGCCGTGTGCGAACGCAGCTCCATCCGCTGTTCGAGATCACCGTCGGCGACCGCCGAAAGCACCCGTCCGACCTCCGAGACGGGACGCGCGAGATCATCGACCAGCTCGTTGGACGCGTCGATCGCGGCCGCCCAGGAGCCCTCGCAGGCCCCCGTCTCCAGCCGCTCCGTGAGCTTGCCCTCCCGGCCGACCACCCGCCGCACGCGCGCGAGCTCACCGGTGAGATGCACGTTACGGTCGGCGACTTCGTTGAAGACCGCAGCGAGCTCGGCCATCACACCGTCGCCGGAGACCGTCACCCGCCGGCGGAAGTTCCCGTCACGCATGGCCACCAGACCCGACAGCAGTCTGTTGAGTGCCGCCGCGTCGACTTCGACGGTTCCATTACGCTGCTTCTTCACGGACTGTCCGCCTCTACTGCGCGTGCCTGTTCCCCGCGCCGCCACGTCAGACTCCACCGTGTCCCTCCCGCAGGGGTTGACCGAAATCGCTCGGGCCTTGTCCGAGAGCTTGCCCAGATCCTCAATGGCTCACCGCCAGGGACCACCGTCGACGGGTGACCATGCGGCCGTCAAATCGTTGAAACGTACCAGGCGGGAACAGGTCGGGGCGGAACCTCCCATGGTTGTGCCACATCCCTCCACGGGGAAGCCCACACTTGTCGGTCCCAGGCCCGTTCCTGCCCGTCCTTGCCCGAACCGGCCCTCGTGTATCCGGTACCCACACCGAGCGTCTAGCCTGGCAAGGCGAATCGAAGCGGCGAGAAACGGGCACAGGACTCGGGGAAGCGACGAGACACCATATGGGGAGTGCTGTGATCACGGCGCGCGCGGCTGCCACTTTCGACCCGGTCGGGCGCTCCGTCGCGACGGCCCGCGCCTTTGTCCGGGACACGCTCCAGGGGTGGGGGTACACCGACGTCGTCGACGACGCCGTGGTCCTCACCAGCGAGCTCGTCACCAACGCGGTGGTCCACGCGGGCACGGCGGCGGACGTCCTGTGCCTGCGCACGGAGGACGGCGTCCGGGTCGAGGTGTCCGACCACTATCCGGAAAGGGAGATCCCGCTCCAGTCCACCGCACTGGACTTCGGCAGCCCCGACCGGGAAGGCGGCCGCGGCCTCCTCCTGTGCGCGGCCCTCGCTTCCCGCTGGGGAGTCGAGTACTCCCCCACCCACAAACATGTCTGGTTCCAGCTCGATCTGCCCGACCGGCCGGTGGGCATCCGCTCGGCGGGCCCGCTGCTTCCCGTCGATCTGCTCCCCGTCACCGACGAACGGGTCCGGGTAGCGGTCGTCCAGATCAGCAGCTCGGGCTCCATCGCGGCGTGGAACGACGACGCCTCGTATCTCTTCGGGCATGCGGCGGAGCAGGTCACCGGAAAGCAGTTCACCGACTTCACCGCGTGGCCGCAGACCCCGGGCACCAACACCGGCATCGCCGACGCGCTGCGCCTCTCACGCTGGGAGGGCAGCTACGGCATCCGGGGCGGCGACGGCCGTACGATCCCGGTCTACGGCTCCCATCTGCGCGTACGGGACACCGAGGGCGAACCCTCGACCGTGTGCCTGCTGGTCCGCGACTACGAGCGGGCCGTGCTCCAGTCACCGGCGCGCACGCCCGTCTCCGACGCGACCACCGAGAACCGCGCCACGGACCCCTTCAAGGTCTTCATCGGCTCCCCCGCGCCCGACGACCTCGACGGCCTCCTCCAGCGCACCGTCGAGCGGGCCCGCGACATGCTCGACGCCGACGCCGCCTTCCTGCTGCTGGCGACGGACGACGAGACCGAACTGGAGGTACGGGCCACAACCGGCCTGCCCTCCGCCCGTCAGCGCTTCGCCCGAGTCCCCGTGGAGGCCGGCACCGGACGGTACGGCTCCGCGCGCATGCCCGCCGTCCACGAGGACCTCGACGCCGTGCCGGGCGCCGTCCCGCTGCTCGGCGACACGGGCATGCGCTCGGTGGTCACGGTCCCGCTGAAGGTCGAGGGCCGGCTCACGGGCTCGCTGGGTGTCGCGGCCGAAGCCGCAGGCCGGTACTCGAACGAGGAGGCGCTGCGCCTCCAGTTCGCCGCCGACCGCATCGCCCTGGCCGTCGAGTCCGCCCGTCTGGGAGAGCTGGAACGGCTGCGCCGCGGCTCGCTCTCCTTCCTCGTCGAGGCGTCCGATCTGCTGGCCGGCACGCTCGACCGGGATCAGACGCTCGCTCTGATGGCACAGATGACCGTCCCCACCCTGGCCACGTGGTGCGCCGTCTACACGATCGCCGACCAGTCCTCGGATCCGGACCTCTCGTACGTGCTGCACGAGGACGAGGAGCGCATCGACGGCCTCAAGGCCCTGCTCTCCAAGATCGCCCCGCCGGACCCGGTGCCGACGCTCGGAGCGCGTGTGTGGTCCGCACCGTCCGAGGCCGCCCATCAGGCGGCGCTGCGCACCTCGATGCGCAGCATCGGCCTCGGAGACCCGGGCGGACTCGGCGCGGGCATCCGGACGACACTCGCCACGGCAGCCGCCGTCGGCGGGGAGACCGTGGTCCTCCCGCTTGTCGCCCGTAACCGGGTCATCGGCATGCTCACGCTCGGCAAGCCGTCCGACGACCACTTCCGCCAGGAGATCCTGGAACTGGCCGAGGACCTGTCGCGCCGGGCCGCTCTGGCCCTGGACAACGCCCGTCTGTACTCGGAGCGCACGGCGATCAGCCAGTCCCTCCAGCGCAGCCTGCTGCCTCCGGGTCTGCCCGATGTGCCCAATGTCGAGATCGAGGTCATCTACCGGGCAGCCGGCGAAGGCAACGAAGTGGGCGGCGACTTCTACGACATCTTCCCGATCCGCGACGGCGCCTACGGCTTCGCCATCGGCGATGTGTGCGGTACGGGTCCGGAGGCCGCGGCCGTCACCGGTCTGGCCCGTCACGCCCTGCGCCTGCTCGCCCGCGAGGGTTTCGGCGGCCCCGCCGTCCTGGAGCGGCTGAACGCCGCCATCCTCGACGAGGGCGCCCGCAGTCGCTTCCTGACGCTTCTGTACGGGGAGTTGTGGCCCCAGGAGGACGGCAGCGCCCTTCTGAAGGTGGTGTGTGCCGGTCATCCGCTGCCGCTGCGCCTGCGTCAGGACGGCTCGGTCGAGTCGGCGGCGGAGCCTCAGCCCCTGCTGGGCGTGATCGAGGACCTGGAGCTGTACGAGCAGACGGTGACCCTGGAACCGGGCGATGTCCTGCTGTGTGTCACCGATGGGGTCACAGAGCGCCGGGAGGGCGCACGCATGCTTGGTGACGACGGCCTGGCGGACGTTCTGGCCAACTGCACGGGGCTGACAGCCGGCGCCGTTGCGGCACGCATTCTGCGGGCGGTCGAGCGATTCGCCGCCGAGCCGGCCTCGGACGACATGGCCATCCTCGCGATGCGCGTCCCAGAGCCACAGCCCACCGTTTAGCGCTGTCAGCATCGAGCAGTCCGAAAAGGCCTCATATATGTGAAAGGCCCCCGCCTGAAGGCGGGGGCCTTTCACATATATGAGCCCCAATGCGGAATCGAACCGCAGACCTTCTCCTTACCATGGAGACGCTCTACCGACTGAGCTATTGGGGCCTTGCTGCCCTGCGGCAACGAGCTAAAGCATACCCCGAACCAGGGGGTGTGCAAAACCGCCTGTCGCACCGTCACCTTGGCGCCCCACCAGGGCCTCCGAGGGC
Source organism: Streptomyces sp. NPDC026062 (assembly GCF_055568375.1). Taxonomy (NCBI): domain Bacteria; kingdom Bacillati; phylum Actinomycetota; class Actinomycetes; order Kitasatosporales; family Streptomycetaceae; genus Streptomyces; species Streptomyces sp. NPDC026062. The sequence continues at coordinate 40,699 of NZ_JBVHOQ010000055.1, forward strand.
AGGCCCATCCCCTCGCCCCACCAGACGCTCCCCCGTCACGGCCGGCCGGCATCTGGCCCAAGTGTGGGTCCAGTTTTGGTCCGTGAACGCAGAAAAGCCCCGTGCCACAAGGGCACGAGGCTTTTCCACAATGATTGTTCGGCGGCGTCCTACTCTCCCACAGGGTCCCCCCTGCAGTACCATCGGCGCTGAAAGGCTTAGCTTCCGGGTTCG
>NZ_JBVHOQ010000056.1:0-40612 GCF_055568375.1 Streptomyces sp. NPDC026062
TACGTCACCCGTCGAACCGCAGAGGGCAAGACGAAACGCGAGATCATCCGCTGCCTCAAACGCTACGTCATCCGCGAGGTCTACCACCTCATCCGGCCTGCCCCGAGGACGTTCTCTGCGGGGAGTTGACAACTATAGGAGCGTCAACGCCCTCGCGGAGAATCTGTGGATGCTGACGAAGACCGAGTGCGTCCGCGGCCGTGTCTTCGCCACCAGGGCCGAAGCGAACCTCGCGCTCTTCGAGTACTTCGACGGCTTCTATAACAGCCGGCGCATCCAGAAGCGGCTTGGCTACCTCAGCCCGATCGAGTTCGAGGAGAAGCACTACGCCGAGCAGGCAACGGCCGAACGAACGAACCTGAAACCCTGCCAACCTTCGCTGACCAGCTGATCAGCACCTCCCGAGTGACGGGGGAACCTCACCCGCGGAAGGGCCGCAGCCACGTCCTGGATCTCCGGTGTCAGACGGACGCCGGGATTGGTGCGGACCGACCCGGACGAGAGTCGGGTCGGCGCTTCCCGCACAACTTCCCAGCGTGAGTCGAGGTTCAGTGTCAGCCGGAAGTCGATGCTGACCCTGCTGACGCACATGCCACGGAGGGTCAGAGCCCACCGGTCTCATGCTCGACTGGTTCAGCTTCACTGCTCGTCACCGCGCCATGGCGCACTCCGTCGCGTGCGCGGAGGCGTCTGGCCAGTCGCAACGACGGCGTCAGAGCCAGACCGTGGTGTTCCGGTTTGTGTTTGTTGCCTTGCAAGCCGCATTCGGGCCACTGCTGCAACTCTCCATACCCGCTTCCCTGCCGGTGGGGCCTGTGCCCGAAGCAGCAAATGAACTCGCCATGCGGCAGTGCGGAAGGTAGTTGTTGACGATGACTTCTCTTGCTGAACAGTTGCTACCGGGCACGCAGCGCGCCCTGCTGCACCGCATTGCCACGGCCCAGGCCGAAGGGCGCTCACCATCCTTCGTCGCTGCCGTGCAACGGCAGGGACACGTCGTCTGGAACGGCTCCCGCAGCTGTGTCGACGGCCATGCCCCGGATGCGGATACACAGTTCCGGATCGGTTCCCTCAGCAAGACGTTCACTGCCGTGCTGGTGATGAGGCTGCGGGACGAAGGCCTGCTGGATCTGGGTGATCCTCTGGAGAAGCACCTTCCCGGTACTGGTGTGGGCGACGTCACTGTCCATCAGCTGCTCGGACACAGCGCGGGACTCGGCGCCGAGTCGCCTGCACCTTGGTGGGAGCGGACACCCGGCAGTCTGCGTCCAGGTCTGGCGGACGTCCTCGGTGAGCAGACCAGAATGCATCCCCCCGGCCGCCGCCATCACTATTCGAACCCGGGCTACACACTGCTCGGAGCGCTGGTCGAAGCGGTGCGCGGAGTTTCGTGGGCGGAGGCCTTGAGAAGCGAGGTGCTGGAGCCGCTGGGCATGCACCGGACGAGCCCGCAGGCGCAGGCCCCGCACGCCGACGGCTGGGCTGTCCATCCGTGGGCGGATGTCATGCTGCCCGAACCGGTCGAAGACCTCGGTCTGATGGCGCCGGCCGGCCAGCTGTGGTCCACCACTGCCGACCTCCTACGCTTCGCCGCCTTCCTTGCCGACGGAGACGACCGGGTACTCGTGGCTGCGTCCGTGGCCGAGATGAAGGAGCCGGCGTCTCCGCCCGAGTCGGGTGACTGGAGCGGTAATTACGGCCTGGGACTCCAGGTGGTACGGAGGAAGGGCCGCACACTTGTCGGGCATACGGGTTCACTTCCCGGCTTCCTGGCCGCGCTCTGGTTCAGCGCCGAGGACGATGTGGCCGCTGTCGCATTCGCCAACGTCACGTCCGGGCTGGCGGTCGGTGAGGTCGCCGCCGAACTCGTTGACATCGTCGCCGAGTCGGAGCCACGCATCCCGGAGCCGTGGCGCCCGTTGCCCGAGGTGGACGCGGAGCTTCTCGCGCTGACCGGCCCGTGGTACTGGGGCGCCCGTACGAACATCCTGCGGCTGACTGCCGATCGGGGGCTGGAGCTGCGGGCACCGAACGGTCAGGGCCGCGGCGCCCGTTTCACCGCCCGTCCGGACGGCACTTGGATCGGACTGGACGGCTACTACGCGGGGGAGACGCTCCGGGTTGTGCGTAACGACGACGGCAGCGTGAACCACCTGGATCTCGGTTCGTTCGTCTTTACGCGTGAGCCTTACGATCCCGCAGCGGCCGTTCCGGGTGGAGTGGACGCGGATGGATGGCGCGGCTTGGGGAGTTGAGGGGACTGGGGAGTTGAGCGCTCGTTTCACGTGAAACGAGCGGAAGGCCATTCAGGCCGTCAACTCCCTTTCCAGCGGCGTGCGGAAGCGTGGTGTGACCCGAGCCTCGCCGACCCAGCCCGCAAGCCGGGAAGCCTCTCTCTCGATCGCGGCAGAGGCATCCCGGCCTGCGTCGGCAAGGAGCCGCCAGACCGGCTCGCCGTCGCCGCGCAGCGCCCATCCGCCCACGATCCGACCGTTCCACCACACGGTGGGGCCGGCGTTGCCGGAACGGTCGAAGAGCGCTGCCCGATACTCGGTGGGAAGGTGGAAGCCGCGATCGGACCACCCCATGGCGCTCGGGTCGAGTGCGGGCAGCAGGGCCGCCCAGGGCTCGGGTGCCGACTCGGGTTCGTAGTCCTGTGGTGCGACCCACCCCGTGGCGCCGCTGTCGAGCCGTACCTCTTCCGCGCCCGCGGTTGCCAGCGCCTTGCGGACCTGGCCGAGTCCCCAGCCAGTCCACCACTTGAGGTCTCCCTCGGACGCGGGGCCGTAGGAACGGAGCCAGCGCAGGGCAAGCTCCGCCTGTGCCCCGTCTGATTCCTGTGCGGGGCGGGGCGCTGATGCCGTCCACCGGAACTGGCTGGAGGTCCAGGACCCTCGTGGCCGGTCCCGTCGGATCCGTCCCTCGGCGGCCAGCACGCGGATGACCCGTGTGGCCACTCCCTGAACCGTCTCCTGCTTCTTTCCGGGGAAGAGTGTGATCTTGGTACGCAGGGCGGGTACAGCGGCGGAGAGCTCGCTGCCCGAGGCGGAACCTCGGGCAGCCAGGGCTGCGAGGACAGACTCTTCGGTGCCGGCCAGCCACTGGTCGTCCAGCCCGTTGCCGTCCTCCGCCAGGTGTTTGAGGAGTGTCCGGCGTTCTTTGGCGGCGACAGCGCGGGCATTCGACGCTTCGATCCGTGAGGCCATCTCCTCCGACACGACAAAGAGGGTGTTGCGCATGGAGAGCAGCCGGACCAGTGAGACGTCTTCGTAGAGGTGTTGTTCCACGGCGGCGACGTCCGGTACCTGGAGACGTGCGCAGGTGGAGAGGAAGACGGTGGCCGCGTCGGTGGCGTGCAGGGCAACGACGGCGTCGGCCACTGCGACGGGGGAGTCCGACCGCACCGAGGGGGCCAGAAGGTGGCGGCGGCCGATCCTGATGCGGCGCTGTTCGTCGCTGATGCGGTGCACAGTCGACTCCCTTGGATGCGGGACAGCGGTCAGAGGGCGAGTTTGAAGCCCACGTGGCTGGCCACGAAGCCGAGCCGTTCGTAGAAGCGATGGGCGTCGGTCCGAATCGCATCGGACGTCAGCTGGACCAATTGGCACTCCTGCCGACGCGATTCATCGACGGCCCACTGGATCAGCTGCGTACCGAGACCGCTGCCGCGCTCGTCCGCGTGGACGCGGACGCCCTCTATCACCGACCGGGTCGAGCCGCGCCTGGAGAGCCCGGGGATCACGCTGAGCTGCAGCGTCCCTACGACGCGGTCCGCGCGTACGGCGACCATCACATGCTGATGCGGATCGTTGGACAGCCGGTTGAACGCCGACAGGTAGGGAGCGAGATCGTCCGGCGACTCACGTTGGGCGCCCAGCGCATCGTCGGCGAGCATGGCCACGATCTGTGAGAGATCAGCGACGGTCGCAGGACGGATTTCCGGATCGTTCATGATCGGCAGCCTACGCCGCGCCCCCGTGGCGCGGCTCTCTATACGGGAACCTTCAACTGCTCGACCGTCCGGACCAGCGGCGCCAGTTCGGGGTTCCTGGCGGCCTCGTCCAGCGCGGCACGCAGTGCGGTGTCGTTGGTCGGCCGGGCTTCGGAGAGCAGCGTGAGGCCGGCTTCGGTGACATCGGTGTAGATGCCCCTCCGGTCGGTGTCGCAAAGATACCGGGTCAGCAGGCCCCGGTCCTCGAGACGGGTGACGAGACGTGTGGTGGCGCTCTGGCTGAGCACAACGGCGTCGGCCACCTGCTTCATCTGCAGATGTCCGCCCGGCCCGTTGTGCTGTCGGCTCAGGACGTCCAGCAGGGAGTACTCCCGCACGCTGAGGCCGTGCCCGCTCTGCAGCGCCCGCTCGATACGGGCCTCGATCTTCCCGTGGAGCAGGGAGAGCGCACACCAGCCTTGGGAAAGGGCGGTCAGGGCAGGGTCCGTCGCTGTCATGGGTCTCTCCTCCGTGCCGGAGTTGCTTGCGTCCAGGATAGGCGACGAGTGCAATAGCCCGCGCTTGCAATTAGTCGGCGTCTGCAATTATTGTCGACGCTCGTAAGGCGCAGACGCAACCTCCTGGAAGGTGGAACCCATGCCGCTGGCGCTCCTCGCCCTCGCCATCGGGGCATTCGGTATCGGAACGACCGAGTTCGTGATCATGGGGCTGCTCCCCGAGGTTGCTGCGGACTTCCAGGTCTCGATCCCGACCGCAGGCTTCCTCGTCACCGGCTACGCGCTCGGTGTCGTCGTCGGAGCCCCGCTGATGACCCTCCTCGGCACCAGGGTCAGCCGCAAACGCATGCTGATGATCCTGATGGCGCTGTTCGTCATCGGCAACGTGGTCTCCGCGACCGCCCCCGTCTTCGGAGTGATGCTCGCGGGCCGGGTGATCGCTTCGCTCGCACACGGAGCCTTCTTCGGCATCGGTTCGGTGGTGGCAGCTGATCTGGTCGCTCCGCACAAGAAGGCCGGCGCGATCGCCATGATGTTCACGGGCCTCACCGTCGCCAATGTCGTCGGCGTGCCGCTGGGCACCTACATAGGTCAGAGCGTCGGCTGGCGGAGCACGTTCTTCGTTGTCGCCGCCCTCGGTGTCATCGGTTTGCTCGGTGTGGCCCGGCTCGTTCCCGACCAGCCCCGCCCCGAAGGCGTCCGGCTCCGGCACGAGCTTGCCGCCTTCCGCAATGTGCAGGTACTGCTCGCCATGGCGATGACCGTCCTGGGCTTCGGTGGGGTCTTCGCCGCTATCACTTACATCACGCCGATGATGACGGAGATCGCCGGTTACTCGGCCTCTTCCGTCACCTGGCTGCTGGTGCTCTTCGGCCTCGGCATGGTCGGGGGCAACCTGCTCGGCGGCAAGTTCGCCGACCGTCACCTGATGCCCTTGCTGTATGTGTCGCTGGGTGGCCTCGCCCTTGTCCTGTCGCTGTTCACGCTGACCGCTCACAACCAGATCGCAGCAGCCGTCACCATCTTCCTGATCGGCGGCCTGGGCTTCGCGACCGTGCCCCCGCTGCAGAAGCGGGTGCTCGACCAGGCGGCCGGCGCCCCGACGCTCGCCTCTGCGGTGAACATCGGAGCCTTCAACCTGGGCAACGCTCTGTCGGCATGGCTGGGCGGCATCGTCATTGCCACAGGTCTCGGCTACACCGCACCCAACTGGGTCGGTGCGGTGCTCGCAGCTTCCGCACTGGTGCTCGCCGCCGTCTCCAGCACCCTGGAGCACCGTACGACCAGCCGAAGTCTTCTCGTGACCGACCACACCCCGGAGCCGGCCGTCGTACCCGCGGCCGCCCGGCGCTGACCGACTTCACTCCCGCACCACCCCCACCCCCACACCGCACCACATCAAGGAGCCCCTCCATGAGCACGTTCACTGTCGCTGCTGCACCGCTGACCACACAGGACGCGGAGGCACTGATCGATGTGGCCCGCACGGCCGCCGAGGCTGCAGGTGTCGCTGCAGCCGTCACCGTCCTGGATGCGGGAGGCCATCTGCTCGCTTTCCGGCGTGACGACCGGGCCGTTCTGGTCGCGGGCGAGACCAGCACCCGTAAGGCGTACACAGCGCTTCAGCTCGACGCACCCACGGCCGACCTCGTCGAGGCGGTCCAGCCGGGCGGACTCTTCCACACCCTGCCGACCGCCCTCGACCGCCCTCTGCTCTTCATCGCCGGTGGTGTCCCGGTTCACCGCGATGGCCGGCTGATCGGTGCCGTCGGGGTCGGTGGCGGTGCGCCCGAGCAGGACCACGCGTTCGCGACCACTGCTGTGGCCGCTCTCGTCTGAGGTCCCCTGCCCTGCGCAGCGGTAATTCGCTGGTGTCGGCTCCCATGTGTCCGGAGAATCTCCGTGCATGGGAGCCGACATTCATGGGTTCATCGAGTGCCGGTCGCGATGGGCGGAGCCGGAGGACGAGTGGTCGGCGGCCATCGATCTCGACCTGCTGTACCTGGGCCGGGATTATGACGCGTTCGGCTGCCTGTTCGGCGTGCGTAACTACGCAGGATTCATTCCACTTGCGGCGGAGCGAGGACTGCCCGAGTTGATCTCCGCCGCCGCACGCGCGGATTTCGACGACTGGGCCTCCAGCACGCACAGCCCCAGTTGGATCGCGTGGAGTGAACTGAAGTGCGTCGACTGGGACGAGTCCGCGGCGTCGACGGACCGGCGAATCCATGAGTACGAGTCGGTGGACGATACATGGGTCCTGGTCTCCAAGGCGGTCTGGAGCGCCCGATTCGCCGCCGCGGCAGGGCTCCCGGCAGATCCCGCGACTCGATTCGGCGGTCGCAACGGCCGGACGGACTGGCCGGAGGGAACGGAGTGGCGGGACGACGACCGCCTCTACCGGCTGGAGCGGATGACTCGGCGCGACGCCGTGCCGCCGGACGGTGAGTGGAAGCCGGTGTGGTCCGTGATGGAGTCCCTCGCCACCGTCCACGGAGACGAGAACGTCCGGCTCACAGTGTGGTTCGACAACTGAGCAGGGGTACCGAATCGGGGCCGGTGCTCCTGACGGTTCGGTTCTCCCGGTCAGCCGAACCGGACCTGTCGGACGTCAGCCGGTCGCTACGCTGAGCGGCGCAAAGCTCCTGGTCCAGTCCCCCGGCGGTGGTGGGTTCCCGAGTCGCATCAACGTGGTCGCCGAGCCGGGCTCGAGACCACATGCACCGAACCAGGTCAGCAGTTCTTTATGACGAGTGTCGATGTCCGCGCGCAACGGCCGGTCCGTCGCCCCGGCGAGGGAGATGACAAGCAGCTTCGCCGTGGCGGTGTCCCGTGCGATCAGCGGCCCGACCACATGGCTTTCCGAGCTGGGCCACAGCGCGGCGTATCCGACGAGCTCCCCGCGGTCCTCGGCCACCCGCAGATGATCGGCAAAGGCCGGGAGACGCGTCAGGAGCAGCATCCGGTCAAGACCGGACACCTTTGAATCCAGGCGCAGTATGGCCGGCAGATCCCCCGCTGTGGCAGGGCGGACGGTCAGGCCCTCAACGTCGGCCGCGCCCGGGGCACCCCCGGCTGTGCCGCTGCCCGGCCCGGCGCATGGCCGGAAGTACCCGCTCACCCGCTGGGTCCGGCCCACCGCGCTGAAACCGAGCTTCTCGTAGAGCGGCCGGCCTGCCGACGTCGCATAAAGGCTGAGCGGGGTGCCCCCGGTCGTGCAGATCACCTGTTGCATCAGGTGCCGCGCGATCCCCTGACGGCTGTAGCGCCCGGCGACCAGAAGCATGCCGATGGCGGCCATGTCCGGACCGTACGAGGTCACCACGCAGGTTGCCATCAGGCCCTTGCTCGCGGGGTCGTCGATGCCGTAGGCCGTCCCCGCGCTGAGGAGTAGTCCCCACCGGTGCTCGTCGCGCGGCCAGCCGCGGTCCTCGCTGAGATCGGCGCATGGGACCAGATCGTCCCGGGTGAGGCGCCGGATGGGTAGGTCGGCGAGCGGGCGGGGCAATGAGCTGGGCATAGAGGTCAGGCTGTCCGACGCGGTGATCGATCGTCCACCGTTTTAACGGATCTGCCCGAGACACGTAGCTGACGGCCGCGTCGAGTAAGCCCCCACGGCTTCAGTACGGAGATCGCGGTGATGAACAGATAGGTCGCGGTGGCCACCGAAGGGGCGATGACGAGGCTGATGTCGACAGTCCCGCGCTCTGCGGCCTCGTTGATGCTGGGGCGCAGGGAGAGGACCGACAGTCCCGTCGTGACCAGGGTGAGCCAGAACTTCGCCCACACCCAGCGATGCCTGGCCAGTCCCCACGGGGTGCCGAGCGACAGGATCAGGCCGCTGAAAAGGGCCGTCAGCGCGACCGGGACAACAAGCCAGTCGCTGAAGGCCTTCATCGCCCGGGTGGCGGCTTGCGCTGTGAACGGATCGCCGGTCCCGAATGCGGTGATGCCGAGCGTCAGCAGCCCGGCGGTGAGGCCGAGCCAGCTGACGGATACCGATACATGGGCGACGAGAAGGGTTCTGCGCGTGTGGCGCTGGAGTGGTTTCACGTGAAACACGGTGCAGTGGGACGCAGGGCGGGGCATCTGCCGAGGGGAGTATCCCGACGTACTGGTTTCGGCGTACGGGGGCGGGATAGCAGGCCCGCCCACCACCCGAAAGCAGCCGAGTCGCCGCCCCCTGACCGGGTGCCCTGCGGAGGCGGCCCGGCGTCGCAGGACCGCTGCGCCCGCCATACCGGCCCGGCTCCGCAGGAGGACGGCGCGAGCGGATACGCCCTCGTGGATCAGCCCAGGTCGGGCGCGTGCATGGCCCGGACACCCTCGATGTTGCCGTCCAGGTAGTGCCGCAGTGACAGCGGTACGAGGTGGACGGCGGCGATTCCGACCCTGCTGAAGGGCACGCGTACGACGTCGTACTCCCCGCAGGGGTCGTCGATCTCGGGGCCGTGGCGCAGGGACAGGTCCATGGATTCGAGTCGGCAAACGAAGAAGTGCTGGACCTTGACGCCCTTCACTCCGCCGCCCTCGATGTGTTCCACGGTGTCGACGAAGCAGGGCACCACATCGGTGATCTTGGCGCCGAGTTCCTCGTCCAATTCACGGTGCAGGGCATCGATGACAGTGGCGTCCTCGGGCTCGACCCCGCCACCCGGCGTGAGCCAGTACGGATCCACCCCTGGCTTGGTGCGCTTGATGAGGATGAGGTCGTCGCCATCGAGCAGGACGGCGCGTGCGGTGCGCTTGACCACAGGACGTTCGGTCATGGCAAGAGAGTGGCCCGCAGGACCGGTTCTGAAACACCTGAGGCCTCCTGGGCCGCCCTGCGGTCACCAGTCGGCTGCCGCGCGCAGCAGTAAATCGTGCGCTGGAGCGAGATGCGGAAGCGCGAGCGTGCCGGTCCGCGCGGCCAGGAAGTACGTACGCAGGGGTGGCACCGGTGGATCGAACAGTGCCACCACCTCTCCCCGTTCCAGTGCGCCCTCGCACAGATATCGCGGCAGCACAGCGAGCCCGGCCCCCGCCGCTGTGCATTCCAGGACCGCGCGCAGGTCCGGGGTGATGACGGCCCCGGCGGCCGCGGGGCGGCTGTCGAAGACCGCCGCCCAGTAGCGGGAGACGAGGGGCAGGCTCTCGTGCACCTCGACCACCGGCAGCTGCTCCAGGACCACCGGACCGTTGCGCCGTAGCGTTCCCGGTCCCAGACGCCCGGCCCACCGGGGTGCTGCGACCAGAACGTGCTCCTCGTCGCAGAGCGGCGCGGCCGTGAGCAGCCCGCCGCGGGGCCGGGCCGTCACGATGGCCAGGTCATGGTGCCCGGCGGCCAGACCGTCGAGCGTCTCGTCGGTGTCCGCAGAGAACGAACTGCGCAGTGCGAGGCCCTGGGCGATCAGCGGGGTGAGGGCAGGCAGAGCCCGCAGAGCGGTGAATTCCGGCGGTCCCGCCAGATGCAGTGTCCGTACGCCCGACTCCTCGTCGAGCTCGGTCTCTGCGATCTCGACCAGTGCGTCCAGGTGGGGAGCGGTCCGGTGCGCGAGCTCGTCGCCCATGGTGGTGGGTGTCACGCCGCGGGCCCTGCGGAGGAAGAGCGGCCGGCCCAGTTGTCGTTCGAGGGTGCGGATCTGTGAGGTCACGGCAGGCTGGGAGAGGCCGAGAAGCGCGGCGGCTCGGGTGAACGAGCCGGCGCGGTGCACGGTGACGAAGGTCCGCAACAGGGCCAGGTCCATGTGCGTCCCCTCTCGCCCGCGCGACCCGTTGGACCCGGACAACTATAAATATGTCGATAGGCCGCTGCCGCTACTGTGATTGGACACTGACGCACAGTCAACTAGCCTTGTCGAAGCGGTTCTTCGCGGGGAGAAGGCGGAGAACCGGGACGGTCCGAGCCACGAGGGGGGAGGCTCGGACCGTCCGTACCGTACCGGCGCCGGAAATCTCAGCTCCCGGTGACGGCCTCGGCCAGTGCGCGTTCGACATCGGCCACCAGGTCGGCGGCGTTCTCGGCCCCGACGGAGAAGCGGATGAAGCCGTCCGGCACGGCGTCGCCGCCCCAGCGGGCACGGCGTTCGGCGGTGGAACGCACACCTCCGAAGCTGGTGGCGTCCTCGACGAGACGCAGCGCCGAGAGGAAGCGCTCCGCGGTCCCGCGGTCCGCCAGCACGAACGAGACGACGGAGCCGAAGCGCCGCATCTGCCGCACGGCGTTCGGGTACGAGGGATCGGTGGGCAGACCGGGATAGCGCAGCCCGCTCACCGCCGGCTGCTTGGCGAGAGTCTCGGCAAGCACGAGGGCGTTCGCGCACTGTCGCTCGATCCTCAGCTCCAGCGTGGCCAGGGAGCGGTGGGCGAGCCAGGCCTCCATGGGGCCGGGGATCGCGCCGGCCACCTTGCGCCAGCGCCGCACACCCGCCGCCAGCTCGGAGTCTCGGCAGGTCACATGACCGAGCAGGAGGTCGCCGTGGCCAGTCAAGCCTTTGGTGTCGCTGGCCACCGAGAAGTCGGCGCCGAGCTCCAGCGGGCGCTGGCCGAGCGGGGTGGCGAGCGAGTTGTCGACCGCCACCAGCGTGCCGCCCGCGTGTGCCGCCTCGACGAGCCCCCGCACGTCGCAGACGTCGAGCCCGGGGTTGGAAGGGGTCTCGATCCACAGGAGCTTCGCCCCCTCCAGGACCGCCAACTGGGCGTCGCCCCTGGTCGGGGCGGTGCGTACCTCGACGCCGTAGGCCTCCAGCTGCGCACGTAGCAGCGGAAGTGCCTGGTAGCCGTCGTCGGGCAGCACGACGACATCGCCGGTACGCACCTGGGACAGCAGGACCGCCGAGACCGCCGCCATGCCGGAGGCGAAGACCGTGGTCTCGACGTTCTCACCCGGAGCCTCGAGTTCACCGATGGCCCGTTCCAGATGGGTCCAGGTCGGATTGGTGTCACGGCCGTAGGTGTACGGCCCTGTCGGCTCACCGGACAGATGGAAGTGCGCGGCGAAGACCGGGCCGGGGAGAACGGGCTCGTACTGCTGCGGTTCCGGCAGACCCGCACGTACCGCTCGGGTTCCCTCGTCCATACCCGCGCGTACCGCGCGGGTTCCGTCGTCCATGGTGTTCATGCTGCTTCCTCGTTTCTTTCCCCGGCCGGTCGCCGGTTCTGCCCGCGCTGTCGCAGGCGTCCTTGGTTCAGTCCTCGTCGGGGAGGACGACGTTCAGTGCCCAGGACACGATCGAAATGATCAGACCACCGAGGACGGCGGTCCAGAAGCCGTCGACATGGAAACTCAGATCCAGGGCGTCGGCCAGCCATGAGGTCAGCATCAGCATCAGGGCGTTCACCACCAGGGTGATCAGCCCCAGGGTGAGGATGAAGAGCGGGAATGTGAGCAGCTTCACCACCGGCTTGACCAGGAAGTTGACCAGACCGAAGATCAGCGCGACCACGATCAGGGTCAGTATCTTGCGGCCGGTGCTGCCGCCGGTCAGCGTGATGTCCTGGAGCAGCCAGATGGCCACGGCCAGCGCACCCGCGTTGGCGATCGTCTTGACTACGAAATTCTTCATGTGTCTGATCGTGGCAGACATGATCGGTGGCGGACACCGGCTGGACACAGGCAAGGGGCGGACGGGCCATGAAGGCATTCAGGCTGGACGAGCTGGAGGCGGAACGAGCCGCCAACGACGGCGCCTACCTCCAGTTCGTGCGTGAACGGAACATGTCTGTCGGCCTGTACGCCCTGGACGCAGGTGAACTCGACCCGCAGCAGCCGCACAACCAGGACGAGGTCTACTTCGTCGTCAGCGGGCGCGCTTCGATCACCGTGGGCATGGAAACGACGCACGTGGGCAGGGGAAGCGTCGTGTACGTACCGGCAGGCACCGCCCATAAGTTCCACCACATCACCGAGGACCTGCGAGTGATGGTGGTCTTCTCGCCGCCCGAAGGCTGAGCCGAGTCCGAGTGGGGCGAAACGCACCTCGGGGATCCCTAGGGGATCGATCAGGGGAGTCCAAGGGCTCCGGAGCCCCGCGGCCCGCCCCCGCGCCTCTAGCATCGAAGCAGAAACTCACAGAGACGAGGTATGGACGATGGCCGTGCGGGAGATATTCGCGGGAATGCCCTGGTGGGTGAAGTGGATCGCGGTGCCCGTCATCGTGATCGTCGTGTTCGGCGGTCTGATCGCCAGCATCGTCGGATTTGTGGTCTGGCTGCTGTTCAAGATCCTGCTTGTCGTGATCCTGGTCGGCGGGCTCGTCTTCGTCGTACGGAAGTTCATGTCGTCCTCGTCGGGAAGCGGCTGGTAAGCGTGGGCCCGGCTGGGCCGTTAGGCCAGCTGAGTTAAGCGGAAGACGAAACGGCACCCGGCCCGGATGCTCCCGATACAGTGGCAGTCCGCTGCCGCAGCCTGGGAAAACACCGGCAGTCACCACCCCGACCAGTGGTTTGTACGGCATCCGGCCTTCTGGACCCCAGGCCTGCGGTGGATCTGTGGGGGCGGCCCCCACAGGCGGGCTGACCGCCCGTCACCATGCCTGGGGGTGACCGTTGACCACGGCATCGAGTACCGCCGTTCCGACGCTGATCGGATCGGTGCAGCGGGCGCTGAGGCTGCTGGAGGCTGTGGGCACCCATCGCGACGGGGCACCGGCCAAGCAGCTGGCACGGGAAGCGGGGCTCCCCCTTCCCACCGCCTACCACCTGCTGCGCACGCTGACGCACGAGGGATATCTGCGCAGGGAGAACGGGGTCTTCCTCTTCGGCGCCGCCGCGGAGCGTCTGGTGGACGACGGCGCACTGCAGAATCGGCGCAGCAGAATGACGCAGTCCCTGGGGCGGTGGCGGGACATCATCGGGGCCCCGGTGTACTGCGCCGTCTATCGCGACGGCGAGATCGAACTCGTCGCCGTCGCCGACACCCCCGCCCTGCCGGCGGTGGAGGAGTGGGCGGCCTTCAGTGAGACGGGACATGCCCACGCGATCGGTCAGTGTCTGCTGAGCCAGCTCGACGAGCGGGCGCGCGAGGACCACCTGGACCGGCATCCGGTCAGGCCGCTCACCCGCTACTCCGTGCGTGACCGCGCGGCACTTCTTGAGCGACTGCGCTCGGTCGACCGTATGGAACCTGTCATCGAACGACAGGAGTACGCCCTTGGAACGGTCTGCGCGGCGATCCCGATCGCGGCCGGGTTCACCGCCGCCGCGATGGCCATTTCAGTCCCCCTCGACCAGGAAGAACGGTTGCTCCCCGCAGTCGAACGACTACGTGGCGAAGTGGCCAGCCTCTTGCGTTCGTTCGTGTTCTCTATCAGTATCTGAAAAATCACTCCTTGTGATCTGCTATCGGGTGCACCACGATGGCGTCAATAGGGCCATGGGGGATCATTCCTGGCCAGATTCATCTACTGCGGGGTTGAACGATGCGCGAGTCGGTTCAAGCTGAGGTCATGATGAGCTTCCTCGTCTCCGAGGAGCTCTCTTTCCGTATCCCGGTGGAGCTCCGGTACGAAGTGTGCGATCCGTACGCGATCCGGATGACCTTCCATCTGCCCGGCGACGCCCCCGTCACCTGGGCTTTCGGCCGTGAGCTGCTGCTCGACGGTCTCAACAGCCCCAGCGGTGACGGCGATGTGCACATCGGGCCGACGGAGCCCGAAGGGCTGTGCGATGTCCACATCCGGCTCCAGGTGGGCGCGGATCGTGCGCTGTTCAGGGCCGGCACGGCACCTCTTGTGGCATTTCTCGACCGGACGGACAAGCTTGTGCCGCTCGGGCAGGAGTGCACGCTGGGTGACTTCGAGGGAAATCTGGAAGAGGCGCTGGGGCGGATTCTGGCCGAGGAACAGAACGCCGGCTGACGAAGACCGTGCCCATGGCGCGTATGCCGGTCGAACAGCACACCTGCCGAACGGGTGAATCGCTCTCCGTGTCCGGGCACTTCAGGACCTCGCTCGGCGACGGCCTCCTCTGCCGCTGCGTACGGGTGCCGGTGTTCCGGAACCTGCGGAGGATCCGGTGCGGTCCGCGGCGACGACCAGTGCGGCGAGCGCGGTGGTCACCGGCACCGAGGCGACCAGTCCGATCGAGCCGATCAGTGTGCGAACGATCTCCTCCGCCACCAGTTCGCTGTTGGCCACCGCTCCCATGCTGCTTTGGGCGATCGAGAACAGCAGCAGCAGTGGCAGCGCGGCGCCCGCATAGGCGAGCACAAGGGTGTTGACCACCGAGGCGATGTGATCACGTCCGATTCTGATCCCTGCCCGGTAGAGCTCCTTGGCACTCATCGCCGGGTCCGCCTGATGCAGTTCCCAGACCGCCGAGGTCTGGGTGACCGTCACATCGTCGAGTACCCCCAGGGAACCGATGATGACGCCTGCCAGCAGCAGCCCGCTCATGTCGATGCCCGGATACAGGCCGTGAATGAGGCCTGTGCTGTCGTCGGTGTTCCCGCTCAGGCTTGCCCAGCCGATGAAGAGTGAGCCGAGCAGCCCGATCAGCAGCAGTGAGATCAGGGTGCCGATGACGGCGACCGAGGTGCGGGCGGTCAGTCCGTGGCAGATGTAGAGCGCGATCAGCATGATGGCGCCGGCCCCGACAACTGCGACGACCAGCGGGTTCGAGCCTTGCAGGATCGCCGGAAGGATGAACAGGGTCAGGACGGCGAACGACAGGGCGAGCGCCACCAGCGCCATGACCCCGCGCATTCTGCCCACGGCCACCACCGCCAGGGAGAAGATCCCCGCCAGTAGCAGCAAAGGGAACTTCCGGTCCACATCGGTCACGGAGTACTGGAGGTCGTGGGGTGCGTCGGGGGCGTACGCAACAACCACCCCCTGTCCCTTTCGCAGTTGCCGGGGCGCGTCCGGCTGGACGACCTCGATGAATGTGCGGCCCTTGTCCTGGCCGCTGGTCACTTCGACGGTGGCCTTCTCGCACAGGTTTTCGCCAGTGACCGGCTCGTCCGTCGGAGGCGATGTCTCACCGCTGACGGGGATCTGGGAGGCGTTCACGTCCTTGCAGTCGATCTTGCTGATATTCACCACCTTGCCCTGTTGGGTCTGCCGGTCGAAGCCGACACCGGTGCGCTCGTGCGCGGGCGCACCACCGGGCCAGAGGGCCACGAGCCCGACGACGACCGCGGCGGCGAACGGGATCAGCACGGCGGCGATCACCTTGCGCAGATGGCCGGAGACGGGTGCGGCGGGGCCATGGCTGTGGGAGTGCGCGTGCTGATGGCCCTGCGGTGCGGAGTCGTTATGAGGGGATGTCACCGGCCGATCATCGCAAGAGGGCGGAGGCCCTCTCGTCAGCCGGCCGGTGAGGACGCTAGCGTGGTGGCACCTTTGCACACGCGGGAGCTCGGAGCACCGGGCTGAGAGGGCGCTGATCTCCGTACGGCCGTACGGACAAGCTGCGCCGACCGCCGAACCTGTTACCGGGTAATGCCGGCGTAGGGAGTAGGTCTCATGACCACATCGGACGCACGCACGCCTGCCTCGAACCAGAGCGACGAGGCCGGGAAGTCCATCGGCTGGCACAAGGGGTACGTCCAGGGCTCACGCCCGGACCTCCGGGTGCCTGTCCGTCAGGTGCACCTCACCAATGGCAAGAACGTGACGTTGTACGACACCTCGGGGCCGTACAACGACCCCTCGGCCGAGACCGATGTCCGCCGCGGGCTGGCGCCTCTGCGAGAGAACTGGATCACCGCCCGTGGCGACACGGAGGAGTACTCGGGGCGCCCTCGCCGCCCCGAGGACGACGGAGTCAGGCACGCCTCGCAGCGCGGTGGGCTGCGCAATCTGGACGCGGTCTTCCCGGGCCGCCCGCGCCGGCCGCGGCGCAGCCGGGACGGCCGTCCCGTCACCCAGCTCGCGTACGCCCGCCGGGGCGAGGTCACCCCGGAGATGGAGTACGTCGCGATCCGGGAGAACGTCGGGCCGGAGGTGGTGCGCGAGGAGATCGCCGCCGGCCGGGCCGTGTTGCCGGCCAACGTCAACCACCCGGAGATCGAGCCGATGATCATCGGCAAGCGGTTCCTGGTGAAGGTGAACGCCAACATCGGCAACTCCGCGGTCTCGTCCTCCATCGAGGAGGAGGTGGACAAGATGACCTGGGCGACCAAGTGGGGCGCCGATACCGTCATGGATCTGTCCACCGGGCGCAACATCCACACCACCCGTGAGTGGGTTCTTCGCAACTCCCCCGTGCCGATCGGCACCGTGCCCCTCTACCAGGCGCTGGAGAAGGTCGACGGCAGGGCGGAGGAACTGACCTGGGAGATCTACAAGGACACCGTCATCGAGCAGGCCGAACAGGGCGTCGACTACATGACGGTTCACGCCGGCGTGCGCCTGCCGTACGTACCGCTGACGGCCCGCCGCAGGACCGGCATCGTCTCCCGGGGCGGCTCGATCATGGCGGCGTGGTGCCTCGCGCACCACAAGGAGTCGTTCCTCTACGAGAACTTCGAGGAGCTCTGCGCGATCCTCGCCTCGTACGACGTGACGTACTCCCTCGGCGACGGACTGCGGCCCGGCTCGATCGCGGACGCCAACGACGAGGCCCAGTTCGCGGAGCTGCGTACGCTCGGCGAACTGAACACGGTCGCCAAACGGTTCGGGGTCCAGACCATGATCGAGGGCCCGGGGCACGTTCCGATGCACAAGATCAAGGAGAACATCGACCTCCAGCAGGAGATCTGCGAGGAGGCGCCGTTCTACACACTGGGCCCTCTGACCACGGATGTGGCGCCGGCGTACGACCACATCACCTCGGGTATCGGCGCGGCGATGATCGCCTGGTGGGGGACGGCGATGCTCTGCTACGTGACGCCCAAGGAACACCTGGGTCTGCCCAACCGGGACGATGTGAAGACCGGGGTCATCACCTACAAGATCGCGGCTCATGCGGCGGACCTCGCCAAGGGGCACCCGGGGGCGCAGGAGTGGGACGACGCGCTCTCGGACGCACGGTTCGAGTTCCGCTGGGAGGACCAGTTCAATCTGGCTCTCGACCCGGACACGGCACGGGAGTTCCACGACGAGACACTGCCGGCGGAGCCGGCGAAGACGGCGCACTTCTGCTCGATGTGCGGCCCGAAGTTCTGCTCGATGAAGATCAGCAGAAGCATCACCGAGCAGTTCGCCCCGGATCCTGCCCTGACCGACAGTGCCGAGGTTCAGGCCGGGATGCTCCAGAAGTCGAGGGAGTTCTCGGAGGGCGGGAACAGGTTGTACCTGCCGCTCGCGGAGTGATGCGAAGCACCCGCGGCTGAGCAGGCCCTGAGGAGCGCAGGGCCGGCGGGCCCCGCAGGCCCTGTGCTCCTGAAGCCGTTCAGGCCTCGGTGCCGGCGGGTCTCCTATGTGCCCATGCACGACGCGCAGCCGATCGACCGGGGACCCGTCTGGCCGGAGGGGAATGCCACGGAGCGGATCCGCGAGTTCGTACGGGCTGCGACGGACGTTGCCGGGGAGCTGCCGGCCGCATGAGTGTCCGGTCGGGTTCGGTGCGGCGCCGCGCGGTCGGATGCGGCGCCGTACGGTCCGATCGTCGCCATCGTCGCCAGTCCGAAGCCGGACTTCGGCGGCGGTCTCCCCGGACGCGCTTCCGGCGACAGGCTTCCTGGGACTGACCTGACCTGACTGCCCGCGTCCGGTCAGTCCAGTTCGTTCTCCGGCCCCCCGAAGTCGGGGCTCGTGAAGTCCGGACTGGTGAACGTCGGGCGAGGCGCGGCGGCGGGTCCGTCGCCCGGACTGGAGAAGTCCGGCCGGCTGTAGCCGACCTTCGGGATGCGGTTGGCCGAGCGGCGCGGGATGCGCGCGGCCGGGGCGGCTCCGGGATCGGCGAGGGCGTCCCGCAGGAACGGCAGGATGCCGCGTTCCAGCAGGGCGTGCCGCCAGGCTTCCCGGGCGCGCGCCACGTCCTCCGGCAGCTCCTCGCCCTCCTCGAAGGCAGCCGGCGCCGAGCCGTTGCGCAGAGCCGTGATGAGGAGGCCGACACCGGCCACGAGGATCGCGGCAGCGGTCGCCGCCGTGAAGAACCAGCCCGCGCCGACCATGGTGCGTGCGAACGCCGGAGGCGGGTCGAGTGCCTTGAGGATGTAGCCGATGACCAGGAAGAGCACCGCGGCGGTGCCGGCGAGCAGCGGCGCCAGCACGGTGATGACGACTCCTATGCCGGCGCCCGACTGGTTCAGGCCGGTCGGGCCCGTGTCGGGTTCGCCGTCCTGGTCCCGGGCGGCGGCTGCGGCGCGGATCTCTTCGCGAGCCTTGATGTAGTGCTCGTACTCGGTGGCCGCGGCGGCCGTGATCAGCGCCGTGGCGGCCATCGCCATGGTGCGCAACTGCACCGGGTTGAGCCGTTCACCGACAGCGGCCAGATCCGGTCGTTCATGGGCGTGACGCAGTGCGTCGTCGAGGATCCGCTCGTACTCGGGGCGGTCCTCGGTCAGCAGGTGCGGAGCGCTGTTCATGTGCATCCCCCGATGCTCCGTAGGGCCTGTGCGCCCGGGCGAACCGGGCAGTCGGGCGGAAACGGAGGAGAGCCTGCTACTGATACGCCGATGGTAGAGCGCCCACGGCAAGGGGTGACAGGGGGTTTCCGGAAATAGGCCCAGTGGTCCGCGTGTTCAGGTCGGAAAGCGTCTTCCCCGAAGTACGTCAGTCATGCAGCGGGAGTTGGACGACCAGTAGCTTTCCGGCCATGGTCACTCCGCCGTCCATGGCGATGGCAAGGCCGTCCGCGTACACGTGCGGTCCGTCCACCAGCGGCCCCGACCTGTCCTCGCCGTCCTCGGAACCTACCTCGCCCAGAAGGTAGGGAATGGGGCTGTGACCATGGACGATGCGGCGGCCACCGTATGCCGCCATGAGCTCCTGCACGGCCTGTGGACCCGATTCGTCGCGGAAGGCGAACCTCTTGGTCAGCTTGCGGAAGAGGTCCCAGCACTCATCGGCGTCGTTCCGCGTGAGGATGGCGTGCACTGTGTCATTGACGTCCTCGATGGTGGAGCCGTAGTCGAGGTACGCCGTGGTGTCCGAGTGCATCAGGAGGTGCTCGTCCTCCTCGACGACGGCGTCCAGCCGGGACATCCACTGGAGGTGGACGTCCTGGAGCCGTTCCATGTCGGTCTTCTGGCCGCCGTTGAGCAGCCAGGCCGCCTGGAAGGTGGCGGTGCCGGCACCGGAGTTGACCGGGGTGTCACCGAACCTCTTGGCGCCGATGAGCAGCAGCTCGTGGTTGCCCATCAGGGCTTTGCAGTAGCCGCCGGCGGCCGCGGCCTCGGCGGACAGCCGCATCACGAGGTCGATGACGCCGATTCCGTCGGGTCCCCGGTCGGTGAAGTCGCCGAGGAACCAGAGCCGGGCGTTGCCCGCGGCCCAGCTTCCCTCGGCGTCGATCAGGTCCTGTTCGGTGAGGGCGGCGATGAGCTCGTCCAGATAGCCGTGGACGTCACCGACGACGTACAGCGGTCCGAGGCCGGACTCCTGGGCGGGCCGCGGGTCGGGCACGCTCCGTACCTGGACGGTGTCCTCGCGGCCGATCACGGGGAGGTCGCGCGCGGTCGGCGTGTACCCCTCCGGCGGTTCCCCCCCGGGGAAGGGGTTGCCCGGATGCGGGGCGGGCGGCGCAGCGGACTGCGCATAGGGCGGTACGCGGAAGTCGCGCAACGTCGCCGTCCGCACCACGGGTTCCTGACCGGCCCCCTGTGTCATCGACCCCTCCACCACCGTCGCGCCGCCGTACACCTGACGGGCCCTGCTGGTCGGGGTGGTCCGCGGTGTCGTGCGCCCATCATAGGAATGAGGATCGTGCTCTGTGACGCACCAGGGGTGGTGAATCCGTGAGCACGCCAGGTTCATCGGCCGATTAGTACCAATTGGCCTGATCAATCCCCTGCCGGGGAGCGTGGTGCGCTGACCGTGGTGCGCGGCGGACGGCGTTGCGAGGAGGTCCGGACGATGAGCTCCGTCGGTATGACCCGTTCCACCGGGCCGTCCTGGTTGACCCCTTCGATGGCGTCGATGAGCAGCTGGACGACCGCCGTGCCGATGCGGCGCGGTTTGAGTGACAGCGTGGTGATGGGCGGCTCGGTCGTCGCGTACACGGTGGACTCGCTGCAGCAGACCAGGAGCAGGTCCTCCGGGACGCGCAGGCCGTACCGGCGGGCGGCTGCCAGCAGATCGGTGCCGTTGGGGTCGAAGAGGCCGTAGACGGCGTCCGGGCGGTCCGGACGGGCCAGCAGGCGGTCGGCCGCCACCGCGCCCGCGCACGGGTCGTGGGCGGGGTAGGACTCGTACACCGGGTCCTGGCCGACGCGCTCGCACCAGTGGAGGTACGCGGTCGTGGACAGCCGGGTGTACGTGTCGGTGGTGGTGCCGGTGAGCAGCCCGATGCGGCGGGCTCCGGCTGCGGCGAGGTGGTCGAGGAGGTCGAGGACGGCTGCCCGGTGGTCGTTGTCGACCCATGCGGTGACAGGGAGGGTCCCGGCCGGCCGGCCGTCGGAGACGACGGGTAACCCCTGTCGTACGAGCTCGGTGACCACCGGGTCCTGGTCGGAGGGGTCGATGACGACGGTGCCGTCGAGGGCGACGTTCGACCAGACGTCGTGGCGCGAGGTGGCGGGAAGGATGACGAGGGCGTAGCCGCGGGCGAGCGCGGCGGAGGTGGCGGCTCTGGCCATCTCGGCGAAGTACGCGAATTCGGTGAAGGTGAAAGGTTCATCCCCGTAGGTCGTCACGGTCAGGCCGATCAGGCCCGACTTGCCGGTACGGAGCGTTCGGGCCGCGGCGGAAGGGCGATAGCCCAGGCGCTCGGCGACCTCACGGACATGGCTGCGGGTGGCGTCCGGGAGCCTGCCCTTGCCGTTGAGCGCGTCGGAGACAGTCGTGATGGAGACCCCGGCGGCGGCGGCCACGTCCCGGATTCCTGCTCGTCCCTGCCGGCCGCCGCGCCGGGGGGTCTCCGTCCGGCTCACCTGGTGCTTCCCTGCTGCTGTCATGGCGAGCCGATAGTAGGGCTCGCGCGGGCAGTTGGCCCGATCGCATATGCACCCGTTAAGAGGCACGTTTCTGCATGGTCATCAAGCCTCAATCGCCTTGTTAACAGAGGGTGTTGTGGGGTCATGCCGTCATGTGTCACGTGTCGGGCCGGATGGGCCTGGCGATACGTCGATGTCTCGAAGAGGTCTCAACTCACCTCTTCGGGGGACGCGCGCCACGGAGTGAGCCACCGGCGCGCGCCACCGCGAGGGGCGCTCCCCCTCATTCCGGGGTTCACCGGACCAATCCCCGGTCCACCATTCGCGTCGGCGCCCAATCCTCATAAGGTGAGCAGTATTGATGTGTAAGGACGGTCGAGGAGGACCTGCGGTGAGCGAGACGAGTCCCAAGCTGCGTGCCGAACTGGATGGCGTCCCCGCCTATGTGCCGGGCAAGCCGGCCGCGGCGGACGGACCGCTCGCGTTCAAGCTGTCCTCCAATGAGAATCCCTATCCGCCGCTGCCGGGGGTCATGGAGTCCGCGCTGGCCGCGGCCGCGAACTTCAACCGGTATCCGGACCTGGCGTGCACCGGCCTGATGAACGAGCTGGCGAACCGTTTCGGTGTGCCGCTCTCGCACCTGGCCACCGGCACCGGCTCGGTCGGCGTGGCCCAGCAGCTGCTGCAGGCCACCTCGGGCCCGGGTGACGAGGTCATCTACGCCTGGCGTTCCTTCGAGGCGTACCCGATCATCACGCAGGTCAGCGGGGCGACGTCGGTGAAGGTGCCGCTGACCGACGGTGAGGTGCACGATCTGGACGCCATGGCGGACGCGATCACCGACCGGACCCGGATGATCTTCGTCTGCAATCCGAACAACCCGACCGGCACCGTGGTGCGCCGGGCGGAGCTGGAGCGGTTCCTGGACCGGGTGCCGGGGGATGTGCTCGTGGTGCTCGACGAGGCCTACAAGGAATTCATCCGCGACGTGGAGGTCCCCGACGGCATCGAGATCTACCGGGACCGGCCCAATGTGGCGGTGCTGCGGACGTTCTCCAAGGCCTACGGTCTGGCGGGGCTGCGCGTCGGCTTCGCCGTGGCCCACGAGCCGGTGGCGGCCGCGCTGCGCAAGACGGCGGTGCCCTTCGGGGTCAGCCAGCTCGCCCAGGACGCGGCGGTGGCGTCGCTGCGGGCCGAGGACGAACTTCTGGGACGGGTGGGCTCCTTGGTGTGTGAGCGGCAGCGGGTGCACGAGACGCTGGTGCGGCAGGGATGGACAGTGCCCGAGTCCCAGGCGAACTTCGTCTGGCTGCGGCTGGGGGACCGTACCGCCGACTTCTCCGCGGTCTGTGAGAAGGCCGGCGTGGTGGTGAGGCCCTTCGCCGGCGAGGGTGTGCGGGTCTCGATCGGCGAGGACGAGGCGAACGATCTGTTCCTGAAGGTGACGGAGTCGTACCGCAAGGATCTGTAGCACCGGCAGCTTCCGGCAGCCCCGGCCCCGCACCTCGTTCGTTCGCGAGGTGCGGGGCCGTTCTGTGTGGGTGCAGGCGCCGGTTCGTCCTGCGTATGTGGCCGTAGGGGCCGGGGTGCCGTCGCGCGGCGACGACACCCTGCTGGGTGCCACCGGGGTGTCTGCTTCGGGGGTAATGATTGTTACGTCCTTGGAGGGGTACCCCGGTCCTACCTCCCGAAAGCGTGTGCGCCATAATTGCTTGTGAATGTGAACGCGTTCACAAGCGTGTCCTGTTTCCTCCGCTGTTCAGCCGGATTTATAGGACAAACTGCCGGTGTAATGGCGGCGACGTAAGGAGAAGACGACGTGGAGCTGGCTCTGGCGCCGGAGACCCTGGCGCGATGGCAGTTTGGAACGACCACCGTCTACCACTTCCTCTTCGTTCCCCTGACGATCTCTCTTGCCGCGCTCACTGCCGGCCTGCAGACCGCCTGGGTGCGGACCAACAAGGAGAAGTACCTCAGGGCCACCAAGTTCTGGGGAAAGCTCTTCCTGATCAACATCGCCATGGGCGTCGTCACGGGCATCGTCCAGGAGTTCCAGTTCGGAATGAACTGGTCCGACTACTCGCGGTTCGTCGGCGACATCTTCGGTGCCCCGCTTGCGTTCGAGGCGCTGATCGCCTTCTTCTTCGAGTCCACGTTCATCGGACTGTGGATCTTCGGCTGGGACAAGCTGCCGAAGAAGATCCACCTCGCCTGCATCTGGATGGTCTCGATCGGCACCATCCTCTCCGCGTACTTCATCCTGGCAGCCAACTCCTGGATGCAGCACCCGGTCGGCTACCGCATCAACAAGGAACGCGGGCGCGCCGAGCTCACCGACTTCTGGCACGTGCTCACGCAGAACACCGCGCTCGCCCAGTTCTTCCACACCATCACGGCGGCCTTCCTGGTCGGCGGCGCGTTCATGGTCGGCATCGCGGCCTTCCACCTGGCACGCAAGAAGCACATCCCGGTGATGCGGACGTCGCTGCGGCTCGGACTGATCACCATCGTGATCTCCGGTCTCCTCACCGCTGTCAGCGGCGACCAGCTGGGCAAGGTGATGTTCAAGCAGCAGCCGATGAAGATGGCGGCGGCCGAGGCGCTGTGGGACGGGCAGAACTCCGCCCCCTTCTCGATCTTCGCGTACGGAGATGTGAGCAAGGGCCACAACTCCGTCGAGATCTCGATCCCCGGGATACTGTCCTTCCTCGCCGACGACAACTTCAACTCGTACGTCCCCGGAATCAACGACATCAACAAGGCCGAACAGGAACGCTTCGGGCCCGGCGACTACCGGCCCAACATCCCCGTCGCCTTCTGGAGCTTCCGGTGGATGATCGGCTTCGGCATGGCGTCGTTCGGACTCGGGATCCTCGGACTGTGGCTGACCCGGAAGAAGTTCATGCTGCCGCCGGGGATGCGTACCGGTGAGGACGAGGTGCCTCATCTGGTCCTCTTCAAGAACAAGGCGCTGAGCCCGAAGCTCGCCAAGTGCTACTGGATTGTCGCGCTCTGGACCCTCCTCTTCCCCCTGATCGCCAACTCCTGGGGCTGGATCTTCACCGAGATGGGCCGTCAGCCCTGGGTGGTCTATGGCGTTCTGCAGACCCGTGACGCGGTCTCCCCCGGTGTATCGCAGGGCGAGGTGCTCACCTCGATGATCCTGTTCACGGTGCTCTACGCGGTGCTCGCCGTCGTCGAGGTCAAGCTCCTCGTGAAGTACATCAAGGCCGGACCACCGGAGCTCACCGACGCCGACCTCAACCCGCCCACCAAGATCGGCGGCGACGACGACGCCGACCGGCCCATGGCCTTCTCCTACTGAGGACACAGGGAGCCGAGAGATGGAACTCCACGACGTCTGGTTCGTGCTCATCGCCGTTCTCTGGACCGGCTATTTCTTCCTGGAGGGATTCGACTTCGGGATCGGTGTCCTGACCAAGCTCCTGGCGCGGGACCGGAAGGAACGACGGGTCCTGATCAACACGATCGGGCCTGTCTGGGACGGCAACGAGGTGTGGCTGCTCAGCGCCGGCGGGGCGACCTTCGCCGCGTTTCCCGAGTGGTACGCCACGCTGTTCTCCGGCTTCTACCTGCCGCTGCTGATCATCCTGCTCTGCCTGATCGTGCGGGGTGTTGCCTTCGAGTACCGGGCGAAGCGGCCCGAGGCGAAGTGGCAGACCAACTGGGAGCACGCGATCTTCTGGACCTCGCTGATCCCGGCCCTGCTCTGGGGTGTGGCCTTCGGGAACATCGTGCGCGGCGTGAAGATCGACGCGGACATGGAGTACGTGGGCAACTTCTGGGACCTGCTCAATCCGTACGCGATTCTCGGCGGACTGGTCACGCTCTTCCTCTTCACCTTCCATGGCGCGGTGTTCGCCGGACTCAAGACAGTCGGGGACATCCGGGCCCGGGCGCGAAGGCTGGCGCTGAAGCTGGGCGTGGTGACCGCGGTTCTCGCTCTGGGCTTCCTGATCTGGACCCAGATCGACAGTGGTGACGGCTGGAGCCTGATCGCGATGCTGGTCGCCGTGGTGGCCCTGGTCGCGGCGATCGGGGCCATTGCGGCGGGGCGCGAGGGCTGGTCCTTCGCCTTCTCCGGGGTGACCATCGCGGCCGCGGTCGCCATGTTGTTCCTGACGCTCTTCCCGAACGTCATGCCGTCCTCGCTGAACGACGCCTGGAGCCTTACGGTCACCAATGCTTCGTCCAGCCCGTACACGCTGAAGATCATGACCTGGTGTGCGGGGA
Organism: Streptomyces sp. NPDC026062; assembly: GCF_055568375.1. Classification (NCBI taxonomy): domain Bacteria; kingdom Bacillati; phylum Actinomycetota; class Actinomycetes; order Kitasatosporales; family Streptomycetaceae; genus Streptomyces; species Streptomyces sp. NPDC026062. Next base: position 25,667 of record NZ_JBVHOQ010000056.1, read on the forward strand.
TCGCGACTCCCGTCGTCCTGCTCTACCAGGGATGGACGTACTGGGTGTTCCGCAGGCGAATCGGTACGCAGCACATCGCCGAAGCGCACTGAACGCAGTGAGTGCCATGACCGAGCCGAGCGCCCTGGGGTGTTTCACGTGAAACCGATCGATCCGCGTCTGCTCCGCCACGCCCGTGCCACTCGCCTGTTTCTCGTGGCAGTGGTGGCCCTCGGAGTGGCCGGAGCGGCGCTGGTCATCGCCCAGGCGATGCTTGTCGCCGAGGTGGTCGTGGGCGGATTCGAGGACGGGCTCACCGGTACGGGCCTCCGCACGCCTCTCCTCCTGCTTGCCGCGGTCGCACTCGGCCGGGCCATGGTCTCCTGGCTCACCGAACTGGCTGCTTACCGGGCCGGTGCGGCCGTCAAGTCCGAACTGCGCGGGCGCCTTCTGGCGCGGGCAGCGGAGCTGGGCCCGGACTGGCTGAGCGGGCAGCGCACCGGTTCGCTGGTTGCTCTCGCCACTCGGGGGATCGACGCGCTCGACGACTACTTCGCGCGCTACCTTCCGCAGCTCGGACTCGCCGTGGTGGTGCCGGTGGCTGTGCTGGCCCGGGTCGTCACCGAGGACTGGGTCTCGGCGGCGATCATCGTCGTCACGTTGCCGCTCATTCCGCTCTTCATGATTCTGATCGGCTGGGCCACGCAGTCGCGGATGGACCGGCAGTGGCGCCTGCTCTCCCGGCTCTCGGGGCACTTCCTCGATGTGGTCGCGGGGCTGCCGACGCTGAAGGTCTTCGGCCGGGCCAAGGCCCAGGCCGAGTCCATCCGCACCATCACCTCGCAGTACCGGCAGGCCACCCTGCGCACACTGCGGATCGCTTTCCTGTCGTCGTTCACCCTGGAGCTCCTCGCGACCCTGTCGGTGGCCCTCGTCGCCGTCACGATCGGCATGCGGCTTGTCCACGGTGAGCTCGACCTCTACACCGGACTGGTGGTGCTGATCCTCGCGCCCGAGGCCTATCTGCCGATCCGGCAGGTAGGTGCTCAGTACCACGCCGCGGCCGAGGGACTCTCGGCCGCGGAGGAGATCTTCGCCGTCCTGGAGGCCGAGCCGCGTACGGGCGGTACGCAGAACGTCCCCGGCTCGATGCGGCTGGAGCTGGAAGGTGTGACCGTTCGGCACGCCGGGCGCACCGAACCCTCGCTTGCCGAGGCCTCGCTGGTGGTGGACGAGGGGGAGACCGTCGCGCTGGTCGGTCCGAGCGGCGTCGGCAAGTCCACCCTGCTGAACGTGGTGCTGGGGTTCGCGGACCCCGACGAGGGCCGGGTGCGGGTCGGCGGGACCGATCTGGCGGCCCTCTCCCCCGAGCGCTGGCGCGAGCGGATCGCCTGGGTCCCGCAGCGGCCGCACCTCTTCGCGGGCTCGATCGCGGAGAACGTCCGGCTGGCTCGCCCCGAGGCGGACGACAGCGCGGTGATGGCCGCCCTGCGCGATGCCGGAGCGTACGACTTCGTTGCCGCGCTGCCGGACGGCGACCGCACGCTCCTCGGCGAGGACGGTGCGGGACTCTCCGCCGGACAGCGCCAGCGGCTGGCGCTCGCCCGGGCGTTCCTCGCCGACCGGCCGGTGCTGCTGCTCGACGAGCCGACCGCGAGCCTGGACGGTGAGACGGAGGCGGGCATCGTCGAGGCGGTACGACGGCTGGCGGCGGGCCGGACCGTGCTGCTGGTCGTCCACCGGCCGGCGCTTCTGTCGGTGGCCGACCGAGTGGTGACGCTGACGCCTGCCGGACCGGCGGACCAGCCGGCCGAGCGGGTGGTGACCCCGGCGCCTGCCGGAGTGGCTGAGCGGCTGGTATCCCCGGCACCTGCCGGAGTGGCCGACCAGGCGTTGATGCCGGCGCCTGCCGGACCGGCCGACCAGGCGTTGATGCGAGCGTCTGCCGGACCGGCCGTGAGGGCGCTCGATGAGGTGTCTGCCGCGATACCGGACGGGGCGTCCGTCACGGTGCCTCGGGCGGGGTCCGCCGTCGCGTCCGCTGCGGTACGTGAGGCGGCGCGTGAACCCCAGGCGCTGCGGGAGACCGCTGCGGGGACCGGACACGTGCTTGCCCGGGTGAGGGAGGCCGCCGGCGCGCAGCGTGGACGGCTGCTGCTGGCACTGTTGCTGGGGAGCCTGGCGACGGGTTCGGCCGTCGGTCTCATGGCTGTCTCCGGCTGGCTGATCTCCCGCGCCTCCGAACAGCCCCCGGTGCTCTATCTGATGGTGGCGGTGACGGCGACCCGCGCATTCGGGATCGGGCGGGCAGTCTTCCGTTATGCCGAACGCCTCGTCTCGCACGACGCCGTGCTCCGCATGCTCGCCGAGCTCCGCGTAGCCGTCTACCGAAGCCTGGAGCGCATCGCGCCCGCAGGACTGCGCCGGACCCGACGCGGCGACCTGCTCTCCCGGCTCGTCGCCGATGTGGACACCCTTCAGGACTACTGGCTGCGGTGGCTGCTGCCTGCCGCTACCGCCGTCGTCGTAGGAGTGGGAGCCGCAGGCTTCACCGGCTGGCTGCTGCCGGAGGCGGGCCTCGTGCTGGCCGCAGGGCTGTTGCTGGCCGGGATCGGGGTCCCGCTCGTCAGCGGAGCCTGCGCCCGGCACGCGGAGCGCCGCCTGGCACCCGCACGGGCCGAACTGGCCACCAGGGTCACCGACCTGCTCGGTGGAACCGCCGAGCTGACCGTCGCGGGCGCGCTTCCGGGGCGCATGGCCCGGGCCAGGGAGGCCGATGGCGCGCTGACCCGGATCGCCGCCCGGGCGGCGGCCGCCACCGCGCTCGGCGGCGGTCTCAGCGCCCTGATCGCCGGTCTCACCGTGGTCGCGGCCGCCCTCGTCGCCCTCCCCGCAGTGGCCACCGGCCGACTGGCCGGGGTGGAACTCGCCGTGGTCGTCCTCACCCCGCTGGCCGCCTTCGAAGCCGTGGCCGGCCTGCCGGTCGCCGTGCAGTACCGGCAGCGGGTCAAGCGGAGCGCGGAGCGGGTGTTCGAAGTGCTGGACGCCCCGGTCCCCGTGCGGGAACCCGCCGTCCCGGCCGAAGCACCTTCGTCGCCCTTTCCCCTGGAGGTGCGGGGGCTGTCCGCCCGTTACGCGGGGGCCGGACACGATGCGTTGGACTCCGTCGACCTCACGCTGGAAGCGGGCCGGCGCATCGCGGTCGTGGGAACGTCCGGTTCCGGGAAGACCACGCTGGCTCAGGTCCTGCTCCGGTTCCAGGACGCGCGGACAGGGACGTACCGGATCGGCGGGGTGGAGGCGTCCGCGCTGGACGGGGACACGGTGCGACGGTTCGTCGGCCTCTGCGCCCAGGACGCCCACATCTTCGACAGTTCCATTCGGGAGAATCTGCGGCTGGCCCGTACCGGTGCGACGGACGCGGAGCTGCGCGACGCTCTCGGCCGGGCCAGGCTGCTCGACTGGGCGGAGGCACTGCCGGACGGCCTGGACACCCTCGTCGGTGAGCACGGCGCACGCCTTTCCGGCGGTCAGCGCCAGCGGCTCGCCCTGGCACGGGCGCTGCTCGCGGACTTCCCGGTGCTGGTCCTGGACGAGCCGGCCGAGCACCTCGACCTGCCGACGGCCGACGCCCTGACCGCAGACCTGCTGGCGGCCACCCAGGGGCGTACGACGGTATTGATCACTCACCGTCTCGAAGGGCTGGCAGCCGTCGACGAGGTGATCGTGCTGGATGCGGGTGCTGTCGTACAGCACGGCCCGTACGAGGCCCTCGCGGCTGTCGACGGGCCGCTGCGCCGGATGCTCGCGCGCGAACGGGATACCGCATGCGTCTCCGGCGAACCGGTGGGAGCGCATGGCTGAGATGTTGGGCCGGCTACTGCTCTCGACTTTCCCCAACAAAAGGTACTAACTACGCTCTGGGTATGTCAGAGCAGGATCCGAACCACCCGCAGTATCCGAAGGACGCGAAGGGCGCGAAGGGCGCGAAGGACCCGAAGGACCCGAAGGACCCGAAGGACGCGAAGGACGCGAAGGACCCGAATCACTCGGATCAACCGTTGAAGCCATCGGGCTCAGGGGATCCGCTCGGCCCGCTCGATCCGCTCGGACCCACAGATTCGGCGGGTTCGGCAGACCCGCTCGACCCGACAGGCCCGACGGACCTGCTCAACGCCGCGACGGAGGCGACCCGCAGCCTGCAGGGCCTGTCCACCGAACTCACCGCTCGTGTCCCGCGCCTGCTGGAAGCCATGCGCTCGGTGGGCACGGGGCTCGAACTCCACTCCACGCTCGACCGGATCTGTGAGACGGCCGCCGAGTTGGCACACGCCCGCTACGCGGCGATCGGTGTCGTGGACGAGGAGGGCGAGGGTCTTTCCGACTTCGTCACCTACGGAGTCTCCGAGGCCGTGGTGCGCCGGATCGGCCGTCGGCCGGACGGCCACCGGGGACTGCTCGGTGCTCTCATTCACGACCCCCGCCCCCTGCGGCTGGCCGACCTGACGTCCGACCCCAGGTTCGCGGGCTTCCCGCCCGGCCACCCAACGATGCGCACCTTTCTCGGCGTTCCGATCCGGGTCCAGGGCGACATCTTCGGCAATCTCTATCTGGCCGAAAAGACCGATGGCGGTGAGTTCAACGACTACGACCTGCACATGGTCCGTGTGCTGGCCACAGAGGCCGGCATCGCCATCGGTAACGCGCGTCTGTACGAGGCGGCCAGGCAGCGCGAGCGGTGGATCGACGGCTCGGTGGCCGTCACCACCGCTCTGTTGTCCGGCGGAGACGCCGACGACGCGCTCTCCGTCGTTGCCGAACAGGCTCGTCATCTCGCCGGATCCGCGGCAGGCATCGTGTTGCTGCCGGCGGAGGACGGGGGGCTGGAGATCGTCGCCGTCTCCGCGGAAGACCCGTCCGCCTCGCTCGGAGTGATCATTCCGGCGCACAGTCCAGTGGTGGCCCGGCTGTTGAGCGGTGAGGCGGTCTTCATCGACGACTCGGCCACCGACTCCCGCCTGATCACCAGGCTGGCAGACCGGTTCGGCCCGAGCATGATGCTTCCGTTGCACAGCGGAGGCCGGGTGCTCGGTGCGCTCGTCACACCGCGCGCCAGGGGCGAGCGGCCGTTCACGGAGACCGAGCGGACCCTCGCCACGCAGTTCGCCTCACAGGCCGCGCTGGCGCTGATGATGGCCGAGGCGCAGCGCGACCGGGAGCGGCTGGCGGTCTACGAGGACCGCGACCGCATCGCCCGCGACCTCCACGACCTGGTCATCCAGCGGCTGTTCGCCACCGGGATGATGCTGGAGAGCGCGCAGCGACGGTCGGATGTGCCGGAGGTGCAGACCGGGGTGGGCCGGGCGGTCGACGAACTGGACGTGACGATCCAGGAGATCCGTACCGCGATCTTCGCGCTGCAGCAGGAGCCTGCCGAAGCACCCTCCGGGCTGCGCACCCGCGTTCTGCGTGAGATCAACATGGCGGCGGTCCCGCTGGGCTTCAAACCGTCCCACCGCTTCCTCGGCCCGGTCGACTCCCTGGTCGGTGAGCTGACCGGCAAGAACCTGATCGCGGCGCTGCGGGAGGCGTTGTCCAATGCCTTCCGCCACGCCGATGCGGGACGGATCGATGTGGTCGTCGATGCGACCGCCACGCTGCCCGACGGACGGGACGCGGTGCGGCTCTCGGTCGCCGACGACGGGGTGGGCATCCCGGCGGGCGGTCGGCGCAGCGGGCTGCGGAACCTGGCCCGCCGGGCGGAATCACTCGGTGGGGCCAGTTGGTTCGGGCCCGGCATCGGCGAGGACGGTGCCGGTACGACGGTGGTGTGGCAGGCGCCGATCTGAGGGCCGGGGCCGGGGCCCCGGGTGGATACGGGACGTGCCCCTCGGCTGTGACCGCCGGGGGCGGGCGGGTATGCGCCCTTCGGCTCAGACCGCCGGGGCGCTGCTCTCTCAGCAACGGGCCTCCGCAGTGTGCCGATCCCCGAGGCAGCCCCTCAGCGCACTGCCCGCGCGGGACGACTCTCAGCGCACCCCTCGCCAGGACGGCCCCTTCAGAGCTGCGCGTGGGGGCGTGCGTGTTCGGCGATGATCCGCTCGATGACGACCGCGACGCCGTCTTCGTTGTTGGTGACCGTACGGCCGGAGGCCGCCGCCAGAGCGGCCGGATGAGCGTTGCCCATCGCGTACGACGTACCTGCCCAGCTCAGCATCTCCACATCGTTCGGCATATCGCCGAAGGCGACGACCTCGGCCGAGGTGATGCCGCGCTCGGCGCAGCACAGCTCCAGCGTGCTCGCCTTGGAGACACCCGGTCCGCTGACCTCCAGGAGCGCCGTGGGGCTGGACCGGGTGAAGGATGCCCGGTCGCCGGCCGCGCCGAGGGCCAGGGCGAGGAAGTCGTCCGGGGCAAGTTCGCCGTGGTGGGCCAGGAGCTTCAGCACGGGGGTGCCGTCACCGGGCGTCTCCTCCTGGAGCAGCTTCTCGGCGACGGCCACCGTCGCGCCCGGGTCCAGGTGGAAGGGGGGGTAGGCCGGTTCGTAGTGGATGCCGGTGGCCAGCTCGACGGCGAACGACGTGCCGGGGGCGGCCGCACGCAGGGTGTGCACGACATCGAGGGCCGTCCGCCGCTCAAGTGCCCGCACCTTCAGCAGCCTGCCACCGGCGTGCAGGTTGGCGACGGCCGCGCCGTTGGCGCAGATCGCCAGGCCGTGGCCGTGCACATGGTCGCTGACGACATCCATCCAGCGGGCGGGTCGGCCAGTGACGAAGAAGACCTCGATACCGGCCTCCTCGGCAGCGGCGAGCGCCGCGATCGTGCGCTCCGAGACGGTCTTGTCATCACGCAGAAGTGTGCCGTCCAGGTCGGTGGCGATCAGCCGGGGAGCGGCAGAAACGGGCTGTTCGGTAGCTGAGGTCACGGGTCCATTCTCGCGCACGAGGGTGCACGGGCGTGCGTAGGGGCGCACATCTGAGTACGCACGCCTCTGAACAGGGGAACGTTCCTCTGGCATATGTCGTCGGATTCTCGTGCGCCACCTTCGGCGGAAGCGGGTGGTGGAGGGCTCAGCGGCTGGGCGGTCAGCCGTTGTCCGATGGGGCGCGGGCAGCGAGGGCTAGAAGGACGGCCATCACCTCGGCCAAGCCGTACTCGCCCCTCACATCACATCCTGACCTGGGAAACGTGCTCTTCGGCAGGCTCGGCCCGTCGACCGGCGCCTGCCGAGGGGCCGAGCCTGCCGAGGGGCCGAGGGGCCGGTCACCTGAGTTGGGTGAGGGCCTCGGTCGCGATGGCCTCGAAGGTCTTCTGGTCGGCCGCGAAGTCGGTGTCCGCCATCGGCCAGTGCACGACGATCTCGGTGAAGCCGAGCTCCTGGTGTTTGCCGGCGAAGTCCACGAAGGCGTCGACGGACTGCAGCGGGCGGCCCCGGTCGGGGGTGAATCCGGTGAGCAGAACCTTGCCGAGTCCGGCCACGTCACGGCCGATGGCGTCGCACGCGGCGGTCAGCTTCTCCACCTGTTCACGAAGCGCTTGAACCGACTCCTCCGGGGTGCCCGACGCGTACAGCTTCGGATCGCCGGTGGTCACCCACGCCTGCCCGTACCGGGCGGCCAGCTTGAGACCGCGGGGCCCGGTTGCGGCCACCGCGAAGGGAAGCCGGGGGCGCTGCACACAGCCCGGATTGTTCTGGGCGGCACCCGCCGAGTAGAAGGCGCCGTCATACGAGACCGTGTCCTCCGTGAGCAGTCGGTCGAGCAACGGCACGAACTCGGCGAACCGGTCAGCCCGCTCGCGCGGGGACCACAGTTCCTGCTCGCTGTGTGCGAGGGCGCTCGCATCGAAGCCGGTACCGCCCGCCCCGATCCCGAGCGTGATCCGGCCGCCGGAGATGTCGTCGAGTGAGATCAACTCCTTGGCGAGGGTGACCGGGTGCCGGAAGTTCGGCGAGCCCAAGCCTTGCTCATACGATCGGTGCCATGCCCCGCCCCAAGCACCGAGAGCCGACCATCACCCCGGGTGAACCGGCCGCCCTGTACTGCCGAATATCCCAGGCCGACGATGACGACCAGACCGGCGTCGACCGGCAGGAACGTATCTGCCGGGAGATTGCCGAACGCCGTGGTCTGGCCATCGACCCCGCCCACGTCTTCGTTGACAACAGCCGCTCCGCCTGGCGCCGCGACCGCAAGCGACCCGGCTGGGACCAGCTCCTCGAACACGCCCGGCGTCGCGAGTTCCGGCACATCATCGCTTACCACCCCGACCGGCTCATGCGGCAGCCGCGCGACCTGGAGGAGCTGCTCCAGGTCTCCGACGAGCAGGAGATCGTGCTGCACGGCGAGGCGAACCGCCGGAACCTCTCTGACCCCGACGACCGCTTCATCCTCCGCATCGAGGTCGCCCACGCCTGCCGCTCCTCCGACGACACCTCCCGGCGCCTCAAATCCGCGCTCGCGGAGCGGGCCGAGACCGGCATGCCGCACTCGGGCAAGCGGCGGTTCGGGTACGAGCCCGACGGCATGACCGTCAGGGAGGGCGAGGCCGAGATCGTCCGCGAGGTCTTCGACCGCTATCTCAAGGGCCAGAGCCCGGTCGCCATCGCCTTGGTCCTCCACAAACGCGGCATCCGGACCGTGTACGGCAAGGAGTGGACCCAGGGCACCGTCCGGGCGCTGCTCGACTCCCGCCACGTCGCCAGCATCCGCATGCACCAGGGCGAGGAGGTCGGCGCTGGGAAGTGGCCCGCCATCATCGACGCCGGCACCTGGGCCGAGGTCCGCGCCCGCCGCGAGTACCGGTCCGCGATCCACCAGACCAACCTGGAACTGCGCCGCTTCTACCTGCTGCGCGGCCTGGTCATGTGCAGGCGCTGCGGCACCCTCATGTCCGGCACCAAGGTCGGGGCGGTGCCCTCGTACCTGTGCACGCGCAAGAGCCGTAACGACGAGAAGAAGTGCGTCCGCCGCATCGCCGCTGTGAAGCTGGAGGAGTTCGTCACCGAGGCCGCGATCGACCTGCTCGGCCGCCTCACCGTCTCCGGCCGGCTCTCCTCCGCCACACCCACGAACGCCCTGACCGAGGCGGTGGAGGCGGACCAGCGGCAGCTCGCCGAACTCAACCAGATGTGGACCGCCAAGGAGATCTCCACGGCGGAGTACCGGGCGATGCGCAAGGGCATCACCGACCGAATCGCCAAGGCCCAGAAGCGGATGGTCGTACGTCCGGTGAAGCTGCTCGACGGACTTACGGGTCCGGGGGCCAGGGCGGCCTGGGAGGCCGACGAGATGACGGACGAGCGGCGCAACGCGGTGCTCCGCTTCCTCTTCGCTGGCGTAGTCATAGACGCGTCCGGCAAGCCGAGCGGAGTCTTCGACTGGGACCGCATCGACATCGAACAGAACCAGCTCTGAGGGCCGGGCAGGCTCGGGCGGGGGCGGATTATCCACGAGATCGCCGGTTCACCCAACCGGCGATCCTCCGGAAACTTAAGGGCGTCGCGTTCGGACGGCCTGCCAGTCGGCCATGAGCGCGGCACGCGCGGCCACAGGTGTTGGAGCACCTGGACGCAGCGCGATGCAACCGACCGCCCGACGACCTCACGCGGTGCGGGGACTGCCATCCCCGCACCGGCCGCAAGGAGCTGCCCGTGCGCCCGCCGCCCCAGGCGACCCCAGCACCGACAACCGCCACCACGACCCGAACCGCACGACACGAGGAAGCCCGAGCCCAGGCCCTGCGGCGTGTCTGCGCCGGCTTCACCACGACGATCAGCCCTCACAGCGCGGCACGGCTGGCCGACCTGATGACCGCGTCGCGATACGAAACGGCTGCCTGAGCCACCACGCAGAAAAGCGGCCCCGGTGTTGGAGCACCAAGGCCGCTGCTACTCCCAAGACGACCGCCCAAACGATCTACACGGTGCCGGGACCTGCCAGTCCGTATCGGCCCGAGACAAGGAAGCTCAGTGCCCCAGGGTACGACCCCGCAGTGGCAAGCACCATCCGCTCACCCCCACACCGGCCCGCAGGACGCGATCGGCGTCACGGCCCCCCAGCCCCACGACGCCGACGCCGAGGCCGCCGTGCTCGGGGCCTGCATGTTCCACAGCGCGGCCATCGACGAGGTCCGGCAGGCGTTGGAACCGGGCGACTTCTTCCGTCCCGCGCACACCACGATCTGGCACGCCTTGCTGGAGCTGCGCAGGCGGGAAGCGCCGACCGACGCGATCGCGCTGTCGCACCAGCTGAAGACCACCGGCGACCTCACGCGCGTGGGCGGCTCGCCATACCTGCATTCCCTGGCGGCCTCGGCAACCGTGGGTTCAGGTGCCACGTACTACGCGGACATCATCCGCAGCCACGCCGACCTGCGTGCCCTGCAGTCCACGGCGCTGCGCGTGCTCCAAGGCGCCACCGCGCCGGGAGCCGACCCGGCGGAGGTACGAAGCCTGCTGGCGGCATCGCTGAGCGAGGCCGCCGACCGAGCCCGCCACAGCTCGGGCGGGCGACTCCAGCGGTACGCCGTGGACGGCTGGTCCTTCGTCACCGACACCCCCACCACCACCGAACCCGTGTGGGGGACGCCGGGAAAAGCGGCCTGGGCATCGGGTGAAAGCCTGATGCTCGTCGGGCCTCCCGGCGTCGGGAAGTCGACGATCGCCCAGCAGATCGTCCTCGCCCGCCTCGGCCTGCTCGCCCAGGTCCTGGACATGCCCGTACGCGAGGGGGAGAAGGTCCTCTACATCGCAGCGGACCGGCCCAGCCAGCTCGCCCGAGCCTTCACCCGGGTCGTGCACCAGGCCGACCGGGACATCCTGGGTCGGCGCCTGGTCTTCTGGTCGGGACCACTGCCCGCCTCGCTCAACACCGAGCCTCAGCTCCTCGCCGAGCTGGCCGCCGAGCACGGTGCGGACACCGTGGTGATCGACAGCCTCAAGGACGTGGTCGGCAAGCTCACCGACGACGAGGCCGGCCTCGCGTACAACAACGCCCGCCAGCAGCTCCTGCGCGACGGCGTCGAGCTTCTCGAACTGCACCACCAGCGCAAGCAGGGCCCCGACGCCTCGCGCACCCAGCGCCCTGTCCTCGACCAGGTCTACGGTTCAGCCTGGTTCACTGCGGGCGCGGGGAGCGTTCTGTTCCTCAGCGGCGCGGCCGGGGACCCGGTGGTCCACCTCCATCACCTCAAGACCATCAACGACGAGATCGGCCCGCTGCCGGTCATCCACGACCACCCCCGTGGTACGTCGCGCGTCGACACGAGCCTCGACCCGCTGACCCTCCTGCGGCAGGCGGGCTCCCACGGCCTCACCGCCCGCCAGCTCGCCACGCAGGTCACCGGCGAGGACAAGCCCGTCGCGGCGGACATCGCCAGGGCGCGGCGTCGCCTGGAGAACCTCACCAAGAGCGGGCTCGCTGCCCAGGAGACCGGTGCCGGCGGCGGCACCGGGGGCGGCCAAGCAACCCGATGGAAGGCCGTCACCCGCCACATGATCGCCGTTTCCTGACCGGCGGACCCGTACGCGGTGCCGTACGCGCCCCGACCCGCCGAGGGCGTGTACGCACCGCCTCCGCCGCGTACGAATCTCGGGAAACCGCAGATCAGACGCTTACGCGCCATCGAACGGCGCATTCACACCCTGGGCGCGTACGCGCTGCCCCCTCCTTGGAGAGGGGGCAGCGTAGACGCCTCCGCCCTCACAGCCCGTGGAGAACCACCCTTGCTCGTCACCACATCCCCGGCCGACACCACCCCAGCGCTTGTCGCCACTGCGACGGGAGCGCGGGCATGACCAAGCAGAGCACCGAGCGATACGCGCTCGCGGCGGCCGGAGGGGTCATCGTCGCCCTTACCATCGGCGCCTTCTGGCTCTCGTACGCGCACCTCGCCGAGGTCGCAGGGCAGCATGGGCTCAGCGGCTTCCCCGCGCGACGATGGACATGGCCTGCCACCCTGGACGCCTTCATCATCGCGGGCGAGCTGCTCATGCTCCGTGCGGGTCTGCGCCAGGTGACCGACCGATGGGCCATCGCCATCACCACCATCGGGTCGGTCGGTTCCATCGCGCTCAATGTGGCGGGCGTGAGCGGAGCCGACGCTTCCCCCACTGCGCACTGGCTCGACTACGTCGTCGCCGCAGTCCCGCCAAGCGCCGCCCTCCTCGCCTTCGGCGTCCTGATGCGGCAGCTCCACCAGCTCGTGGCCGAGCCCACCGACCGTCCGGTTCCTGTTCCTGATCAAGTCCCTGATTCGGTGGCCGGTAGTTCCGTTCAGCGACCGGAACCCCAACGAACAGTTCCGCAGAGCAAGGCACGCGGTGGTCGACCGCCCGGCGCCACTCTCGATGAACTGGTTGAGATAGGCCGCATCGCCGTCGCCGAGAAGAGGAGCCTCACGCGGGCGATCGTCCAGCAGGCCATACGGGACAAGGGACTTTCGGTCAGCGGTAAACGGCTGACCGAAGTGATGAACGCCCTTCGGCCCGAGTTCGATACCGAGGCCGGATCCATCCCGACCGGCAGCTGACGATCCTCGTGGCCGACCGGAATTTGAAGTCCCGTCCCAAAGGCCCGCAGCCCGCGCCCCGGCTAGCTCCTCACCCCCCTCACGGAGAAACAGATCGTGATGCACGACCGCCACCCCATCGGTACCCCCGGCGCACGTCCGTCGCCGGCGAAGTCGTCCAGGATCTTGGACCGTTTGCGGCAGGCGTTTGGACGGGCTGACCCGGGCGGAGCCAGTAGTACCCCGAGTCCGACTCAAGGCCGGTCTTCGGGGATCTCCGCCCCAGGGGTGGCGGAGACGGCCCAGCACCAGGAGGCGCTGGGCCGGGAGGTCGGGGCCGAGGGCGGCTCTGACCAGGACGAGCTCCACGCCGTCCAGCAGCAGATCCTTAGCCCCGCACCCGCCACCGAACCGACGGCGGGCGAACGAGCACCGCAGAGCGTGCAGCCGACGATCCGCCGCTTCACCGGCACCAAGCGGACCGTCCGTGTCGGACCGCTGCGCTTCACCGGCGACGAGCACGCCGCGCTCCAGGAGGCCGCAGCCGAGCACGGCTACAAAGGGGAATCCGGCTTCACCGCGGACATCGCCCTCGCCTTCATCACCGGCCGGTTCACGGCGAACCTGCCGCTGTCCGAGGACCGCCGCCGCACCCACATGTTCCGCGCCCAGGTACTGCGCGAGCTCAACCGGATCGGCGTCAACATCAACCAGATCGCCCGCGCCCTCAACAGCGACCGCACCCCGCCCGACGTACGTGACCGTCTCGACGAGCTCCACCACCTGCTGGACCTGATCGCCCGAGCCCTGCGTGCCCCCGCCGAGACGGAGAAGGAGCAGGCCGCGTGATCGCCGCCATCAAACCAGCCGGTACCAACACCCGTGGCCTGCTCGCCTACCTCTACGGCCCCGGCCGCCACGACGAGCACCTCGACCCGCACATCATCGCCGGCTTCGCCACGCTCGGCATGCCCGACCCCGGCCGGAACCCGGACGCCACCCTCACCCAGCTCGCCCACCACCTCGACGAACCCGTGCACCTCCGGAACAGCGAGTTCGGGAAGAAGATCACCGACCACGTCTGGCACTGCCCCGTCCGCGCAGCCCCCGAGGACCGGCAACTCTCCGATACCAAGTGGGCCGACATCGCCCAGCGCATCGTCGAAGCCGCCGGCATCGCCCCGCCCGGCGACGACCTCGGCTGCCGCTGGATCGCCGTACGCCACGCGGACGACCACATCCACATCCTCGCCACCACCGTCCGCGAAGACGGCCGCCGCCCCAAACTCCACGGCAGCGGCATCCGCGTCGGCGACGCCTGCCGCCAGATCGAGACCGACTACGGCCTTCGCCAGCTGAAGAAGGGCGACCGCACCGCCGGAAAGCGCCCCACCCAGGCAGAGATGCACAAGGCCCAACACCTCGGCTGGGACCAGACCAGCCGCGACTGGCTCCAGGACCGCATCCGCGCCGCCATCCCCCACGCCGGCAACACGGAAGAACTCCTCACCTACCTCGAAGCCGACGGCATCGCGATCAAGCCCCGCCGCGGACCGTCCGGAGACCTCCTCGGCTACGCCGCCGGCCGCCCCGGCGACCTCAACAAAGACGGCGAACAGATCTTCCACCCTGGCGGAAAGATCGCCCCCGACCTCACCCTCCCCAAGCTCAAGGCCCGCCTGGAAACCACCGCACCCGAGGAACACCCCACCGCACGCCGCCAGCGCCCCACCACCCCCTGGCACCAGGCCACCGATGCCGTCGACATCCTCAACTCCGACATGGCTGACGACACCCACGCCCAGGCCCACATCACGGCACTCGGCGAACTCATCGAGGCCACCGCCCAGAAGGCACCTGACCACTCCCGAGCCGAACTACGCACCGCAGCACGGACATTCGCCCGCGCCCAGCGCTCCCAGATCCGAGCCGAGCACCAGGCCGCCCACACCCTGCGCCGCGCGACCCGCGACATCGCCCACACCACCACCGGCCCCGACGGCAGCACCTTCGCCGCCCTGCTCGCCGCCCTCGTCTGGGCCACGATCATCGCCGCCCGCTGGCACGAAGCGAAGAACCACGCCCACCAGGCCAAAGCAGCCCGCCAAACCCTTCACAACCTCCAGACAGCCGCCGACCATGCGCTCGTCCCGGTCATCGACAACCTTGCCGCTCGCCGGCCGAGCGACCAGGCCAGCCGGACCCTGACCCATGACGTCCGAGCGGCCGTGCCCGACCACGCCGACCGCATCCTCACCGACCCCGCCTGGCCGGCCCTCGCCACCGTCCTCGCCGACGCCGAAGCAGGCGGCCACAAACCCCACCAGCTCCTCAAGGAAGCCGCCGCCCAGCGCGAACTAGGTGTTCTGTCCACGGAGGTTGGTGACAGGTTTCACGGTGGGGTGATCTTGAACGAGTGAGGGCCTTCCGGGTTCGGTGTGGATTGCGACATCAACA
>NZ_JBVHOQ010000057.1:0-40379 GCF_055568375.1 Streptomyces sp. NPDC026062
GTTACATTCCGAACCCGGAAGCTAAGCCTTTCAGCGCCGATGGTACTGCAGGGGGGACCCTGTGGGAGAGTAGGACGCCGCCGAACAATCATTGTAGAAAAGCCCCGTGCCCTTGTGGCACGGGGCTCTTCTGCGTTCACGACCGGATTTGGTCGTCAGAAGAGGTGGGGCTCAGCCTGCCGTCACCAAGTGGGTGTCGTACGCCAGGATGACCGCCTGGACACGGTCCCTGGCCCCCGTCTTTGCCAGGATTCGCGAGACATGTGTTTTCACCGTCGATTCCGCCACGTGGAAGCGTTCGGAAATTTCCGTGTTGCTCCAGCCCTGACCGATGACGGTGAGGATCTCCCGCTCCCGGTCGGTCAGTTTCGCGATCCGTGCGTCCGGGGTCGTGGGTCCGCCGGGATCGGTCGGCAAGTGCTGGACGTAGGCGTCCAGGAGACGACGGGTCAGGCTCGGGGCGACCACCGCGTCTCCGCCGGCCACCGCGCGGATCCCGGAGAGGAGCTCCTCCGGCAGCACGTCCTTGATCAGGAAGCCGCTGGCGCCGGCGCGCAGACCGTCGTACGCATAGCGGTCCAGGTCGAATGTGGTGACGATGAGGATGCGCGTACGGGAGCCGGCCCTGATGATGCGGCGGGTGGCCTCGATGCCGTCGAGCAGGGGCATGCGGATGTCCATCAGGGCGACGTCCGGCTGGTGCCGGGCGACCAGTTGGAGGGCTTCATGGCCGTTGGCGGCCTCGCCGACGACGGTCATGTCGTCCTGGCTCTCCAGCAGCATGCGGAATCCGAAGCGTTGCATCGGCTGGTCGTCCGCTATGAGCACGGTCGTCACGAGGGGGAGTCCTCCAGGGGGAGTCGGAGCCGTACCCGCCAGCCGGTGTCTGTGGCGGTCGGCCGGCCCGCTTCGAGTGCGGCGTCGTACAGAGAGGCGCGTTCGCGCATTCCCGTGATGCCCTGACCGGCGCCGTCGGGCGGGCCGGTTGTGGGGTGTGGGCAGCCGTTGTCCGTGATCAGGACCTCCAGCTCCGCCGGACCGTACGTCAGAGTGACCTCTGCCGCCAGGGCAGGGGCCGGTTTCGCATGCTTCAGTGTGTTCGTCAGCGCTTCCTGCACCACCCGGTACACCGTCAGTTGACGCCCAGGGGTGGGCGGGAGGGCCGGGGGTGTACCGCGAAGGTGCAGGCGTACGGGGAGCCCTGCGCTGCGTACGCCTGCGATCAGGGCGTCGACGTCGTCGAGCGTGGGCTGCGGGGTGCGGTCGGCCGGGTCCGGGGCGTCGCGCAGGACGCCCAGCAGACGGCGGAGTTCGGCGAGTGCCTGGCGGCTGGTGGTGCCGATGGCGTCCAAGGCCTGGGCGGCCCGTTCCGGGTTCTTGGCCGCGGCGTAGGCACCGCCGTCCGCGAGGCCCGTGATCACCGAGAGGTTGTGCCCGATGATGTCGTGCATCTCCCGGGCGATCCGCGTCCGTTCGGCGGCCGCCGCGAGTCGGGCCTGCTGGTCGCGCTCGAGTTCGAGCCGGTTGGCGCGGTCGACGAGGGCCTTCGTGTACTCCTTGCGCGTACGCACCACGATGCCGACCAGCGAGGCGAACGCGAACGCGTACAGGTGGGGGATGAAGAGCCGGTTCCAGTCGTCCGGGAAGTGGACCGAGCCGATCACGAGCGGGGCGAGGACGACCGCGCCCGACCAGGCCAGCGTGCGCATCCGCTGTCGGAGCGCGATGTTGAAAACCACGATCTCCTGGAGGAAAGCGGCCTGAATGACCGCCCCCGTCCATACGTTGACCAGGGCGAACGGAGCCATCAACACCAGCACGGTCAGTGGATGGCTGCGGCGCCACAGCAGCGGGGCGGAGAACGCCACGCTCATCGTGAGCACCAGCGGCTCCGCGACGTGCGGGTCGACGGCGACCGTGCGCCAGCCGCCGGACGAGACGTCGAGGACGGCGAACAGCACCCAGAACGCCGTGAGCAGTCCGTCCCACACGAGCGGCCGACGGCTGTCGGAGGCGCGGACACGTTGGAGCAGGCGCTGCATGTGGCCGGTGAGGGGGGAGTTGCCGGCGGGCGGTCGGTTCGTGTCGTCGTGCGTCACTGGTTCGTCACTCGTCACTCGTCATTCCTCGCCGTCCTTCCTCGCGTCCTGTCCTGTCCGGTCCCGTCCGTGTCATGCGTCGCGGCGTCGCAGCAGGGTGCCCCCTGCGATCAGTGTGGCCGCAGCCCACAGGACGAGGGCGAGCAGGGCCCCGCCGGCGGAGGCGGCGTCGGGGAGCGGTGTGGCGGAGCCCAGCACGCCGGCGGCCTGGGTGGGGAAGTAGCGGACGGCCGATTCGACCGCGTCGTACGGGAGCATGGTGAGCACTTCGGGCAGGACCATCACGCCTCCGATGAAGGCGCCGATCGCGCCCGGCACCGAGCGGAGCAGGGCGCCGAGGCCCAGGGCGATGAGGCTGAGAAGAGTGGCCCCGACGGCGTTCCCCGCGATGGCCCGGAGCACACCGGGGTCGCTGAGGGAGGCAGCCTGGTCCGTGTCGTGGAGGAAGAACTGCGCGACGACGAACGTGAGCAGTGAGGTGGCCAGCAGGGTGCCGAGAACGGTGGCGGTGAAGACGGCCGCCTTGGCCCACAGGACCGGCAGCCGGCGCGGGACAGCGGTGAGCGAGGCACGGATCATGCCGGAGGAGTACTCGCCTGCGGTGACGAGGACGCCGAGGACCATCGTGCAGAGCGTGCCGAGCGTGGTGCCGTAGAGGACCAGGATGACGGTGTCGACATCCGCGTCGCCGCCGGACGTGTAGGTCGTGCCCATGACGATGCCGACAGCGAGGATCAGTGCGGCCGCCGAGCCCAGAGTGATCCAGCTGGAGCGCAGGGTGCGGAGCTTGTGCCATTCGGAGCGCAGCACCCGGGCCGGAGTGACGCGGTAGGGCGGAAGGGCGTGAGTGGGGGTGGGGAGCGAGGGCGGGGTCGGGGTGGGAGTCGCGGTGGTCATGCGGGGGCTCCGGTGGGTTCGGTGAGATCGGCGGGTTCGGCGGGTTCGGCGGGTTTGGCAGGTTCGGGGGGTTCGGGGGTGGTGATCCGGTACTCGACCGAGTCCTGGGTGAGGTCCATGAAGGCCTGCTCCAGTGAGGCGGCGAGTGGGGTGAGTTCGTACAGCGGGGTGGCGTGGGCTGCGGCGATGCGTCCGATGTGGGCGGCGTCCGTGCCTCGGATCTCCAGTTGGCCGGGTTCGGTGCTGGGGGTCCTTGGGCGGCCTGGTTCCGTGGCTGTGGTGGCTGTGGTGGCTGTGGTGTTCGTGATGTCGATGCCGGGGCCGTGTAGGAGGTCTCTCAGGGCTGCGGCCTGTGGGGTGACGACCTTGACGGCGCCGCCACCTGCCGTGGTGACGAAGTCGGCGACCGCGGTGTCGGCGAGGAGGCGGCCACGTCCGATGATGACCAGATGGTCGGCAGTGAGGGACATCTCGCTCATCAGGTGCGAGGAGATGAAGACCGTACGGCCTTGTGCGGCAAGGGACGTGAGCAGGTTGCGGATCCAGAGCACGCCCTCCGGGTCGAGGCCGTTGACCGGTTCGTCGAGGATCAGGGTGGCGGGATCGCCGAGCAGGGCCGCGGCGATGCCGAGCCGCTGGCCCATGCCGAGCGAGAACCCCTTGACCCGCTTTCCGGCCACATCGCTCAGCCCGGCCAGGCCGAGAACGTGTTCGACGCGGCTGCGCGGGATGCCGTGGGTGTGGGCGAGTGCCATCAGATGGTGGAAGGCGGTCCGGCCGGGATGGACGGAGCGGGCCTCCAGCAGGGCGCCGACTTCGGTGAGGGGCGCGCTGTGGGTGGCGTACGCGCGTCCGCCGACTGTGGAGCGGCCGCGGGTGGGTGCGTCCAGGCCGAGGAGCATGCGCATGGTCGTGGACTTTCCGGCGCCGTTCGGGCCGAGAAAGCCGGTCACGGTGCCGGGCCGGACGGTGAAGTCGAGGTCCTGGACGACGGTGACATCGCCGTACCGTTTGGTGAGTTCGTATGCCCTGATCATGCGGTCGACGCTACGGAGCGGGCGGCGGGCGGGCGTCGGACCTGGGGCGGGACGTGGCGGCGGGCGTAGTACCGGGGTACGACGCTTCGGCGTCGGCCGAATGTGTTTGCACGGCCTTCCGCCGCAGGTCAGGATCGGCCCATGGACTACGTGATACGAGTGGTGCGGGCCGACGAGTGGCAGTCTGCGAAGGAACTCAGGCTGGCCGCGCTTCAGGACCCGGTGGCTCCGGTGGCGTTCCTGGAGACGTACGAGCAGGGCCGCGAGCGCAGCGACGACTTCTGGCGGGAGCGGACGCTCGGCGGTTCGGAGGAGGGTGCGGGCCGGGTGCGGCAGTTCGTCGCCGAGGCGCCCGACGGCGGCTGGGCGGGCACGGTGAGTGTGCTGATCGAGCGGCCGGACGACGAAGTGCGGTTCGGTGTGGCGACGGCGGTCCACCAGGCGCACGTGGTCGCGGTGTTCGTGCGGCCCGAGGCGCGCGGCAGGGGACTGGCGGAGGAGTTGTTCCGGGCCGGGATGGACTGGGCGTGGTCGCTGGGTGAGCCGCAGATCGAGCGAGTACGGCTGTATGTGCACGAGGCCAACCCGCGGGCGGCGGCGGTCTACCGCCGGATCGGGTTCGTGCCGACGGGGGAGAGCGTGCCGATGCCGGGTGACCCGACGGCCAGGGAACTGGAGTACGCCGTCGCGCGTCCCTGAGGCGGATGGAGGCGGATGGAGGCGGATGGAGGCGGATGGAGGCGGATGGAGGCGGATGGGCGCGCCTGGTGGCATTTGGCGTGCGCGTTCGAGGGTTTGTCGCTGCCGTTGCAGCGCCGGTCAGGCCTGGGGGGCTGCCCGGGTGTGTGCCTGGCTTCCGTCCGGGGTCTGGCCGGGGTCTGGCCGGGGTCTGGCCGGTTGGGGCCGGGGCCCCGGTTCAGAGCGTGGTCGGGGTCCGGAGCTGTTGGGTCCAGCGGGCGCGTGCCTGTTCGGGGGAGCGGAGCAGAGCGAGGGTGGGGAGGCCCTGCTTCTCGCCGGCTGCCAGCAGCTCGGGCAGTCGCGGCAGTGGGGCGACGGCCGCGACGTCGTCGAGGACGAGTGTCATGGGCGGGTCGAGCCGGCCGTCGGATGACCGGGCTGCCTTGCGGCGGCCGCGGTCGACCACGTCTGAGGCGAGCGCGGTGAGCAGGGGCATCGCCCCGGGGCCCGGGCGCGGGTTCTCGATGGGTTCACCGACCATGTAGAGGCTGCCCCCTTCGTCCGCGAAAGATTCCAGCGCGAGCGCGTCGGCGCGGTTCGGTGTGCAGGCGTCCCGGATGTGGACCGACGACAGGGCGCCGAAGGCCCGTACGGTCAGTTCCTGTGCCATCTCGCGTCGTTCGGGATGGGCGGTGAGCGCGGACTCCAGCAGGCCGGCGACTCCGGAGGCCGCCTTGGGGTGGGTACGGAGCAGGCGCACCGGTTCGTGTGCGCTGCCGCCGATGGCCCAGCGGTGGACCTGGCGGAAGGGGCGGCCGTCGATGGCTGCGGCGTGGAGCCAGCACCGCAGGAGGGTTTCCGCGGTGTCGGCCGTCGCCGCGTCGATGCGGGACTGCGGCCGTACGGGGGCGAGGAGCGCGGCGGAGCGCTCGGCGGCGCGGTCGGGCTGTTCGCAGCCACTGGTGGGGGACCAGTGGAGCCGGGCCGGGGTGTCGCAGAGGTGGCCGGGGTCGTAGACGAGCACCGGACCGAGCTTGGCCCTGGCGTCCTTGGTCTCGGCCCAGATGCTGGGGTCGGAGGTGACGACGAGCACGGGGCCGTCCGCCTCGCGGATGGCCTGGACCGCGGTGGGCCGGCGGGTGGGGGCGGAGCCGTAGACGACGCGGGGCGTCCGGGGGGAGGGGACGGCGGGCGGGTGGGAAGCCATCGCCGGGGTCGGGGCCGGGGCCGGGGTGAGAGGGGGTGCGTCGGCCTGGGTGGCGTTGGGCGGGGCGGCGTCGGCCTGGGTGGCGATGGGCGGCTCGGTGAGTGGGCCGGTGGTGGGTGCGTGGCGGGGGACCGGTGCTGGATTTGGTGCCGGTGCCGGTGCCGGTGCCGGGTGGGGGGTCCGGGGCTCGTACGCGTACTCCTGCGGGGGGTCGGCGTGGGTGGCTTCCAGCCGCTCGGCGCGTTGCCGTTCCCGTACGCCTCGCCAGCGGGCGATCACTCCCATGACGAAAACGGTCAGCACCACCAGCACCATCAGCTGGCCGATGAACAGGCCCCAGAACAGTCCGTATCCGGAGAGCTCGTCGGCCGGGGTGGTCGGCCAGGCGGCCGGCAGGTCGTGCGGGGCCTCCACCAGCCGGCGCATGGCCAACGGGGTCTCGGCGAGGGTGACGCCCTCCGGCCAGCTGCCGTGGGCGAGGAGGCCGGCCAGGCCGGTGGCCGTCCAGGCCAGCAGCGTGAGCCCGAGCAGGAAGAGCAGCAGTCCGATCAGGAGTCCGTCGGGGATGCCTCCGCCGCTGCCGTTTCCGGTTCCGGTTCCGTTTTGGGGTCCGTTTTGGGGTTCCCTTCCGGTCCTGCCGTTGCCGCCGCGTACGTTGCCGCGCCCCGCACCCGCCATGTCATGCCACCGTTGACTCGGACGACTCGTTCAGCCGTTGCTGGTTCTCGATGCGTTCCGCACGCTGCTCCGCCTCCAGTTCGGCGGCGCGTACGTCTTCCGGGAGGAGATCGGCGGCTTCTGCG
Organism: Streptomyces sp. NPDC026062; assembly: GCF_055568375.1. Taxonomy (NCBI): domain Bacteria; kingdom Bacillati; phylum Actinomycetota; class Actinomycetes; order Kitasatosporales; family Streptomycetaceae; genus Streptomyces; species Streptomyces sp. NPDC026062. The sequence continues at coordinate 6,722 of NZ_JBVHOQ010000057.1, forward strand.
GCTGAGGACTCGGTCATGGCGCGGTCGGTGAAGACGAGGGGGCGCTCGGCCTCGGTGATCAGGTGCTTGACGACCTGTACGTTGCCGTTGACGTCCCAGACGGCGATGCCGGGGGTGAGTGTGGGGATGATCTCGACCGCCCATCGGGGCAGCCCCAGGACCCGGCCGGTGGCTCTCGCCTCGTCGGCCTTCTGGGCGTAGATCGTGCGGGTCGAGGCCATCTTCAGGATGGCCGCCGCTTCCCGTGCCGCGGCTCCGTCGACCACGTCGCTGAGGTGGTGGACGACTGCTACGAACGAGAGTCCGAGGCGGCGGCCGAACTTCAGCAGGCGCTGGAAGAGCTGGGCGACGAAGGGCGAGTTGATGATGTGCCAGGCCTCCTCGACCAGGAAGATGCGTTTCTTCCGATCGGGCCTGATCCAGGTGTGTTCCAGCCACACGCCGACGATCGCCATCAGGATCGGCATGGCGATGGAGTTGCGGTCGATGTGCGAGAGGTCGAAGACGATCAGTGGGGCGTCGAGGTCGATGCCCGCGGACGTCGGTCCGTCGAACATGCCGCGCAGGTCGCCGTCGACGAGCCGGTCCAGGACGAGGGCGACGTCCAGGCCCCAGGCCCGTACGTCGTCTATGTCCACGTTCATTGCCTGAGCGGATTCCGGCTCCGGGTGGCGGAGCTGGTCGACGATGTCCATCAGCACGGGCTGACGGTCGGTCGTCGTCTCGTTCACATAGGCGTGCGCGACCTTGAGCGCGAAGCCGGAACGTTCGTCGAGCCCGTGGCCCATGGCGACTTCGATGATGGTGCGCAGCAGGGCGAGCTGGCCGGTGGTGGTGATCGAGGGGTCGAGCGGGTTCAGGCGGATGCCGCCGTTGAGCGCGGAGGTGGGGTCGAGGCGGATGGGGGTCAGGCCCAGTTCCTGGGCGATGAGGTTCCATTCGCCGACGCCGTCCTCGCCCTGGGCGTCGAGGACGACGACCTGGCGGTCGCGGAAGCGGAGCTGGCGGAGCACGTAGGTCTTCTCCAGCGCGGACTTGCCGTTGCCGGACTCGCCGAGCACCAGCCAGTGCGGGGCGGGGAGCTGTTGCCCGTACAGCTGGAAGGGGTCGTAGATGTAGCCCTTGCCGGAGTACACCTCGCGGCCGATGATCACGCCGGAGTCGCCGAGGCCGGGGGCGGCGGTGGGCAGGTAGACCGCCTGGGCCTGTCCGGTGGAGGTGCGGACGGGCAGCCGGGTCGTCTCCACCTTCCCGAAGAGGAAGGCGGTAAAGGCGTCCGACAACGCGGACAGCGGATCTCGCATGGCGTGACTGACCTCCCTCTCGGTGTCGCGGACTGGTGGGTTAGCGCCGGATTCCGGTGGCGAACGGCAGGGTGTTCACGAACGCGCGGTGGTGCTCGCGGTCGCACCACTCCAGCTTCAGATACGACTTGCCCGCCGAGGCCCGGATGGTCCGCTTGTCGCGGGCGAGGGACTCGGGTGAGCGCGACGACACGGTGATGTACCCCACGAGGTTCACTCCGGCCGCGCCGCTCGCGAGATCTTCACCCCGCTGGTCGAGCCGGCCGTGGGCGGCGATGTCGCGGGGGTCGACGGTGCGGTTCATCTTGGCCTGGCGGCTGGCTTCGGCCTCGTCGTTGGTCTTCTCGGTGAGCATCCGCTCGATGGCGATCTCGGTGGGTTCGAGGTCCATGCAGACCGCGACCGTGCGGATGACGTCGGGTGTGTGGACCAGGAGCGGGGCGAGGAAGTTGACCCCCACGGGCGTCATCGGCCACTCCTTCACCCAGGCGGTGGAGTGGCACCAGGGTGCGCGGGTGGACGACTCGCGGGTCTTGGCCTGGAGGAACGTCGGCTCGACGGCGTCGAGTTCGGCCGGCCAGGCGTTGCGCTTGGTCATGGCCTGGATGTGGTCGATGGGGTGGTCGGGGTCGTACATCGAGTGGACGAGGGAGGCGAGCCGGCTCTGGCCGAGCGGCTGGCGGACCCGGATGTCGGCCTCGGCGAGGCGGGCGCAGATGTCGGTGAGCTCGCGCGCCATGACGACGGCGAGACCGGCGTCCCGGTCGATCTTGCGTCCGGCTTGCGGGCGGGCGGCGCGGGCCATGGCGTGGGCCTCGGCGGCGAGCTCGCGGTTGAAGTGCATGCAGGCGACGAGGTAGGCGCGGTGCTGCTCGCTGGAGGTGGAGACCATCGACTGGAGCTGGTCGTAGGACTCCTGGAGCCAGTCCGGGGAGGCCTTGTCGCCACGCTGGGCGACGTCCTTGGCGTGGGCGTCGGGGTCGGCGGGCAGGGTGCGGGCGAGCATCTGGATGCGGGTCACGAAGCCGTCGCCGTTGGCGACGTGCTTGAGCAGGGTGCCGAAGCGGTCGACGAGCGCTTCCTGGTCCTCGCTGTCGCGCAGCCCGACGCCGGGCCCCTCGATCTCGATGGCCGCGGTGACGGTGCGGCGGTCGGCGTGCAGCAGTACGGCGATCTCGTCCGGCCCGAAGGGGGCAGCCAGCCAGTTGATCCGGCCGATGCCGGGGGGCGGCCCGATCTCGACCTCACGCCCGTCGGAGCCGACGCCCGCCTCCATGGCGGAGGAGCGGTAGGACGTACCGCGGCGCAGGGAGCGCTTGAAACTGCGGTTGATCTCGAACCATTTGTAGAAGGTCCGGTGCTTGTACGGGACGTAGACGATCGCCAGGGCGAGCAGTGGGAAGCCGGTGAGCAGCACGATCCGCAGGGAGAGGACCGGGACGAGCAGCCCGCTCATCATGCCGAGGAACGCGCCGCCGATGATCAGGGCGATCTCGCCCGTCTCGCGGTTCTTGCCGACGATCGCGTTCGGCCGGGCGCGGCCGATGAGATACGTACGGCGGGGCGTGATCGGATGGGACTGCGTGCTCAACGCCCGCCACCTCCTGTGCTGTTGTTACCGGAACTGCCGGATCCGCCGGATCGGCCCGATCCACCGCGTGAGCTCCGGCTGCCGTGCGGGGTGCCGGAGGTGGGGCCCGAACCGCTGCGGGGCGGAGGTGCGGCGGAGGGGACAGATCCGCCGCCGACCCCGCTCCCGGAGTTGCGGGAGCTGTGTGCGGCGACTCCGCCGCTGACCGGGTTGGCGGGGCGTCCGCCGCCGCTGTTGCCGCCGCCGTCCTGGCCGCCGCCGCGGCTGCTGTGGGTCTTGATGCCCTGGGAGACGAGAGCGGCGGGGGAGCTGATCATCGCGGCGGCCTGGGAGCCGTCGGTGGCTTGCTTGCGGTTGGTCCGGGCGCCCTGGATCTCGTCGCCGAAGCCGGGGACGAAGCGGTAGATCATGCCGGAGGCGAAGATCGCGAGCAGGATGATGGCCAGCCCGGACACCACTGCCGAGAAGGCGTCGGGTCCGTCGTCCGAGGACAGGGCGCCTGCCAGGGCGAGCACGATGACGATGACCGGCTTCACCATGATCACGGCGATCATGATGCCCGCCCAGCGTCGTACGTGTCCCCACATGTTCTTGTCGACGAGGCCCGCGTAGACGGCTGTTCCGAGGAGGGCGCCGACGTAGAGCAGGGCGGCGCGGATCACGAGTTCCAGCCAGAGGATGCCTGCGGCGAGGATGGACACGAGCGAGACGACGATCAGCATGATCGGGCCGCCGCCGATGTCGGAGTCCTTCTTGAGAGCGTCGGCGAACGACCCGAAGAAGACGTCGGTCTGCCCGCCGGAGGACGAGGAGATGACCTCGGTGACGCCGTCGGTGGCGGAGACGATCGTGTAGAGGATCAGCGGCGTGAACGCGGATGCGAGGACGGTGAGCCACAGGAACCCGATGGCTTCGGAGATCGCGGTGGTGAGCGGCACTCCGCGGATCGCGCGCTTGGCGACGGCGAGGAGCCACAGGACGAGCGTCAGCACGGTGGAGGCGGCGAAGACGATCGCGTACTGCTGGAGGAAGCGGGTGTTGGTGAAGTCGACGTTTGCGGTGCTTTTGACGGCCTCGCTGAGCTTGCCCACGATCCACGCCGCGGCGTCGGCACAGCCGCGGCCCAGGGAGGTGAGGGGGTCCAGGGCGGAGTCGGTGCCGTCGGGGGTGGACGAGCCGGGGGAGAAGTCGCCTTCGCAGTAGTCCTTGGCAAGCCCGACAATGAGGTCGCACCCTGCGTCGGCCTTCTCGCTGGGAGAGGGCGACGGCGATGGGGCGGCGGCGGCTTGCGAGGCCAGCAGGATCGCCATGGCGGGCAGGCTGCCCAGAGCGGTCAGGACGCGTGCGCCGGGGCGCCGGTTAGCGGGCATAGACGAAGCCTCCGTATCCCTCGACTGCTCCGGCGATCTCATCGGCAGACGAAGCCCGATTGTCACCGCTGACAGGGGTAGGTCCTTCTGTCTGGCTGGACGATTCGATCTTCCAGTCGTTATCGACCCACTTGAGCTTCTCCGAGATCGTGAACCAGGTCTCGGTCACGGGCTTCGTGGACCCTTGTCCGGCCATGCCGACCAGGCCGGTGCACCAGACCTCAATGGTTGCTGTGTCGCGGTCGGAGTCGACCACTTTGGTGCCCACTGGGACCGTTCGTGAGACAAACGTCAGACCCTCCGGTGCGCTGCCACCCTCATTCAGGCCGATGTTCTTGAGGAACCCCGGGGAGTAAGCCGTGTTCAGATCAGCGACCAGTTTGTCGACGACTGACGGGTCGTGCGTGGTCTGCACGATCGTCTGACGAGAGACCGGGTTGAACATGCCGGCCGATCCGAGCGCCACCGCGAAGTTGGACGCCGCGCTCTGCGCCCCCTGCTCGTCATGCGCGAACCCCGACGGAATCTCGCCGTTCTTCCCGGTCACCGGCTTCGTCCCCGTAGCCGCAGTCGGTTGCGCGCCCGCCTTCTTGCCGTCGCTTCCCGACGCGCCGTCCCCGCCGTTCCCGCCGCCCTCGCCCATGTTGGCGAAGGCGATGGCCGCGAGCAGCAGGACGATCACGCCCACGATCGTGACCAGTGAGCGTGAGTTGCGGGCCGGGCGGCGGGGGCCGTAGGCGTCGGCGCCCTCGCGGTCGGGGAGGCGGGTGCGGGTCTGGCGGGTGCCGCCGATGGTGCTGTAGCCGTCGCCCGTACGCCCCGAGTCGTTGCCGTAGCCGTCGTCGTGACTCATGCCGCGTACGCCCCCTCAGCCGTTGTCTGAACCGTGTCGTGGTACGACGGTAGCCGTGTTGGTTTCCGCGTGGACGCGGTGTGGTGAGTCGACATCAGGGGGACGCAACCTCTGCCGGTGGACACGACGGACGGATGGTGGGAGCTGGGGCCGGTGTGCCCCGGTGTGCGGGCTGACGGCTGGTTAGACAGCCATCCCGTAGACGATGGTGAACACGGTTCCCAGCGATCCGATGATGAACACACCGGTCAGGCCCGCGACGATCAGTCCCTTGCCCTGTTCCGCGCTGAATGTGTCGCGCAGGGCGGTCGCGCCGATGCGCTGTTTCGCCGCGCCCCAGACCGCGATGCCGAGGCAGAGCAGGATGGCGATCGCCATCACGACCTCGATCATTACGCGGGCCTCGTTTCCCAAGGTCCCGAACGGCCCCCAGTTCGGGGCGATTCCGCCGATGATGGTGGTGATGTCGCCCTTCTCAGCTGCCAGGATCATGTAAGTCACCGCCCCTGTTGGGTAGTTCGGTGCCCGCGCCGCACGGCGTGGGTCAGCCTCTATCTTCGCTGATGAAACTGCTTTCGTACGACGACTTGACGGCTCTCTTTACCCGGATCTCGCACAAATGACCGGTCTGGCCGTCCTGACCTGCGGATCGAATCGGTGTGTGGGCGATTTGCGTCTGATTACTCTGTGTATCACGGAGGGTGACGCCGGGCAATGATCGGCATCGCGCCGCCCTGACCGAGACCCGCGACAGGCGCCGACCCGCACCGTTCAGGGATGGTGCGGGGAGGTCGGGGCAGTCGGGGGCTGGAGGAGGGGGTGGCGGGGGACCGGCGGACGGCGCGGGGTTCGCCAGGCCGAAGGAGGCTGGAAATCGCACCAGGACCCGTCAAAAGGAAAGGTTCCGGCCTCGGCGAGCCGGGCCACCCTGTCGCCCTCGGTCCTGATGGCTGTGGCCTCCTCGGCGGTCCAGTACGCGGGATGGCCGGTCTTCTCGGCGAAGGACTCCTCGTCCTTCCACTGCCAGCTGCGGTCCGGCGCCACGTTGATGTCGAGCTCGTGGTCGGCGATGTCGATGTCGTCGCCGTGGTGGACGCGGCGCTCCAGATTGACGTACCAGCCACGGAACTTCTGGCTGCGGCCGAAGAGCCACAGAACGGAATGCGCGGCGCCGGCCGGCTGGTAGAAGAGGGCGTTGCCCATCGGCCACCGGCCTGCGATCACGGGGTAGCCGGCGGCCGGGCGCTTGTGCGGGGCGATGTCACGCAGGTGGGTGGTGCCGCGCGGCAGGGCCGTGCGCCACATCGGGGTGCCTGCCTCCATCCAGACGAGCTGGGCCTCGGGCGTACGTTCGACGAGGCGGACGGGTACGGAGGCGCTCAGGTGGCCGCCTATGAAGAAGTTCCAGTGCAGGATCCGGCCCGGTTCGTCGCTCCCTCGCTTGGTGGTGCCGATTGTCGGATCGGCACCTGCGGTGCCGTTGCTCGCGTCGTCCCGCTTGCCCACTTTCATGCGATTGATCATGCCCGTGGCCGGGCCTCGGGACACGTGCCCGTCCGTGCGGCCGGTCGGCTCAGTGACCTCCCCGGTTTTCCACGCACGGACCGGTCCCCGGCTGGGGTTCGGCGTAGGCGCCGTGTACCTGGATGGTCAGCTCCTTCTCCGTCACGTACCCGGACACGCAGACGTCTCCCGTGTGAACGCTGTAGAACCCGTCCCCGACGTAGACGCCGTGCTCCGTTCCGCAGCCGAGGTGTGCCAGGGCCGCGGTGATCCGCTTCTCGCTGACATCGCTCTCCTTTCGCGCCTTCTCCAGTTCGTGCTGAATGAGAGCCGCGGACGCCTCTCCCTTGGCGCGTTTGGCCGGACTGAGCCCGGCCGACATGCGATAGGCGTGGTTGTCGGCGTAGTTGGGCGGCCGGTCCTCGTTGCTTTCCCGTTGCGGTGGTTCGGGCGTGCTCGACGTGGGAGAGGAGGAAGAAGGCGGGGCCGGGGGCGTCTCGGCGGGCTGGGCGCACTTCGGCCGAGGGGTGAACGACGGTCGCGGGACGGCCGGTCCGGCCTGCGGCTGCCCGGCGTGCTCGGTGCCGCACGCGGTCGTGGTGAGGGCGAGGAGGGCTGCCGCTACGGCTGTACGTCTGAGGCGTGTGGTGAAGGACATGACATGAGTGTCCGGCCCTGGCCGTGCGCGCCTCGGGGAGGGGTAGGTGTAAGCCTGTCGTCGCGCGACTACGGCCGGGCGCCGGCCGTCCGACTCGGCCGGCAGCCTGATCGGTCCACGGCGATACTCCGGGCGGCAAGGACCTCGGTGTCGAAGGCCTCGGCGAGAACGGTGTGCGCGAGGCCGTTCTCGTACGCCGCTGTCCCGCGGGGCGGGGCCGGGGTGACGGCGGTGCTACCGCCCCTCGGCCCGGCGGCCCGTCGTGGAACCGAAACCCAGCCATGTGTGTCGGTTTCCTGCCCAGCACCAGCCTGCCTTCGGGGCGTTGCGCCGCTCGCGGCCGTCCCGGCCGGTGCCGTTGCTGATCCAGAGCGCCGGTGTGCGGGAGTCCAGGGTGCCGTCGGGCTTGCGCAGCCGGGAGCCGATGGTCATGAAGCAGTGGTTGCGTTCCAGGGCGGCGGGCTGCTGGAGCACCCAGTGGATTCCCTCCGTGAGCAGCAGCGGGGTGCGGTTCCGCGCGAGGAGGGCGGGCAGTGCCTCGTCCGGGCTCCAGTTGGCCATGCGGTCGCCTCGGTCGACGCCGCCGAGGACGTACAGCGGTGCGTCGGGGACCGCGACGGTGTCGAGCGGGGTGAAGAGGTCGACATCGGGCATGTCGACCACTACGAAGCCTGGTTTGCCCTCACGGCGGAGCAGGGGGACGAGGGCGGAGGCGGGTGCGCGGTCCGGGTGGACGGCGAGCAGGGCGCCGATGTTGCCGGTGCCCCTGCTGGCACCAACGGCATCGGCTGGTTCGGCCGGTTCGGCCGGTTCGGCCGATTCGGCGGTTCTGGCGAAGTCGCGGATCTCGGCAGCCGTCAGGCCTGCGATCTCGTGCACCCCGAGCCCGATCAGAGCCTCGGCCTGCGCGCTCAGGGGCGGAAGTGCGGGGAGGGCGGCTGCGGTGACGGGGGTGAGTGCGGGCACGGTGCTCCTCGGGCGGCTGTGGGTGCCGTGGACGGACGCAGGCGTAAGGCGTAGGCGTAACGAGGAGGTCCGGCCGGAACGTTCCCGGTATGCGGCCGACTTGCCGGGCTGGGCGGGAGCCTGCTCCGGGCGGAACGCGCTGCCGAGCCCGACTGTCAGTGGGGCGATCTACTGTGACTGTGTGTAGTGGACGTGTGTCGGGCTCTGGCATCTGGGGGTGTGATGTCCGAAGTAGGTGAGGGCCTCTCGGGGCGCGGCGGAAAGACGCATGGGCGGATTCCGCTGCCGGGGGCGCTCGGTCTCGTCGTGGTGAAGGCTGCGTTCCGCTGTTGCGGGACCGGAGCTGTGGGGTGAACAGTGCTGCTGAGAAGTCGAACAGACGCATGCTGCGGGCGAAGGACGCGATGGACCGTGCGTACGCCCAGCCCCTTGACATACCGGCCCTCGCCCGCCTCGCCCACGTGTCCGAGGCGCACTTCTCGCGCACCTTCCGCGCCACGTTCGGCGAGACGCCGCACCGCTACCTCCAACGGCGCCGGATCGAGCGGGCGATGTTCCTGCTCCGGGAGACCGACCGCAGCGTCACGGACATCACCTTCGAGGTCGGCTTCGGCAGTACGGGCACGTTCAGCCGGACCTTCCGCGACATCGTCGGCCGGCCGCCGAGGACGTACCGCAGGGAAGCGATGGCCACCGGGGTGCCGACCTGCTTCACGATGGCGTGGACCCGGCCGAGTTCTTGAGTGTGCGTGCAGCTCTGCGACCGAGGGCTTCCGGGTGGTGACTGAGCAGTTCTGGATAAGTTCCTGTGCCGTTCCCGCCGTAGCGTGAACGTCATGTTCACCGCAATCACGCACTCGCAGATGTACGTCCTCGACCAGGACGAGGCCCTCGACTTCTACGTCGGCAAGCTCGGGCTGGAGGTGGCCGCCGACACCGACCTCGGGTTCATGCGCTGGCTGGCCGTCAGCGTCCCCGGGCATCCGGAACGCCAGATCCTTCTGGAGAAGCCGGGCGCCCCGGCGATGTCCGAGAAAACGGCGGCACAGGTCCGCGACCTCGTGACAAAGGGGGCGATGGGGGGCTGGCTCATCCTCACCACGGACGACTGCCGCAAGACGTACGAGACGTTGCTCGCCCGGGGCGTCGAGTTCACCGAGAAGCCCACCGAGCGTACGTACGGTACGGACTGCGGGCTCCGCGATCCGTTCGGCAACCGTATCCGCTTCACGCAGCCGAAGCAGGTGGGCTGACGGAGTGGCAGAGGCTCCGGACCGGCCGTCGTGGTCGGTCCGGAGCCACTGCCACTCGGCCCGGTCGGGTGCGGGTGCCCGGTGCTTGGTGCCCGGTGCTTGGGTGCCTGGTGTCCGTTGTTTGGTGCCCGGGGTCCGGGGGGCCGGGGTCAGGACTTCGAGTCCGCCTGCTTCATGGAGGCCACCGCGTCGGCGATCGTGCTGCTGTACAGGCCCAGCTTCGGGTCGAGGACCTTCACGTCGGGACCGAGCGGGAAGTTGAGCTGCTCCGCGTTGGGCATGTGGTCGCCGTCGGCCAGCACATTCAGCTCGTTGATCCAGGTCAGGGCGCCGCTCGCACCGCTCGGGTTGAGGTCGATCACCGCGATGGCGGCGTTCTTGGGCTTGACCGGGTAGGCGGGAGCGCCGCCGAGGCCGCTGGGGATCAGCGGAGTGATGTCGCCACTGTGGTCCTTCGCGCTCGCGCTGCCCAGGCTGACCCTCGGGAAGTAGCTCAGACCGCAGGAGTTCGCGCCGGTGTTGTTGACCTCGATCACGTGCTGGGTGGCCGAGCCCTCACGGGCGTACACCCGCACCGACAGGTCCTCGCTCTTGCACGGGTGCTTGTAGGCGTAGCTGTCGCTGGTGTTCCCGCCGGTGGTCGTGCCGGTCTTCGCGGAGCCGCCCTCGGACGAACCCGTGTCCGAGCCCGAGCCCTTGTGGGAGGTGGCCGTCTTCGCGGAGCCGCCGGACTTCGCGGTGTCCGCGGAATCGGCGGAGCCGGCGGGCTGCGTGGCGTCCGCGGAGGCGACGGTCTTCGAGGAGTCGTCCGCCGGGCCGGCGGACTTCGTGCCGCTGCCGTCTCCACCGCAGGCCGTGAGGGCCAGGGCGAGTACGGCGGTGACTGCGGCGCCGAGGGTGGCGGTGCGCTTGCGGGTGTGGATCGTACGCATGTGAATTCCCCGAGTGTGTGGCGGTCGAGTGTGGCGGTGCTGCCGAGGCCCGGAACTTGCGGCGAACCGCTCCCCCTCCTGACCTGCTGACTTATGAAGCTTCCCGCCCGCCGCTCATGTTCTGCTAACGCCCGCTTGTCGTCCCGCTGACGCGCCCGGAATCGGTGCCCGGCCCCTCGCACGACCTGCCGGTCCGCCCGCCGGGTCCGCCTGCCCGTCGGATCCGCCCGCCCCGCCCGGTCCGGTCCGTCGTTGCGCTGTTCCGTCGCTACGCGAACCGGGAGCTCGGGACCGGACCGGGGGCGTCGACACGGTCGCGCGGCGCCATGGCCCAGTCCGCCGATGTGGCGGAGACGAATGCGCCGAACACCGCGTCGCCGTCCGGTGGGGTCTCGCCGTCGCCGCCTTCGGGAGTGCCGTCCGCCCGTACGATCGCCTCGGCGATCTCCGGCTCCGGGCGTTCGTCCGGAGGGGACTGCTCCACGCCGTTGTCGCCCATCCGCATGGTTGCGCCCCACGGCTCGACCACGGTCTGCACCAGGAACGTGCTCACGTCCGCTGTCGCGACCGGCGGATTCGTCCAGCAGGTGGCGTGCTCGAACAGGATCTGGCGCGCCGGACGCCGCCGCAGGGTGACGGCCACGTCCGGCTCCACCGCGTTGATGTCGTAGGCGACGACGAGGGTGTCGGTCCGCTGCGGGTCGTACGGCTCCGTGGGCAGTCCCAGCAGTCGCGCCGCGGCGAGACCCAGCACGCGGTCGCTCCGGCCGGGCAGCAGGGAGACGGAACGGGGCGTGCGTCCCGTGGTGCGCAGGACCAGGGCCAGCCGGCCGAGGCCGTACCGGCACAGCTCGACGGTGTCCCCCAGATACGCGTACCGGCCGGTCATCGCGGCGTCGAAGCCGTACGGGGAGAGCATGGCCAGGTATCCGCCGGTGAGGGCGTAGTGCCAGCCGCGGAGGTCCCGGCGGTCGAGCGGTCCCGCCAGTGCGGCGCTCCCGGCCCGGCGCAGCATGTGGGTGACGCGGCCGTGCGCCCACTCCCACTTCGCGTCGTCGGGTGCCGGCAGCCGGCCGAAGGCGTCCCGGGCTCCGGAAAGGTCTCCGGCCAGCAGCGAGTTGTGGACGAGGAGATAGCGCTCGGGCCAGGCGGGCAGCTCGTCGCCGGCCGCGGCGAGTACGGTCACCGCCTCCGCGTTGCGGTTCTCGCGTTCCAGCGCGGAGACCAGCTCGGACCGTGCCGCCCGGGAGCCGGGTACCAGGCGAAGGGCCTCACGCAGGGCGGGAACCGCGAGGAAGGCGAGGTCGTGCTCCACGCAGGCGTAACCGAAGTCGTAGAGCTGCTGCGGTCGGCCGGGTTCTCCAGCCAGAGCCTTGGCCGCAGCGGCGAGGTCGTCGACGCCGGCGGTGGCGGCGAGCCGGTGCACGAGCTTCGCCAGGTTCTTGAGGGGCGCCTTGTCGGCGAGGGGGCGCAGGGCCCGTACGGTTCCGGGTACGTCCCCGGCATCCAGGAGTTCAGCCGCTCCTGCGAGTTCATGTGTCATTGCGGGAGATCATGGGTGAGCGGGTGGAGTGACGCAATGTCTTTCTTCGCCCGGGGCACGGGGCCCGAGGCCCGAGGCCCGAGGCCCGAAGCGCGGATCGCGGAACGCGGGGCCAGAGTCCCGGGCCCCGGGCCCGGCGGCCGGGCCCGGTCGCGGGTACCGGCAGCGGCCGGGCGGGGTGAGAGGGGCGCGAGGAGGACAGCGGCGCGAGCGGGGCGTGAGTGTGCTTCACGTCACGCGTGACTTCTGCGGTCTGATCACCGTTAGATGTGATGTGCCCAAGCCTGCCTTTTCCGCCGAGACGGCTGCCGTGCCGCCTCCGCCTCCCGCGCCCCTGCCCTTTCTTCTGACGCCACGCCAGGGAGAGGCGGCGCGTGAGCTTCTCTCGTACGTGGTCGGCCTTCCGCTGACGTCCGTCGACGCGCAACTCCTCGCCGTCGTCGTGGCGATCCGGGCCGCGCGGGCCGGGGTGGGGAACCTTACGGGCACGGATCTGCGGTCGCTCCGGCTGGACGACCCGGAGCAGGCCGTCGCCGAACTCGCCGCCGCCGGATGGCAGGTGCCCGGCTCGCTGCTCGACGGGGATCCGGACAAGCCGTCCGGGATCATCGTGCCGGAGATGACGCCGGGGCCGGATCACGTGCTGCCCCTGGGGAAGGGCACGCGGTCGAAGGTCTCGGGATGGGCCATGCGTACGAGGATCGCGAAGCCCGTGAAGAAGGCCTCGCCCGCCGCCCGGCTTGCCGCCCTGTTCCTGGCCGCGTACTGCACGGACGAACTCGTCGGGGAGGCGCCCGGCGACTTGCCCGTCGGCTGCTACGCGGCCGTTCCCGTCCTCCTGGAGAAGGGCTTCCTGGCCGAGGTGTCCGGGCGGACGTACCGGCTGGGCCCGGCGGTTCGGCACCTCGCCGGCATGTTCCGTACCCCCGAGGAGGTCGCGGAGATCGAGGCCGAGGAGGCGGTGCGCAGGGCGGCGCGTGAGGCGGCGGCCGCGGCCGAACTCGTGGAGATCACCCCGGCACAGTGGGCGGAGTGGAAGTCCGGCGTCAGCCCGGCGCTGCTGCGGCATGTGGAGGCCGTGGAGCAGTGCGGGTTGTGCCGGTGCTCCTTCGGGCGGCTCGCGAAGGCGTTCATGTCCGCGCCGTCACCGGTCCCGGCGCCCCGGCCGGCCGCCGGCGACCATGAGGCGTGGCGGGAAGCGCATCCGGAGTGCGGCCGGGAGGCCGCCGCCTTCACCGTGGCCTTCCGTGCGGAACACGGCCACGGGCCGTCGTACGGACAGCTGTGCAAGGGCCTGGGCTGGAAGAAGCTCTCGCGCTCGCTGCGCGGACTCGTCGTGAGCGGAATCCTCGCCGACGGGTGGCTGACCGAGACGGCTCCCGTGCCGTGGACCCTGCGCCCGGGAAGGACCGCCCAGGCACAGGGGATCGTGCTCCCGGGACAGGCGGCGGCTGCCCGGACCACTCGCTGAGCTGCGCCGCGCTGCGGGGCGGGGCGGGGCGGATGGGCCGCGATCCCCGGGCGCGGGTTCAGACGGCCGGAGGGCGGCCCGAGGCGGGTTCGGACGGCCGGAGGGCCGGGGCGGAATCATGCGGCCGGAGGGCCGGGCTCGGCAGTGGTTCCGGCATGCGCGTTCTGTGCGGAGAACGCGGTCGTCGCGGCGATGAGGAGTGCGGTGATGATGCCCGTGACCAGGACCGACGAGGGTACGAACGTCGCGGCCAGGACGGCGATGACGGCAAGAGGATGGAGCGCGTCGACCGGTCGGCGCAGCCCGCCGGTGCGGTGGTGCAGAAGCCAGACGAGGATGACGAAGACGGCGACAGGGATGGTGTAGGCCGCTGCCGCTGTACGGTCGGAGAGGTGGCCGTGGCCGGTGGCGTGCGCGACGTTGACGGCGAGACCGGCGCCGACGGCCGCCGCCGAGGCGAAGACCAGGTAGTGGCCGTACCCCCACAGCAGGGCCATGCGCAGGGTGGTGAGCCGGTCGTGCACGCGGGCACTCCGTGCGAAGTAGAGCCACCAGAGGGCGAAGACGGTCAGGATGCCCCCGGCGACGAGGGCGGCGAGATCGCTGAGCGCCGCGTCGGAGTCCAGTGCGGCATGCACCGCTCCGGTGGCCGCGGTGATGGACTCGCCGAGCACGATCAGGGTGAACAGGCCGTACCGCTCGGCGATGTGGTGCGGATGCCAGGTGGTGGCGGTCACACGCTCCGCCCAGGCGGGCACGGCGATCTCGGCCAGGACGAGGACGGCGAAGGTGACGAGTCCGGTGTCCTCGGGGAGCGTCAGGCGCACGAGCCAGCCGATCTGTACGACGAGGATCCCCACGGCGTAACGCAGACAGGTGGAGCGCCGCTCGGGGTCGGACCTGGCTGCGCGCAGCCACTGCGTGACCATGGCGAGGCGCATGATCACGTAGCCCCAGGTGATGACCGTGAAATCCTCCTGCCGCAGGGCCTCGGAGGCCCCCGCGGCGAGGACGAGGGCGCCGGTGATCTGGACCAGGGTGAGCAGCCGGTAGGGCACGTCGTCGGTGTCGTAGGCGGAGGCGAACCAGGTGAAGTTCATCCACGCCCACCAGATCGAGAAGAAGACCATCGCGTAGCCGAGGACACCGTGGGCGACGTTCCCCTCCGCGACTTCGTGCTCGAACGCCGCCGCTGCCTGGGCCACGGCCGTGACGAAGCAGAGGTCGAAGAACAGCTCCAGCATGGTCGCGGTGCGGTGCTGCTCGTCCGCGAGGCGGGCGACCATGGGCCGGCGCCACGAGGCGGGGGACGGCGGGGGGAGTGACGGGGAGGAAGGGGAAGAAGAGGAAGAAGAGGAAGAAGGAGAAGGGGGTGAATGGCTCATGGGGGCATATTCTTCCCGCTGCTCCGGTCGGGAGTGGCCGGCAGTGCTCTCGTGGACACCGCTTGCGGGCGGCGACGGCGAAATCCATTGGTGCGGCAACGCGGGCCCTGCCACAATCCGCCGCATGACTTCACGAATCGAGAACCACCCCGCCCGTTGAGCGCCCCGGAAGCGCGCGAAGCGTTCACCTCGCGGCCGTCGCTGCACTCGTGCGCCCTGCGTCTTTCCCGCGCGGAGCCCAATGGGCTGCCCCCTGAAGGGGGATACGCGCTGCCCGGTCCTGCCGCGCCGGGACGCCGCTCCGGCGGCAACTGGCGGGAGACCCGGACCGCGGTGGCTGATCTCCTGAGAACACTGCTCACCGACCCCGATGCGGTCCGGGCCGCAGCCGAGGCCGAACGGCGCCTCGCTGCCCTGCGACACCCGGTGAGGGGCAGCCAGATCCTGTTGGCCGTACGCGATGTGGAGCTGCGCGACGAAGACCGGGCTCGGGCGTTCGCGCGGTGCCTGACCCGTACGGGAAGCAGCTTCGAGGCCGTCTGTGTCGGCCTCGCCCTGCTGGCCGGGCTCGGTGAGCCGGAGGACGTGCCGTACCTCAAGCCCCTCGGTGGCGTCCGTGACTTGGTGACCCCGGTCGTGCACGCCCTCGACACCATCGACCGGCAGGCCGCGGCGTTGGTGTGGCTGGGGTGCCACGCGGCGGGGACGGAACTGCGGGGACTGGCCGCTGCCCTGGAGGCGGCGGACGGGGCGGCGGTGCTCCGGAGAATGGCGGTGGTTACCCGGGATCCCGGCATCGTGGGGGCGGAGACCGCACGGAGAATCTTGGAGGCGGTGCGACCGGCCGACATCCTGGCAGGGGCAGGGGCAGGGGCAGGGGCAGGGGCAGGGGCAGGGGCAGGAGGAGGAGCGGGAACGGCGGAGGCTTTGCCGTTGCAGATCCCGAACCCCCTGCCGCCACCGGCCCCGCCACCGCCACCGCCACCGATGCCGACGTCGCTGCGCGCCGCGCTGGCCGCGCGCACCGGGTGGCTGCTGTTCCGTGCGTCGAGCCTGCGTGACGACCGGGCCGAGATCCTCTACTGCTCGGAGGCGGTCCGGTCGTACGAGGCGTTCGTTTCGTGCGCCGGAGTGCTGGAGCCCACGCTCGACCACTTCGGGCTGCTGCTCTCCGCCGCGTTCGACCTCCACAGCGGGCCGAGCCGGTTGCACGACTGGGGGCCGGGCCGGCGCGAGGCGTTGCTGGCGGAGCTGGACTCCGTACTGCGGCGGCCCGAGTGGTGCGCCGTGACGTCCCCGGACGCCGAGCCGGGGGAGGGCGCGGACCGGGTCGCGCACCGGCGGTTCCGGTGGGCCCGGCGCAATGCGGGGCGGCCGTTCGCCGGTGGGGTGGGCCCGGTGGGCCCTGTAGGCCCCGGGGGCCCAGCACGGCGGATTCTGCGGATCGAGACGGTTGTGCGCGATCCGGTCGACTCCGACACGGTCGAGGTCCGCATCCTGATCGACGGCCGGCCCCTGGTGCCGGAGGTGTTCGGCAGGGGCCCCGCGCACAGTCCGGAGTGGCTGCTGGACAGTGGCCGGCTGCGCGCCACGGAGGAGCCGCGCGAGATACGGCTCGCGGAGGCCTGCTGCACCGAGGGCTGCTGCGGTGCGCTGCACGTCACGATCAGGCGCGACGGCGACCAGGTCATCTGGTCCGACTGGCGCTGCCCGCCACCTCCGCCCTCCCCTCTGCACGTGCGTGCCATCCCGGACCTCCGCTTCGACGCGACCGCGTACGACGCCGAGATCAGCCGTGCCGAGAACGACCACGCGTGGACGTGGCCGGCTCGCAAGGTCGCCAGGCTGATGGCGGCAGAGCTGCGTGACCGGCCGGAACTGCTCAGCCGCTGGGGCATGGAACTGAGCTGGATCGGCACGGACTTCCGGGACCCGGACCGTACGGCGCTGTGTCTGAGGTACGAGGGGGAGGACGGCTCCCCGGCGTACCGCATGTGGCACATCCCGGAGGACGGCCCCCCGCCCGGGACCCGTGCGGCCGACGCGTTGCGCAGGCTCGGCACGGCGGACCCGAGGACGTACGGCGTGTAGCGCCCGGTGACCGAGCGATCCGACGGCCGGCGTCAGGGGCGGCGGTCGTGCCGGTGCGGGCCGGCTGAGGCGGGTCGACGGGGAGCAGAGGTGGCCGCTGCCGTGGACAGGCTTGGGCAGTCGGCCCGAAACCCGTCATTTCCTGGGCGCTCGGGGGGAGTTCTCCGGGCGTGGTGGAACACGGGTGCCGGGAAGCCGGGTGCCGTCGGAGTGGAGCCCATGCGAACGCGGCGCGTCCGACGTTCTCTTCGGTACGACAGAGGCTTTTCGGGCTTGACGGCTCCTCATGGGCGGAGGTGCCCGAGCCTTCTTCGAGGCGGCTGCCTGGTGTGGATGGGGGCCTCAGCTCCTGTGCCGCGCCGCGCACGGCGGCCTGGCATGACGCGGCACGGGGGCGGTTCGGTGGCGGCACCCGGTGCCCTTTCCGACTTATGGACCGGCAGGCATTCTTGACGTCACATCACTTTCGTGGGGACCGCAGCGGGTGATCGTCAGCGGTAACAAAGGCTCCGTGACCGGATGTTGAGACCGGCATTTGGGCCCTGGGGCCCATGCAGAACCCCGCGGTGTTGTGGTCGCATACGAATACCGGGGGGAATTGTCGCTGCGCCTGCTCACAAAGCTGGGGAGACTCGTCGTGTCTGGCATAGGAGAAGTAGCGTCACCGGAGGGTGCCGACGTGGGCGCCGCCGAGGTGCGTCCGGGCCGGCAGGCGCTGCCGAGTCCCTTGCAGGCCGTGCTGATTCTCGTCCGTCTGCTCTTCGTCGTCACGATCGTGGGCGCGTTCAACGCGCTGCTCGTGGCCGCGTCGGTCGACGCGGTGGACGGACGGCTGCTCGGCATGGTGCTGTACGCCGTGCTTCCCGGCATTGCCGGGTTCGTGCTGTCGCTCTACGCGCGGGCCGGTGGCCCCCGGGTCTGGTACGGCTTGCTTGCCGTGCATGCCTGGCTCCTCCTCGGTGCGCTGGCGACGCTGAACGACGCGGACAACACCCGGAGCCTGACGCAGCTGGCGTTGCCCGTGGCCGCTGTCATCCTGTTGTGCCGCCCCACGTCGCGTGCGTGGTTCCGGCTCGCATCCGAACAGCGCGCCGAGCAGCAGAAGTTCAGCGTCCCCCGGATGATGAGGTGGCGGGTGGACACCGGGCAGTCCGCGCTGGAGTACGTGGGCCTGATCCTTGTGGTGGTGGCCATCGTCGGCGGGCTCCTGGCCACCGGGATGGGCGGGCAGGTGTCCGGCCGGTTCCGCGGTGCCGTCTGCGAGGTGACCGGAAATTCCTGCCCGGCCCCCGTGGTCGTCGCGGACGGCAGCAACAGCGGGAAGGGCAAGACCGGCGGCAGCGGCACCAGTTCCGGCGACGGCTTCGAAGGCGCGACCGTGACCGGTGGATCGGGCTCCAGCGGGAGCGAATCCGCCGGCAGTGACTCCAGCGGATCGGGCTCCAGCGGTGCCGACTCAGGTGCATCCGGCGCATCCGGCGCGAGCGGCTCATCCGACGCGTCCGGAGGCAGCGGCAGCGGAGGCAGTGGTTCCGGCGGCAGCGGCGACGGTACGTCCGGCGCCGGTGCGTCCGGGGCCTCCGGCGGGTCCGGCTCCGCCTCCGGCGGGTCCGATTCCGCCTCGGGTGGTTCGGACGCGACCGGCGGCTCTTCTTCAGGAGTCGACGCGGGTAGACAGTCCTCGACCAAGGGTTCCTCCGGCAACGGCTCGGACGGCAGCTTCTTCACCGGCCTCATGGGCGACGGCGGACTGCTCGGCGACGTCACCGGAGCCATCGACACGATCGCCCACCCCGTGGACACCGCCAAGGGCATCGTCGACCAGTACGCGCAGGCCGCGAACAAGTCGGGCGGCAAGTGGGACAAGGGGCAGTACGTGTCCGCCGCCTGGGACGTGGCCACGGGGCCCGGTGGGGTCGGTGGCGCGCTCACCGGTCTGCCCGGGTCGGGTACGCGCGTCGACTCGGCCGTACGCGACTCGGAGCGGCAGTACCTCAACGGGCGCATCCCGACCGGTTCCAGCGCGGCAGGCCGGAAGGCGTGGTGGGACGGGCTTTCGCAGCAGGAGCGCGATCGCTACCTGGAGCTCTCCCCGGACCGGATCGGCAACCTGGACGGTATTCCGGCCGCCGACCGGGACACGGCCAACCGCCGGAACCTTCCGAACCTGATCTCGGAGCTGGAGGGCCGGAGCGACAAGGCCTCGAAGGAGAAGCTGGCCGGGCTCCGGGAGATCGACCGGCAGCTGAAGGAGGGCAGCCAGCCTCCGATGTACCTCATAGGCATCAGCAACGAGGGCAACGGCCGGGCGATCGTCGCCTACGGGAACCCCGATACCTCGCAGAACGTGTCGGCGTACGTTCCGGGGCTGAACACCTCCCTCGACGAGGAGTTCGCGAAGAACGACCTCAAGCGTGCGCGTGACACAGCGATCGGCGCCCAGGGCTACGACCCGTCCAGCGCGGCGATCGTCTGGCTCGGCTACGACGCACCGCAGACCCCGGACGGGTGGCAGAGTCTGGCAGTGGCGGGCACCGGCCGGGCGGAGAAGGGCGGTGCGGCCTACGACGACTTCATGGGCGGCATCGTGGCCACGAACCAGAACAAGGATCCGCACATCACGGCCATCGGGCACTCCTACGGTTCCCGCACGGTCGGGGCCGCCACCCAGCGCCTGGGCGGGATACCCGGGGTGGACGACATCATTCTGGTCGGCAGCCCCGGGGTGGGTGTGGACCATGCCGTGGACCTCGGGGTCGGCGCCGCGCACGTCTATGTGGGAGCGGCCGCCAACGACCCGGTGACCAAGCTCCCGTCCAAGACGCAGACGGTCGTGGGCGCGATCGGGATGATCCTGGGCGGGCCGGCCGGTGCGTACGCGGCCGGGGACCTGGCCGACCCGGGCGACGACGACCTCTGGTTCGGCAAGGACCCGGCGAGCAAGGCCTTCGGGGCCGTCCGGTTCCCCGTGGCCCCCGGCCAGCCACTCGTCAGTGGTGACGGTCTGAGCTTCGACGCACACTCGAACTACTTCAACCCGGCACGGGACGCCATGTCCGCCGACGCCATTGCTCTTATCGTGTCGGGACATGCCGACCGGCTCAAGATGGAGGAACAGCGATGAGCCGAAGGTTCCAGATCGTGGCGGTGGCTCTGGCTGTCGGCTTCACGCTGTCCGCCTGCGGCAGCGAGAAGGGTCCGGCGGCAGCGGACGCGGGCACCGCGGCCGGCGAAAGCCCCAAGGACACCAAGGACACCAAGGACACCCAAGGCACCAAGGGGAAGAACATGAACATGCAGGAGGCCGCGGACCGGGCCGACGGCATGCTCGACGCCGTACTGAAGAAGATCGACCCCGAGGTGCAGTGGGCCCATGGGCCGACGACCAAGGGCAGCTGTGACGTGACCCGCAGACGCACCGTCATGACCATCGTCTCCGCCGACCGTCGGCAGACGTTCCTGGAGCAGGTCGAGCAGTTCTGGCGCACGAGCGACTACCGCATCAAGGCGAAGAACGAGGACACGGTGTTCCCGGCGGTCTACGCGGTGACGAAGGACGGGTTCGGCATCAGCGTGAGCGTCCGCGCCAAGGGACAGGCCTTCTTCGAGGCGGACACCCCGTGTGTGAAGGAGTCGAAGGTCACCGACTCCGCGTCCGAGCCGAACGGGCCGGACTACGACGGCGTCTATCCGCTGCCCGGCCCCAATGTCCGGTCCGACTACTGGTCCTCCGGCGCCTCCTGACGGCCGGTCGGCGCACGGATGTCCCGGCCCGGCGCACCCGGCGCGCCGGGCCGGGTGTCCGGTGCGCCGGAACGGTCGGTCTGTGACCCCAATGCCTCACCCGACTCGCACACACCGTCGAGAACGGCCATGAACCCCGGTCGGATGGGGGATGGTTGAGGGGTGCGGAAATACTGGATGGCAGGTGGGATCGGCGTAGGCGTCGCCATGACCTTCGTGGCGCTGCTCGTCGTCGGTACGTACTCCGCCGCCGCCGGACTCGTCGGCGGTGCGGGCGGGGGCGGGGCCGTGGCGTTGGCCAAGGGGGCCGTGCCGGCCAAGTACCAGCCTCTTGTGCAGAAGTGGGGCAACCTCTGCCCCGCGATCAACCCCGCACTCCTCGCCGCTCAGCTCTACCAGGAGAGCGGCTGGAACCCGCGCGCGCAGAGTCCGGCCGCCGCTCAGGGCATCGCGCAGTTCATCCCCGGCACCTGGGCCTCGCACGGGGTCGACGGGGACAACGACGGTGACCGGGACGTCTGGGATCCGGCCGACGCGATTCCGTCCGCTGCTTCGTACGACTGCGAGCTGGCCGGCTATGTGAAGAAGGTCCCCGGGGACCCGACGGACAACATGCTGGCGGCCTACAACGCCGGTGCGTACCGGGTGATCAAGTCCGGTGGTGTCCCCTCCATTTCGGAGACACAGAACTACGTCAGGATCATCCGTTCGCTGGAGAAGAGCTTCGCCCGGCCCGTGGGGCGGGTGCAGCCGTCCCAGCAGGCGGCGGGCGCGATCTACTTCGCTCAGAAGAAGCTCGGTACGAAGTACCTGTGGGGCGGCAACGGTACGGCGGCGCAGGGCGGGCGGTTCGACTGTTCGGGGCTGACCCAGGCCGCGTACCGGACCGTCGACATCGAGCTTCCCCGGGTGGCGAACGATCAGTACAACGCCGGTCCGCACCCCGCGCGCGACGAGTTGCTCCCCGGTGACCTGGTTTTCTTCTCCGACGACTTGACCAACTCGCGGGCCATTCACCACGTCGGCCTCTATGTCGGGGGCGGGTACATGATCAACGCTCCGTACACCGGGGCCGTCATCCGGTTCGACAAGATCGACACGCCCGACTACTTCGGTGCGACACGCGTCACCAAGGAAGGGGCCGCGGCTCTTCCGACCGCCCGGCCGGCGGCATGACCGCCGGCCGACGGTGGCCGGAACTCTCTGTGAAGCCTGGGCCCTGAGCTGCGACGATGAGTCACTCTTCGATAACGTCATGGTGATCATTCGGTAGAGAGTGGAACGTACGCACGGGGCGCGTCGTTCTCTGGTGGGACCGGGGCCGCAGCCATTGACCTGGCGTCGCCCCGACGGAAGTAAGTGATCGAACCGAATACGGGGGTTCGTCATAGCGGCGCACATGGGCGTGCGCCGCGGCAGCAGACAAGGCAAGGGGCCGCGGCAGATGGCTGGACTCGCACTGGATGGGTCGAACCCCGATGTCAGCCTGCTCTACGACATCAACGGGCTCGCGAAGTCCGCTCCCACCTGGTTCGACCGGGTCATGGAGTTCGTCGGTGAGTACGGGATCATGCTCGGCATGGTCCTGGTGGTCCTGTGGTGCTGGTGGAGTGTCCGCCGGCGCGGCACGGCCGAGGATTCGGTGACCGGCGTCGCCGGGCTCGTCTGGGCGCCGCTGTCGGCCGGGATCGCGCTGCTGATCAACATCCCGATCCGTGGATTCGTGGAACGGCCGAGACCGTTCAAGGACCACCAGGGGCTGGAAGTCCTGGTGAACGGGAAGAACGACTTCTCCTTCGTCAGCGATCACGCCACCATGGCGATGGCCCTCGGTGTCGGGCTCTTCGTGGCGAACCGGAAGTTCGGCATCGCGGCGATCGCGCTCGCGCTGCTGGAGGGTTTCTGCCGGATCTACATGGGAGTCCACTACCCGACCGACGTCATCGGCGGCTTCGCGCTCGGCACAGCCGCCGCGCTGCTGCTCGCGCCGCTGGCGATGATGCTGCTGACGCCGCTGGTGGCCGCTGTCTCGCGGTCCGGCCGGCTGGGCAGGCTGGTCAGGTCGCGCACCCCGATCGCGGTGACGGCCGGGGACAGCGGTCAGGCGCGCGGGATTCCCGAGCCGCGCCCCGGCTCGGGCGGCGGCTCGGAGGGTGAGAAGGGCCTCGCCGCCTGAGGGAGGCCGAGGCCCATTCGGGACTCATTCCGGTCCGGGCTTCACCGCCCGGACCGGCTCCGCTCCGAAACGGTCCCCCCGACCCGACCCGACCCGACCCGACCCGACCCGACCCGACCCGACCCGACCCGGTCCCGGTCCCGCTCCGACCTCGATCCGGTCCCCGGCCCGCTCCCCGGCCTGCCCCCGACCGGGCCCGTCGGCCCGCTCACCGATCCGGTCAGAGTGATTGCGGGTACGTGAAGAATCCCTCCGGGTCGTAACTCCTCTTCACCTCGCCGAGGCGAGTGACGGCCTGGCCGTAATACGCCTTGCGCCAGTCCGTCAGTTCCGGGTCCGTGTAGTTCTGGTAGGCCGCTCCCGAGGCGTAACGGCGCAGCGTGGCATGGGTGTCTTTCAGCCACTTCTGCTGAGCGGTGCCGGCCGTGCCCGTGCGCCAGGCGCCGATGTACTGGGCGAGCACCCGTGAACCGCGGTGGACGAACGCGGTGGCCCGCGGGGCGACCCGGTTGACCGCGCCGCCCAGGGCGGTGAGCGCGACCGAGCCGCCGCCGCCCTGGTCCGCGCCGATGCGGGTGAAGGCCTCGGTCCGTTCGAGCAGCGCCTGGACGCCCTGCGGGGGCAGGGAGCGGTCGTAGAAGTCGGACGCCGCCGCGTAGGTCTCGCGCTGGAGCGAACCCTGGACGGCGCGGCCCGGTGTGGTGCCGGGCAGGTGGCACTGGGCGTCGGTGATGCCCGAGCAGCCCGCGTACACGAGCATCGCCTCCTGGTAGCTGCGGCGGCGCAGCGAGACCGAGGACGCGGAGGCGCCGATCCGGTCGGCGAGGCGGTCGACGGCGTTCTGCAGATCGCTGTACGTGCCGAGGCTGAAGGCCGAGACCGAGACCGTCGGGCTGCCGCCGCCCGGACCCGCCGCGACATGCGCGGCGGACCAGATCTCGTCGGGCTGGTCCGGGCCCCACTCCTGCCAGGCCGTCACCACCGCTCGGGCGCGCGACCACGGCCAGGACATGTAGGCGGAGACGGTCTGCGGGGCGGGTCGGGTGCGGAAGCGCAGTTCGGTGACGACGCCGAAGTTGCCGTTGCCCGCGCCACGCAGCGCCCAGAACAGGTCGGGGTGGTGGGTGGCGTCGGCGGTGAGTGTCCTGCCGGCGGCGGTGACGATCGTCGCGGCGGTGAGGCTGTCGCAGGTCAGGCCGTAGGCGCGCGAGGCGACGCCGTGGCCGCCGCCCAGGGTCAGTCCGGAGATGCCGACCGTGGGGCAGGAGCCGCCGGGGATCGTGACGCCGTGGGCGGCGAGGCCCTGGTAGACGTCGAGGAGCCGGGCGCCCGCCCCGATCGTGCCGTTCCCGTCGACGCGGTTCAGTGACGAGACGTCGATGACCAGCCGCCCGTCGCCACTGGACCAGCCGCCGTAGGAGTGTCCGCCGCTGCGGATGGCGACGGGCACGGAGCTGCGGCGGGCGAAGGCCAGGCACTCGCGGATGTCGGCCTCGTGCCGGATGTAGGCGACCGCGGCGGGCCGTTGTCCGTCGTAGCGGGTGTTGTAGAGCTGACGGGCGGTCGGATAGGCCGCGTCGTCGGGGCGTACGAGGGAACCGGCGAGGCTCCTGCCCAGGGCCGGCCAGTCCGCCGGAACGACGGGTGAGGCCGTCGCGGACGAGGTGGGGGAGGCGGGTGAGCCGGGTGAGGTGGCGGTGGCCGCCGACGTGGCCGGGGTGGGGCCCGCGGCCGGTGCTCCGGGGCCGCCGCTGTCGCACGCGGTGGCGGCGGCGCCCGTGAGCACGGCCGCGGCGCCCGCGGTCAGGACGGTGCGCCGGTTGGGCAGGGTCATCGGGCCTCCGGGGTGGGGGAGAGGGCGAGGACGGGGAGGGGCGCGGGTCAGGCCGCCGACGCGCGGTGGCCCGCGGCGTCCGCGCGGGCCAGGTCGCGGGATCTGCGGGCCGGCCCCGACCAGCCGCAGTCGCAGCGGGCGGTGCAGAACGAGCCGCGTTCGACGGTGGTGGCTTCATGGGCGGGCCGGGCCGGCGGAACGGACGGCGGGACCTCGGCGGTGTGTTGGTCGTACACGCGTCCACGGTACTGGGCGGGGCCGTCCGGTGGTGAGGTGTGTGCGGGCAGTGTGACGACCTGGCGTCCGGTCGTTACGGGGCGCGGGGGCCGTCGTTATGCGGAACGGGTGGGGCACGGGCAGTCGGTCGGCGTTGGGGGTTGGCAGGCGATGGTGGTGCAGCAGCACAGGTCCAGAGGCGGGGCGCGCGCTGTGTGCGCCCTTGCCGCGGTGGGCGTGATGGCGGCGGCCGCCGGGTGTGCGGTGGACGGCGGGGGTGGTGCCGAGGACGGCGACCGGTCCGGTCCGGCCGCGGTCGAGGCCGTGCAGCGGGCCGCGGCGGTGCTCGTGGGGCCCGGGGACGGGTCCGCGGCCGGAAGCGCCGAGGTGGTCACGGCGATGGAGACGGCGGTCGGCGGTACCAGGGTGACGATCCGGGGCAAGGGGACATACGACTTCCGTACCCAGTCCGGCCGGCTGAAGGTCGTGCTGCCGCAGGACGCGGCGGGTGAGGACGAGCACCGGCCCATCACGGAGCTGCTGGCCCCGGGCGCGCTGTACATGATGAACCGCGGCGCCGGGGTGCCCGCGGACAAATGGGTCAGGATCGACACGACGGCGCTGGCGGACGGCAACCTGGTGACCGGTGGCGTCACCGATCCGATGGCGGCGGCCGAACTGCTGGGCGGGGCGCGCACGGTGACGTACGTGGGGGAGACCGACCTGGCCGGGGTGACGGTGCGGCACTACCGGGGCACCACCGATATCGCGCAGGCCGCGCGCCGCGCCTCGCCCGCCTCGCGGGGTGCGCTGACGGCCGCGGCCAACGGGTTCCGTAGGAGTACGGTGCCGTTCGACGCGTATCTGGACGAACAGGGCCGGCTGCGCAAGGTGCGGCACCGGTTCAGTTTCGCCAACGAGGGGCATACGCGGGAAGTGGTGTCGACGACGCTGCTGTACGGGTTCGGGGTGGCGGTCTCCGTACCGCTGCCGGACGCGGGCGACATCTATACCGGTGAGATCGAGCAGGGGTGGCGGGATTGACCGGCCCGGCCCGTCGCTCTCGGCCGCCCTCGATGCCGCTGTCTAGGCATCTGGCGGACGCGAAATGGTCCGTCCGTGCCATGCGCGGCATGTGGCGCAATCCCTACCCTGGGAAGCCGGCGACGGCAGTGAGAGGTGAGTGACGTGGTGACGCTCAGCCCGCGGACCGCATCGGACCATGTGGCTCTCGCCGAGATCGAACTGTGCGGGGAGCTGATGATCGCCGCGTCGGCGGCGATCGGGGAGCGGCTGAGCGCGGACCGGATCGACGAGGTGCTCGACGTCAAGTCGATCGCCGAGCGCACCACCGTCCCCCGGCAGGCGGAATACCGGGGGTGACGGGGCGGGCGCCGGGCAGCGGGCCGGAAGGCCGGGGCCCCGGTCGGGTCCGAGGCCGAAAGTCCTGACCAGGTGCGAAGCCGAGGTGCTGGCCGAGTGCGGGGCCGAGGTGCTGGCCGGGTGCGAGCCGTGCCCCGGTCAGGTGCGCAGCAGGCGGGCGATGGCCTTGGTGGCCTCCTCGACCTTCGCGTCGATCTCCTCGCCGCCCTTGACCGCGGCGTCGGCGACGCAGTGACGCAGGTGCTCCTCCAGGAGCTGGAGCGCGAAGGACTGGAGTGCCTTGGTGGACGCCGACACCTGGGTGAGTATGTCGATGCAGTAGACGTCCTCGTCGACCATGCGCTGGAGACCGCGGATCTGTCCCTCGATGCGGCGCAGGCGCTTGAGGTGCTCGGCCTTCTGGTGGTGGTAGCCGTGGATTCCCCGGTCGTGGTCGGTCACGATCACTTCGGCGGGAGCCGTGGCGTCGGCCGTTTCCGTGGCGTCGGCGGTGTCCGTGCCGTGTGCCGCGTCCGGCGTCCGGTCCGCCTCGGTGGTGGTCATTGCTGCCTCCCGTTTTCCCTTTACCCTGCCGTTTATATACCCCTGGTGGGTATATCCTAACGAATTCAGCTGAAACGTGACCGGGGCCCCGTGCTGATCACTGTGCCTGATGCGCGACACTGAAGAATGCCGGTTAGCCGTGGCCGGATGATGCGCCTAGCATCAGCCTGACCGAATCCAAAGCACCCCGAGGACCCCACGTGCGCTTTCGTCTGACCCCCAGGGAGACGAGCTTCTACGACATGTTCTCCGCATCAGCGGACAACATCGTCACGGGCTCGAAACTCCTGATGGAACTGCTCGGGGCGGATTCTGCCTCCCGAGTCGAGATCGCGGAGCGCATGCGGGCAGCGGAGCACGCGGGGGACGATGCCACCCACGCGATCTTCCACCAGCTGAACTCCTCCTTCATTACGCCGTTCGACCGCGAGGACATTTACAATCTCGCCTCGTCGCTCGACGACATCATGGACTTCATGGAAGAGGCGGTCGACCTGGTCGTGCTGTACCAGGTCGAAAAGCTTCCGAAGGGTGTCGAGCAGCAGGTCGAGGTGCTGGCACGGGCGGCTGAGCTGACCGCGTCCGCCATGCCGAACCTGCGGACCATGGACAACCTCACCGAGTACTGGATCGAGGTCAACCGTCTGGAGAACCAGGCCGACCAGATCCACCGCAAGCTGCTCGCCCAGCTCTTCAACGGCAAGTACGACGCCATAGAGGTGCTGAAGCTCAAGCAGATCGTGGACGTGCTGGAAGAGGCTGCCGACGCGTTCGAGCACGTCGCGAACACGGTGGAGACCATCGCGGTCAAGGAGTCCTGAACCACGTGGACACCTTTGTACTGGTCGTGACCATCGGCGTCGCGCTCGGCTTCACGTACACGAACGGCTTCCACGACTCGGCGAACGCCATCGCCACGTCGGTCTCCACCCGGGCGCTCACCCCCCGTGCGGCCCTGGCCATGGCGGCGGTGATGAACCTCGCCGGCGCGTTCCTCGGCAGCGGGGTCGCCAAGACCGTCAGCGAGGGTCTGATCGCGACGCCCACGGGCGACAAGGGGATGGGCATCCTCTTCGCCGCACTGGTCGGCGCGATCATCTGGAATCTGATCACCTGGTACTTCGGTCTGCCGTCGTCGTCCTCCCATGCCCTGTTCGGCGGCATGGTCGGCGCCGCTCTCGCGGGCGGGACGCTGGTCCACTGGGACGGCGTGCTCGACAAGGTCGTCATCCCGATGTTCATCTCGCCGGTGATCGGCCTGGTGGTCGGTTATCTGGTGATGGTCGCCATCATGTGGATGTTCCGGAAGGCCAACCCGCACAAGGCCAAGCGTGGTTTCCGGATCGCGCAGACGGTCTCGGCCGCGGGCATGGCGCTCGGTCACGGTCTGCAGGACGCGCAGAAGACGATGGGCATCGTGGTGATGGCCCTGGTCATCTCCGGCCACGAGACCTACAGCGACCCGATCCCTGTCTGGGTGAAGCTGGTCTGCGCGCTGATGCTGTCGCTGGGTACGTACGCCGGCGGCTGGCGCATCATGCGGACGCTCGGCCGGAAGATCATCGAGCTGGACCCGCCGCAGGGCTTCGCCGCCGAGACGACCGGGGCGTCGATCATGTTCGGTTCGGCGTTCCTGTTCCACGCGCCGATCTCGACGACGCATGTGATCACCTCGGCGATCATGGGTGTGGGCGCGACCAAGCGGGTGAACGCGGTGCGCTGGGGTGTCGCGAAGAACATCATCCTGGGCTGGTTCATCACGATGCCGGCCGCGGCGCTGGTCGCCGGGGCGAGCTACGGGGTCGTCGTGCTGCTGTTCGGCTGACCGCGCAGCGTCCGTACACCGTACGAACAGGTCCGCCCCGCTCTCCTCCCGGAGAGCGGGGCGGACCCTTCGCCTTGTGGTGGCACCGCCATGCAGCACCCCAAGGCCGTCTGGGGAGGGACCGGGTCAGCCGAAGCGGCCGGAGATGTAGTCCTCCGTGGCCTGGACGGAGGGGTTGGAGAAGATGCGTTCCGTCTCGTCGATCTCGATGAGCTTGCCGGGCTTGCCGACCGCCGCGAGGTTGAAGAACGCCGTACGGTCCGAGACGCGGGCCGCCTGCTGCATGTTGTGCGTCACGATGACGATCGTGAAGCGCTCCTTCAGCTCGCCGATCAGGTCCTCGATGGCGAGGGTCGAGATCGGGTCCAGGGCGGAGCACGGCTCGTCCATCAGCAGCACGTCCGGCTCGACCGCGATGGCGCGGGCGATGCACAGCCGCTGCTGCTGACCGCCGGAGAGGCCGGATCCGGGCTTGTTCAGCCGGTCCTTGACCTCGTTCCAGAGGTTCGCGCCGCGCAGCGACTTCTCCACGATGTCGTTCAGGGCGCTCTTGCGGTAGGAGCCGTTGAGCCGCAGGCCCGCCGCCACGTTGTCGAAGATCGACATGGTGGGGAACGGGTTCGGGCGCTGGAAGACCATGCCGACCGTGCGGCGCACGGTGACCGGGTCGACGTTCGGTCCGTACAGGTTCTCGTCGTCCAGCAGCACCTTGCCCTCGACGCGGCCACCCGGGGTGACCTCGTGCATCCGGTTCAGGGTGCGCAGGAAGGTGGACTTGCCGCAGCCGGACGGGCCGATGAAGGCGGTCACGGAGCGGGGTTCCACGGTCATGGAGATGTCGTCGATCGCCTTGTGGCTGCCGTAGTAGGCGGACAGGCCACTGATGTCGATGCGCTTGGCCATCTGAATCACTGCTTTCCGTCGGCCCTAGCGGCCGGTCTTCGGGGCCTTCCAGCGGGCTATGCCGCGGGCCACCAGATTGAGGATCATGACGAAGGCGATCAGGACCAGGGCGGCGGCCCATGCGCGGTCGTAGGACGCGGCCTCACCGATCTTGTACTGCTCGTAGATGTAGAACGGCAGTGACGACTGGGCGCCTTCGAAGGGGTTCGGGTTGATCAGCTGGCTGCCGAAGACCAGCAGGATGATCGGCGCGGTCTCGCCGGCGATGCGCGCGACGGCGAGCATGACGCCGGTGGCGATGCCGCCGATCGCGGTCGGCAGGACCACCTTCAGGATGGTGCGCCACTTCGGGATGCCGAGGGCGAGGGAGGCCTCGCGGAGCTCGTTGGGGACGAGCTTCAGCATCTCCTCGGTGGAGCGGACCACGACCGGGATCATCAGGATCGTCAGGGCCAGGGCGCCCATCAGGCCGGAGGGCTCCAGTCCCGCGATCAGCATGATCGAGAGGATGAACAGACCGGCGACGATGGAGGGGATGCCGGTCATCACGTCGACGAAGAAGGTGACGGCCCTGGCGAGCGCGCCCTTGCCGTACTCCACCAGGTAGACCGCGGTGAGCAGGCCGAGCGGGGCGGAGATCACCGTGGCGATGCCGACCTGCTCCAGCGTCCCGATCAGGGCGTGGTAGACACCGCCGCTGGCCTCGGGCCCGAGGACACCGGCCATCGAGTGGGTCAGGAAGTAGAGGTCCAGGCGCTCGGAGCCGCGGCTGATGGTCGTCCAGAGCAGGGAGGCCAGCGGGACGACGGCGATCAGGAAGCAGACCCAGACGAGGCTGGTGGCGAGGCGGTCCTTCGCCTGGCGCCGGTTCTCCACGACGCTGGTCGCGACGTACGAGATCACCAGGAAGAGCAGCGCGGAGATCAGGCCCCACTGGACGCGGCTCTGCCAGCCGGCAGCCGCGCTGAGGCCGACGCCCAGCGCGATCGAGACGACGGCGAAGCCGAGGGGCGCGAGGCGGGGCAGGGCCCGGCTGCTGAGGGTGGACGCCGGAGCGGGCGGGGCCGGTGTCGGGCGTTCCTGGACGCTCGTGGATGCGTGGCTCATGCGTTGGCCCCCGAGTACTCCTTGCGGCGGGCGATGATGAGCCGCGCGGCGCCGTTGACCAGCAGGGTGAGGACGAAGAGGACCAGGCCGGAGGCGATCAGGGCGTCGCGCCCGAACGCGTCGGCCTCGCCGAACTTCGCGGCGATGTTCTGGGCGAACGTCCCGCCGCCCGGGTTGAGCACATGCAGCGAGATGAGGAAGCTCGGCGACAGGACCGTGGCGACGGCCATCGTCTCGCCGAGCGCACGGCCGAGGCCCAGCATCGAGGCGGAGATGATGCCGGAGCGGCCGAACGGCAGGACCGAGAGGCGGATGACCTCCCAGCGGGTGGCGCCGAGCGCGAGCGCGGCCTCCTCGTTCATCTTCGGGACCTGGAGGAAGACCTCGCGGCTGACGCTGGTCACGATCGGCAGGATCATGATGGCGAGCAGGATGCCGACGGTGAAGAGCGAGCGGGCGACGCCGATCTCGGTCTTCTCGAAGACGTACGTCCAGCCGAAGAACTGGTCGAGCCAGAGGTTCAGGCCTTCGAGATACGGCACGAGGACGAGCGCGCCCCAGATGCCGTAGACGATGCTGGGCACAGCGGCGAGCAGATCGATGACGTACGCGATCGGGCCGGCCAGCTTGCGCGGTGCGTAGTGCGAGATGAACAGGGCGATGCCGACGGCTACCGGAACGGCGATGGCCATCGCGATGACCGAGCTGACGACGGTCCCGAAGAGCAGGACGGCGATGCCGAAGACGGGAGGGTCACCGGCCGGGTTCCAGTCGAAGGTGGTGAGGAAGTTGCTCTCGTCCTTCGAGATGGCGATGGCGGCGCGGTAGGTGAGGAACACGGCGATCGACGCCATGATCACGAGCAGCAGGATGCCCGAGCCGCGGGAGAGGCCCAGGAAGATCCTGTCACCGGCGCGGCCGGTGGACCTGGCGCGGGTGCGCCTGCCCGGCGGGGCCGGTGGAACTTCTGTCTGTGTGGTGGAAGCCATGGTCTTTCCGGTCTGTGTGGGGGAGCCGGGGCTCCCCTGGCGGCGGTGCACCGGATGGGGGTGGGGGGTGGGGCGGGCCGGTCCGGAGGGGTGCGCCGGACCGGTCCGCCTGTGTCGCTTCGTACGTCGTGCGCTGTGCTTTTTTCGCTGTCCGCGTCGTGCGGGTTACGAGAGGCCGGCGACCGTCTCGCGGACCTTGGCGTTGATCGCCTCGGGGATCGGGGCGTAGCCGGCCTCGGTCAGGAGCTTCTGGCCGTCCGCGGAGGCGGTGTAGGTCAGGAAGGACTTGACGGTGCCGAGGGTGTCGGCCTTGTTGCCGGTGTCGCAGACGACCTCGTACGTCACCAGGACCAGCGGGTACGCGCCCTCGGCCTTGGTCGTGTAGTCGAGGTCGAGCGCCAGGTCCTTGCCGGTGCCCTTGACCTTGGCGGCGGCGATGGCCTTGGAGGCGTTCTCCGAGGACGCCTTCACCGGGGCGGCGCCGCCGGTGTTGATGTCGACCGTGGTGATCTGCTGCGAGGCGGCGTACGAGAGCTCGAAGTAGCCGATCGAGCCGTCGACCTGCTTGACCTGGGTGGCGACGCCGGACGAGCCGGTCGCGCCCTGGCCACCGGGGGCCGGCCACTTCTTCTCGGCCTCGTACTTCCAGTCGGCCGGAGCCGCGGCGTTGAGGTACTTGCCGAGGTTCTGGGTGGTGCCGGAGTCCTCGGAGCGGTGGAAGGCCTGGATCGCCTTGTCCGGGAGCTTGGCGTCCGGGTTGAGCTTGACGATCGCCGCGTCGTTCCACTTCTTGATCTTCGTGTCGAAGATCTTGGCGAGGGTGGGGGCGTCCAGGACCAGGCTGTCGACACCCTCCAGGTGGAAGCCGACCGCGATCGGGCCGCCGACCATCGGAAGGTTGATGCCCTGGCCGGTCTTGCAGATCTTCTTGGAGTCGGCGACCTCTTCGGGCTTCAGCGCCGAGTCGGAGCCGGCGAAGCCGACGGTGCCCTGGTTGAAGGCGACTATGCCCTCGCCGGA
This sequence comes from Streptomyces sp. NPDC026062, assembly GCF_055568375.1. NCBI lineage: Bacteria > Bacillati > Actinomycetota > Actinomycetes > Kitasatosporales > Streptomycetaceae > Streptomyces > Streptomyces sp. NPDC026062. Next base: position 39,382 of record NZ_JBVHOQ010000057.1, read on the forward strand.
CGAGGAGGAGTTGTAGTTGATCTCGACGCCGGAGCAGGCGGCCATGTACTCCTTGACCCAGAGGTCCATGGCGTTCTTCTGCGCGCTGGAGCCGGAGGCCCGCAGCTGGCCCTTGGCGCCGTCGCACGTGACGTTCGACGCGGCCTTCGTCTGCCCGCCGCTCCCGCCGGTGTCGCCGCCGCTGTTGTTGTCCGAACCGCACGCCGTGAGGACCAGGGCGCCGGAGACGGCGAGGGCACCGAGCGCGGTGGCACGAAGCCGGTTCTTGCGCTGAAGCTTCACTTTCGGGTGTTCCTTCCAGGAGCCGCCGAGGCGTTTCGACTACGACGGCGTGCGAGGTGTGGGTGGTACGGAAGTCGTGGCCGGTGCGGTGTGTGCCTCGCACCGTGCACCGCCGAAATTAGGCAGAACAGGTGAAGCGGTCTGCGGGGGTGAGTGAACGGGAGGTGAACCGTGTCGGGCGGCCTGGTTCCGGCCGCCGGGGGCCTGTGGCCCGAGGGGCGTGAAGGGGCGCACGAGGGCGTGCGCTCACATGGGGACGGCCGGGTCCCGCGCGTGCCGCGGTACGGGAACGGCCCGGCCGTGGGGAGCGGCGCCGGGCCGTGGGGAGTGCGGGCAGGCTTCCCGCACGGTGCGAACGCGTGCAAACGCGCCCTAGCTGTTCTGTCCACGGAGGTTGGTGACAGGTTTCACGGTGGGGTGATCTTGAACGAGTGAGGGCCTTCCGGGTTCGGTGTGGATTGCGACATCAACATCGAACGACCAGAAGGCCCTCATGCCCCACCGTAATGCACCCCTGACCGAGACCGGACGCCTGCGCCTGGCCCGCTGCGTCGTGGACGACGGATGGCCCCTGCGCCGGGCCGCCGAACGCTTCCAGGTCTCGCCCACCACCGCTCAGAGGTGGGCCGCCCGGTACCGCGAGTTCGGTGCGGTCGGGATGTCCGACCGGTCCTCCCGACCGCACCGCAGCCCGCGCCGGACACCGACCCGTACCG
>NZ_JBVHOQ010000058.1:0-39701 GCF_055568375.1 Streptomyces sp. NPDC026062
AACATCACCATCAACTGGCCCACCACCCAACCCACCCAACCCCAACCCCACACCCCCCTCCCCACCTACCCCTTCCAACACCACCACTACTGGCTGGACGCCACAGCCGGGCCCGGCACCGAGGACGTGGTGTCGGCGGGGCTGGACGAGGCATCACATCCGCTGCTCGCCACGATCGTCGAACTGCCCGAAGGACAGGGCCTGGTGGCGAGCGGACGCATCGGGACGGGCACACATGCGTGGCTGGCCGGATACCGGCTGGAGGACAGGCCAGTCCTCCCGTCCGTCGCGGTCCTCGACCTGGTGCTGTCCACGGGAGAGCTGCTCGGCCTGGATCACCTGGAAGAACTGACACTGGACACACCGGTCGTCCTGCCCGAGGAGGGCGGTGTGGACCTGCGCGTGCAGATCTCCGGCGCGGACGACGACGGCAACCACACGGTCAGCGTGCACACCCGGGCGGCGGGTGCCTGGACACGCCGCGCGAGCGGCGTGCTGAACTCATCACCCGGCACGGCCGCGGCCGGACAGGGCATCGCCACCGCACCGGAGCACGCGGGCGACGGTGACCTCGAACAGCTGGCGGAGCAGCTCAGCGCGGCAGGGTACGACCACGACGGGGTGTTCCACAGCGTCCGCTCGTTCTCCGCGCCCGGCGACGGCGACGTCCAGGTCCGTACAGCTCTGTTGGACGACGTCGGCGCGGACGGGTTCGGCTTCCATCCGGCGCTGCTGGCCGCCGCCCTGGACGGTGCGCTGGCTCAGTCGTCGAAGGCGGCGCTGCTCCCGCTGCGGTGCGCCGACGTCCGCCTGCACACCACCGGTGCCACCCGGGCCTCTGTCCGGCTGGCCGCCCGCGGTGACGGCGGTGTTTCCCTCAGCGCCCTCGACGGGACGGGCCTGCCTTTCCTGACGATCGGTTCGCTCACCACCCGGCCGCTCACCGAGGCGGATCTGGCGCTCCCGTCGGGCGGGCCGCTCCACTCGCCGCTCGCTCTGGAGTGGACGGAGCCCGCCGCCCCGGCCGGTCCGGCAGAGGTGCCCGAGGTGGAGACACTGACCGTGGCAGCCGCGTCCGGGACCGGGCCCGAGGCGGCGCACTCCACCGCGCTGCGGACGCTGCGGGCGGTCCAGCAGTGGCTCGCTCAGGAGCAGGCCGCCGGCACCCGGCTGGTCGTGCTCAGCTGTGGCGCGGTGGCCGCGGGGCCCGGCGACGCGGTCACGGACCTGCCCGCCGCCACCGTCTGGGGCCTGGTCCGTGCCGCCCAGAACGAACACCCCGGCCGTCTGGTGCTGCTGGACCACGACCGTACTCAGGCGTCCCTGGATGCCGTGGACGCGGCCGTCCGCACGGCGGTCGCGACGGGCGAGGACCAGCTCGTCCTCCGCAACGGCCGCTGCCTGGTCCCGCGTCTCGTGCCCGTCTCCGAGGGCCGGGCCGAGACGGCCCTCGATCCGGACGGAACCGTCCTGATCACCGGCGGTACCGGCACCCTCGCCGCCCACATCGCCCGGCACCTGGTCACCCGGCACGGCGTCCGGCACCTGCTGCTGCTCAGCCGCCGCGGCGCCCAGGCGCCCGGAGCCGAAGAGCTCCGCGACGAGCTCACCGGACTCGGTGCCCACGTCGGCATCGCCGCCTGTGACGCCGCGGACCGCGACGAGCTGGGTGCCGTGGTCAAGGGCATCCCCGGCGAGCACCCGCTGACCGCCGTCGTCCACACCGCCGGCGTGCTCGATGACGCGACCGTCACCAACCTGACGCCCGAGCAGCTGCTCACCACGCTCCGGCCCAAGATCGACGCCGCCTGGCATCTGCACGAGCTGACCGCGGACGCCGGCCTGGCCGCGTTCGTCCTGTTCTCCTCCGCCGCCGGAACCCTCGGCACGCCCGGACAGGCGAACTACGCCGCCGCCAACACCTACCTCGACGCGCTCGCCCACCACCGCCGCGCCGAGGGCCGTCCGGCGGTCAGTCTCGCCTGGGGACTGTGGAGGGACAGCAGCGAGATGACCGGCGCGCTGACCGAGGGCGACGTCGACCGGCTCAGCACGACCGGTCTGCGGCCGCTCGCCGTCAACGACGCGCTGGCGCTGTTCGACGCCTGCCTCCGCGACGCCGGCCATCCGCACCTCGTCCTGACACGGATCGACCGGGGCGCGGTGCGGCGGCACGCTCAGGACGGGACGCTCCCCGTGCTCTTCGAGCGGCTCGCCCCGGGCCGGGTGCGGCAGGCGGACGCGGGCGGAGCGGCACTGGCCGGGCGGCTGCGCGGGCTGGACGGCAAGCGCCGCGTCCAGGCGCTGCTCGACCTGGTGCGCGGGCACATCGCGGCCACGCTGGGGCACGAGTCCGCCGCCGACGTCGCTCCGGGGCAGGCGCTCAAGGAGCTGGGGTTCGACTCGCTGACCGCCGTCGTGCTGCGCAACCGGCTGTCGGCCGCCACCGGCCTCCGGCTCGCGACCACGCTGGTCTTCGACCACCCCTCCGCCACCGCGATCGCGAACCATCTGAGCGAGTACTTCGACGGCGGGGGCGGGACGGGGGCAGGGGTGCTGCAGCCCGAGCTGGAGCGCCTGGAAACGGCTGTGGCCGGGACCGATCTGGACGACGAGGGGCGCGATCGGCTCGAAGCCCGGCTGCGGGCGCTGCTGCTGCGGGTCACCGAGTCCCGGACGGCGCGGGACACGCCCGCCGACGACGACCTGGCGTCGGTGAGCGACGACGAGCTGTTCGACGCGCTCGACGAGGAGCTCGGTCTCGCCGGGCTGGACGAACGATGACACGGCGCGCCTAGGAGGACTGGCTGCATGGACAAGCACGAGAAGCTCACTGAGTACCTCCGCTGGACGACCGCGGAGCTGCAGAAGACCCGGCAGCGGCTCGACGACGTCGAGGCCGCCCAGCGGGAGCCGATCGCCATCGTCGCGATGAGCTGCCGGTATCCGGGCAACGTCCGGTCCCCGCAGGACCTGTGGCGGCTCGTCGTGGAGGGCGGGGACGCGGTCTCGTCGTTCCCGGCCGGCCGGGGCTGGGACCTGGAGGCGCTGTACGACCCGGATCCGGAGCGGGAAGGCACCTGTTACACCCGTGAGGGCGGGTTCCTCTACGACGCCGCCGACTTCGATCCCGCGTTCTTCGGGATCAGCCCGCGCGAGGCGCTGGCGATGGACCCGCAGCACCGGCTGCTGCTGGAAACCAGCTGGGAGGCCTTCGAGAACGCGGGCATCGACCCCGGCTCGCTGCGCGGGAGCCGTACGGGTGTGTTCGCCGGGGTCATGTACGACGATTACGGCGCCCGGCTCATGGAGCACACGCCGGAGGGGTTCGAGGGGTATCTGGGCACCGGCAGCGCGACCAGTGTGGCGTCCGGGCGGATCGCCTACACCCTGGGGCTGGAGGGGCCGGCCGTCACCGTCGACACCGCCTGCTCGTCCTCGCTGGTGGCCATGCACCTGGCGGCTCGTGCGCTGCGGGCAGGGGACTGTGAGCTGGCGCTGGCGGGCGGGGTCACCGTCATGGCGACACCCGGGGTGTTCGTGGACTTCAGCAGGCAGCGGGGGCTGGCGCCGGACGGCCGCTGCAAGTCGTTCGCCGCGGGCGCCGACGGCACCGGCTGGGGTGAGGGTGTCGGGCTGCTGCTGCTCGAACGGCTCTGCGACGCGCAGCGCAACGGCCACCCGGTGCTCGCGGTGCTGCGCGGGTCCGCGGTCAACCAGGACGGTGCCAGCAACGGGCTGACCGCGCCGAACGGCCCGTCCCAGCAGCGGGTGATCCGGCAGGCTCTGGCCGAGGGCCTGCTCACGCCGTCGGACGTGGACGTGGTGGAGGGACACGGCACCGGCACCGTCCTGGGGGATCCGATCGAGGCGCAGGCGCTCATCGCCGCCTACGGCCAGGACCGTCCCGCCGGCCGGCCGCTGTGGATCGGCTCGGTCAAGTCGAACATCGGTCACACCCAGGGGGCCGCCGGGGTGGCCGGGGTGATCAAGATGGTGGAGGCCATCCGGCACGGGACGCTGCCGGCGACGCTGCACGCGGCCGAGCCGTCCCCGCATGTCGACTGGAGTGCGGGAAGCGTCGCGCTGCTCACCGAGAACCGCGACTGGCCCGGACTCGGCCGGCCCCGCCGCGCGGGTGTCTCCTCGTTCGGTGTCAGCGGGACCAACGCCCACGTCATCGTGGAGGAGGCGCCCCAGGACGTTCCCGGGGCGGCGCCGCTCCGGGCCCCGGCCCGCCCCGTTCCGGTGCTCGTCTCGGCGCGCACCGAGGGCGCGTTGCGCGACGCGGCGCGTGATCTGGGCGCGCGGCTCGGCGGCGGACCGGGCCCGCGTCCGCTGGACGTCGCGTACTCCAGCGCGACCACGCGGGCCGCCCTGGAGCACCGTGCGGTGGTCGTAGGCTCGGACGGGGCCGAGCTGACGCGGGGTCTGGAGGCGCTGGCCCAGGGTGATCTGCTGCCCGGCAATGTGGTGGTGGGCCTGGCCGGTGCCGAGCCGGGCGGGCTGGCGTACCTGTTCACCGGACAGGGCAGCCAGCGGCCGGGCATGGGGCGGGCCCTGGCCGCCGCGTATCCGGTGTTCGCCGATGCCCTGGCCGGGGTGTGCGCGGAGTTCGACCGGTATCTCGACCGGCCGCTCCAGGCCCTGATGTTCGCGGCGAAGGACGATCCGGAGGCCGGTCTCCTGCACCAGACCCGGTATGCGCAGCCCGCGGTGTTCGCCGTGGAGACGGCGCTGTTGCGGCTGCTCGATCACTGGGGGCTGCGGCCCGGTGTGCTTCTTGGGCATTCGGTCGGTGAGCTGGTGGCCGCGCACGCCGCCGGAATGCTCGATCTGGCCGACAGTGCCGCGCTCGTCGCCGCCCGTGCGCGGGCGATGCAGCGGGCCCGTCCGGACGGGGCCATGGTCGCTCTGGAGGCCGCGGAGGAGGAGGTGTGTGCGACGCTGGCCGGCCGCGAGCGCGAGGTCGCGCTCGCGGCGGTGAACGGGCCGCGCGCCACCGTGATCTCCGGGGACACCGATGCCGTGCTGGCGGTCGCCGAGCACTGGCGGGCCCAGGGCCGCCGGGTCCGGCGGCTCACCGTCAGCCACGCCTTCCACTCGCCGCACATGGACGATGTCCTGGACGAGTTCCGCGAAACCGCTTCGCAGGTCAGCTTCGCCGAACCGGCCATCCCGCTGGTGTCGAACGTCACCGGCAGGATCGCGGATCCGGCCGCCATGCGTGACCCCGGCTACTGGGTGGACCACGTCAGGCGGCCCGTGCGGTTCGCCGACGGTGTCGGTGCCCTGCGCTCCGCGGGGGTGAGTTGTTTTCTGGAGGTCGGCCCCGACACCGCACTGACCGCGATGGTGCGGGAGTGCCTGCGTGAGGAGGGCGATGGGGTGCGGGCCGTGACGCTGGCGCCTTTGATGAACGCCAGGCGTCCGGAACCGCAGAACGTGCTCGTGGCCGTGGCCAAGGTCCACGCGGCGGGTCACCGGGTCGACTGGGCGGCCCAGTTCGAGGGCTCGGGCGCGGCTCGCGTCGCGCTGCCGAACTATCCGTTCCAGCACCGCGGTTACTGGCTCAATCCCGCCACCGGTGGTTCCGCCGGTGGCGACGCGGGGCGGGTTTCGTCCCTGGAGTCCCGGTTCTGGTCGGCGGTCGAGGACCAGGACGTCGCCTCGCTCAGCGGGATGCTCCGGCTGTCGGCCGGGCAACGTGACTCCCTGTCCTCGCTGCTGCCCGCGCTGGCCGTGCAGCGGCGCCGGGCGCGGTGGCACCACACCATGGCGTGGCGCCCCCTGGCCGGGGCGCGCCCTGTCGCCGGGGCGCGCCCCGGCGGGCGCTGCGTCGTGCTGGTCACCGGGGACGGGGACGGTGGCGGACTGGCGGCGCAGGTGATCGACGCGGTGGGCGAGGCGGCCCTGCGTGTCGTCCTGCCGGTGTCCGCCGCGGGTGAGGACGGTCTCGCCGCGGTCATACGTGACGCGGTCCCCGGCGGGATGGACGTGGCCGCCGTCGTGTCGCTGCGGGCGCCGGCCGCCGCGCTGCCGGGGGCGCTGGCGCTGGCCGGGATCAGCGCCCCGCTCTGGGTGCTGACCAGTGGCGCCGTGACGGTGGGGCGGCTCGACCCGCCCGCGGACCCGGAGCAGGCCGTGGCCTGGGGCCTGGGGCAGGCGCTGGCCCTGGAGCACCCGCGCCGTGGGATCAGGCTGCTGGACCTCCCCGGCGAGCTGGACGGACCGGCCCGGCGGCGGCTCGTCGAGATGTTCCGTGTGCCGCCCGCCGACGACGTCCTCGCGATCCGCGGGGCAGGGCTGTTCACCGCGCGGCTGGTGCGCGTCACCCTGCCCGACGACAGCGGCCTGCCCGGCTGGCGGCCGGAGGGGACGGTGCTTCTCACCGGCGGTACGACAGTCCTGGGCGGGCACATCGCCCGCTGGCTGGCCGAACGCGGCGCCGAGCGGGTCCTCCTGCCCGTCGCCGCGCACGAGGACCCGGCGGGGGTCACCTTGTTGTGCAAGGAGCTGGCGGAGCTCGGGACCGAGGTGACGCCGGCCGTGTGCGACCCGGCCGACCGCCACGCGCTCGCACGTCTGGTCCGTGAGGCACCGCCCGTCGCGGTGGTGCATGTCGCCGAATCCGCTCCGGCGGGAGCCGCGCAGGCCGCCGTGGTCGACGAGGTCACCGCGCATCTCGATCTGTCGGCCTTCGTGGTGTGCGCCTCCGGCGCGGGCGCCCTCATGGAACCGGGGTCCGGTGACACGGTGCCGGCCCACGCGTTCCTGGAGACGCTGGTGCGCCGGCGCCGGGAGCGAGGCGGTCCCGGGCTGTGGCTGGGGTTCGGGGTGCCGGCCCTGGACGCGGCGGTGGAGGCGCTGGCGCTGGCGTCCCGGGCCAGCCTCGGGGCGGTGACGGTGGCCGAGTTCGACCCGAAGGCCGCTCCGTGGCTCCGCTCTGTCCGGCTGTTCGGGGAGCTGCCCGGATTCGCCGACGCCGGCGCCGCCTCGTCCGGCGGGCCGCAGGGGACGCTCCTGGACCGGCTCGCCTGCGCCGGCCCGGACGAGCAGACCGCGATCCTTCTGCAGAGCGTGTCTGCCGCGGCCTGCGACGTTCTGGGCGTCGGACCGGACGACACCCTCGACCCGGACGCCGACCTGTTCGCCCTCGGCCTGTCGTCCTTCGCCGCGCTCGAACTGAGCACCCGGATGCGCGCGGCGGGCCTGGATGTGTCACCGCAGCAGATCTTCGACCACCCGACCCCCGCCCGGCTCGCCGCGTCCATGCGCCCCGATTCCTAGGGCGGGTGCCGGAACACGTTTCCGGATCCTGTCCCACCCGCAGACCCACCCGTACCCGGTCCTCACCGACCACCGACTCCCCAGGGGGACATTCATATGCTTCACGACGTCGTCATCGTCGGCGCCGGACCCGTCGGACTCATGCTCGCCTGTGAGCTCCGCCTCGCGGGCACGGAGGTCCTCGTGCTGGAAGGCCGCTTCGAACCGGACGCGCACGCGCCGGGCGTGGCCGTCAACGGCGGAGTCATCGAACTGCTGGAGATGCGCGGGCTGATGGACGCGTGCCGCGCCGACGGTTTCGAGTTCCCCATGGCGCACTTCGCGCACATCTGGCTGGACCCGGCGCAGCTCGCCGGCCGGTACCCGTACAACTTCGCGATGCCGCACTCGCGTCTGATCCACCACCTCCTCGAACGTGCGCGTTCGCTCGGTGCCGATGTGCGCTTCGGGCACCGGGTGCGCGGTGTGGTCCAGGATGCGGACGGGGTCGATGTCCGTCTGGAGGGTCCCGGCGGTGAGGCGACGGTGCGTGGCCGTTATCTGGCGGGCTGCGACGGTGTGGACAGTGTGGTCCGCCAGGCGGCCGGTATCGAGTTCGCGGGAGAGGAGCGGCCCTTCCACGGGACGGTCTGCGACTTCTCCGTCGAGCCGGACAGTGTTCTGAACCAGCACATGGGGGCGAAAGAGTATCCCGCCGGTGTGTTCGCGGTGAGCCCGATCGGCCCCGGGACGGTGCGGGTGCTGACCGGTGAGTTCGGTGTCGAGCCTCCGAGCCGGACCGGTGCTCCTTCGCTGTCCGAGATCCGGGCCGCCGTGCACCGCCTGGCCGGTGTGGAGTTCACCGGCGACGAACCGTCCTGGTCGGCGCGGTGGTTCGATGTGACGCGGGTGGCCGAGCGCTACCGCGCGGGGCGTGTCTTTCTGGCGGGCGAGGGGGCTCACACCCACTTCCCGCTGGGCGGGCAGGCGCTCAGTACCGGTATGGACGACGCGGTGAACCTCGGCTGGAAGCTCGCTGCCGACCTCGCCGGGTCCGCGCCGCGGGGGCTGCTCGACACCTACGAGAGCGAACGCCGTCCGGTCGCCCAGCGGGCGTGCATGACGGCCCGCGCGCAGGTCGCGCTGCTCCATCCGCTGACGGAGCTGCGCGAGGTGTTCGCGGAGCTCGTGCGGTTCCCGGACGTCAATGAGTACGTCGTCAGGATGGTCGGGGGCACCGACACCCGTGTTCCCGTCGAGGGGGATGGCACGCATCCGTTGCTGGGCCGCCGGATTCCGGGGGTGGCCGCCGCGGTCCAGGCCGTTCCCGAGCTGGCCGGGGTGTGGGCGTCCGGCTGCGGTGTCCTGCTCGATCTGAGCGACGCCCCCGGGGACGGCGGTCTCGACCTGACCGGCTGGACCGACCGGGTGTCCCTGGTGCGTACGAAGCCGCTTCCCGGTGTCGATGCCGAAGCGGCCCTGCTCAGGCCGGACGGCCGTGTCGTGTGGGCCGCGCGGCCCGGGGAGGGAGGTGGCGGTCTCACCGAGACCCTCACGGCGTACTTCGGGGCCCCGGCCCACGCATAGAAGTGATCACTTAGGGCTGCTTAAGCCGTGGCGCGCAGCATGGTCCCGGCAGCCGAACAGAGGACGAGGCATGAACGTCTACCTTCATTCGGCCGGGACAGTGCTGCCCGGCCCGCCCATAGGCATCGCGTCCCTGGCCAGGAAGTTCGGCCTGCCTTCCGTGTGGGAGCAGTGGGTGGAGTCCTTCATCGACACCCCGGCCCGGCACTACTCGGTCGACCTGGCCTCCGGAGAGGTCCAGTTCTCGCTCGCCGATCTGGCCACGACGGCCGGGGAGCGGGCGCTCGCGGCCGCCGGGACCGCGCCGCGCGACGTGGATCTTGTCGTCATGGGCACCTCATCGCCCGACATGCTCATGCCGGCCACGGTCAATGTCGTCGCCGACCGGCTGGGCATCGACGACGTGGCCACCTACCAGCTCCAGTCGGGATGTGCGGGCGCGATCCAGGCTCTGGACGTGGCCCGTCGGCTGCTGGGGTCCGGCGAGCACCACACCGCGCTGGTGATCGGCGCCGATTCCTGTGCCAAGCACCTCGACCTGTCGGTGGACGTCAGCTCGCTGCCACCCGACGAGCAGGTCAACGGGGTGCTGTTCGGCGACGGTGCCGGGGCGGCCGTGCTCGGCACCGGGCCGGGTCCGCACGGGGTCGAGCTGCTCAGGACCCGGGTGCGGTGTGTCGGGCTCGGGCGGAAGCCCGGCCAGACCCTGAACTGGTTCGGCGGGGCCGACCGCCATCTGGACCGGCCCGCCGCGGTCGAGGACTACAAGGCGGTCCAGGACGCGGTTCCGCCGATGGCCGTCGAGGTGCTGGACGAGATGCTCCAGGCGCTGGACTGGGACCGGGGCGAACTGGACTACGTGCTGCCGCCGCAGCTGTCGGGGCGCATGACCGACGCGATCCATGCCCGGCTCGACGTGCCGGACGCCCAGCAGGTCAGCTGTGTCCGGGAGACCGGCAACACCGGTAACGCGCTGCCGTTCTTCCAGCTGGAGCGGCTGCTGCCGCGCATGACGGCCGGTGACCGCGCGGTGGGCGTCGCGATCGAGTCCAGTAAGTGGATCAAGGCGGGTTACGCGCTGGAGAAGGTGGGCGCGTGACACTGTCACAGCTGCACGGGTCGGGGCAGCTCGCTGCCTCCTATCCGCTGGTCCGAGGCCTGCTGGCCGATCTCGACGGCGAGGAGCTGGACAGAGCCGGGCGGCTGCTCGCCCGGCTCGATCCCGACGAGGTGCTGCAGGCGCACCCGTCCACCCCGGTGCTCGGGGTCGCGGTCACCGGGCACCGCACGCTCGGGCCGCTGATCGCTCCGCTCACCGCGGAGCTGGCCCGGCACGGGCTGCTCATGCGGTCGCACCTGTCCGACTTCGACGCCTACGTCTTCGACCTCGGTGATCCGAAGAGCGCGTTCTACGAGGCCGGTCCGGATCTCGCCCTGTGCGTGCTGGACCCCGACATGGTGTTCGACGAGGTCCCGGTGCCGTGGACGGCCCAGGACGTGGAACGGGCCCTGGAGGCCACGGTCTCCAGGGTGCGGGACCTCGCGGCCGCCTTCGACGGGCGGGCCGGCGCCACGCTGGTGCTCAACACCCTCCCGCTGCCCCGGCGGTTCACCGCCCAGCTCGTCGACCACCGCTCGCGCGGCCGGCTCGGCGCGGCGTGGCGCTCGGCGAACATCCGGCTGCTGGAGCTGGGCGAGGAGATCGCCTCGGTGATCACACTGGACCTGGATCCGCTGCTGGCCGAGGGCGTGCCCGCCGAGGACGCCCGGCTCGGCCGCTACGCCAAGACCGGCCTGTCACCCGCCCTGCTGGCCCGGTACGCGCGCGAGGTCGGCCATCTGGCCCGTCATCTGACGGGGCGTACCAAGAAGGTGCTGGTCTGTGACCTGGACGGCACTCTGTGGGGCGGGGTGCTGGGCGACGACGGGCAGGAGGGCATCGAGGCCGGCGAAGGGCTGCGCGGGGAGGCGTTCACCGCCTTCCAGAACGTGGTCAGGCAGCTCGGTTCCCAGGGTGTCCTGCTGGCCGTGGCGAGCAAGAACGACCCCGGGCCGGTCGAGGAGGCGCTTCGCGAGCACCCCGGTATGGCGCTGCGTCCCGGTGATTTCGTCCAGGTGGCGGCCAACTGGCGGGCCAAGCCGGACAATCTCCGCGCTCTCGCGCAGGACCTGAACCTCGGTGCGGACTCCTTCGTCTTCACCGATGACAGCGCCTACGAGTGCGGGCTCGTCCGGCACTCGCTGCCTGACGTGGCGGTCGTCCGGCTGGACGAGGAACCCGCCCGGCACATCGAACGGCTGCTGCGCGACGGGTGGTTCGACACCCGTGAGCTGAACGCGGAGGACCGTGCGCGCCCCTCCCGGTACCGTGAGGAGAAGGACCGGCACACCTTCCTCACCTCGTTCGACTCGGTCGCCGACTACCTGCGCGAGCTCGACGTGCGGGTGCGGCTCTCGCCGGTGACCGAGGCAGAGATTCCCCGGGCGGCACAACTCACCCTGCGGACCAACCAGTTCAACACGACGGTGCTGCGGTGCCGGCCGCCGCAGGTGCGGGAGGCGGCCGCCGGTCCTGGCACGCGTGTCCTGGGCATCCACTCCGGGGACCGCTTCGGTGACAACGGCATGGTCGGGGTGGTCTTCACGCGCGAAGCGGGCGACACCGTACACATCGACAACTTCGTCCTCAGCTGCCGGGTGTTCTCCCGCGGCATCGAGACAGCGTGCCTGAGCGCGGTGCTGGCCGAGGCGAAGGCCTGCGGGGCACGCGCCGTCGAAGCGGTCTACCGGCCCGGCCCCAAGAACTCGGCGGTGCGGGACTTCTACCCCGCCAACGGCTTCACCCTGGCCGCCGACAAGGACGGTGTCCTCACCTTCCGGTACGACCTGTCCGGCTCCGCCGGCCTGCCCACGCCGCCCACGCACATCCGGTTCACCGAGTCTCTGGAGGACAGCCGTTGACCACCATCGACGATTTCCTGGTCCTGGTCCGCGAAGAAATCGGGCTGGCCGTGGGGCCCGAGCATGCGGACGTGCCGCTCGACCAGGTCCCCGGCTGGGACTCGCTGCACCTGCTGTCCCTGCTCACGGCCCTGGAACGGCAGACCGGGCGGTCCATCTCGCTGCCGGACGTGCTGGAGGCCGAGAGCCTCCACAAGATCCACGAAGTGGCGGTGCGGGCATGACGATCGGGCCGCTCGCCAAGGAGCGGCGACCCACGCTGTACTTCCTGCGGGAGATCAGGGGGTTCGCGCCGGTCCACCTCGACACCGAGGTGGACATGAGCCGGATCAGGGCCCACCGGGCGAAGGCCCGTGAGGCCGGCCGTCACTACTCCTGGGTGAGCTACGTGCTGTACGCGGCGGGCCGGGCCCTGGCAGCCCACCCGGAGGCCAACGCCGCGATCCGCGGCGGTTTCCGCCCGAGGATCGCACGGTTCGCCTCGGTGTACGGCAAGTTCACGATGGACCACACCGTGAACGGGCAGCGTGTGGTGCTGTCGGCCGTCCTCCCGCATGTCCAGGTCACCGGCCTGGAAGAGATCCAGCGGCAGGTCGACCACTACGCGCGCGGTGACGCCGAGCAGCTCCCGGAGTTCGCCGGGGCCCGGCTGATCCAGCGGCTGCCCCTGCTGGTCGGCGGTGCGGCCTACCGGTCGCATGTGCGTCCGCTGCGTACCCGGGCCGCCGCCATCGGTTCGTTCGCGGTCACCTCGCTGTCGCACAGCGCGGTGGACGGGTTCCACTCCACCGGCGGGACCACCGTGACGCTGGGTCTCGGCCGGATCGCGGACCGGCCCGTGGCGCGCGACGGCGTGGCGGTGGTCGCGCCCGTCATGCGGCTGAACCTCACCTTCGACCACCGTGTGATCGACGGCGCCGAGGCCGCGGACCTGCTCACGGACATCAGGAAGGCCCTGGAGGATTTCCAGGACGACGCGCCCTCGGAGGATGCGGGCACCAACGACGTGGGCGAGCTCAAGCAGTTCGTGCTGGCCCATACCAAGGGTCAGAAGATCTCCGGCCACGAGGACGTCCTGGCACGTATCCGTACCGATGCCGACGGTGACGGCTCGTGGACGGCCCAGTGGTCCCGGTCCGCACAGGAGCTGGAGCGTCAGGGGCAGCTGCTGGACTCCTGCCGGCACTACGCCATGGCCCGGTTCCCGTTCGTGGACGGCTCCGCCCGGCGCCGGGCGCAGCAGGAGACCGTCCGGACGTTCGATGAGTGGCGCCGCGCGGACAAGGACATCGAGCGGCTGGAGGTCGATCTCCCGGCCGGGCGTGTCGTGGCGTGGGCGACCGGTCTGTCGGACGGTGTGCGGCGGCCGGTGATGGTTGTCAGCGGTGGCATCGTGACGGTCAAGGAGGCGTGGGCACCGACGCTGGCGGCCATCCGCCGGCTCGGTATGGCCGGGGTCATCACCGAGATGCCCGGAGTGGGCGAGAACACGCTGCCGTACGACAAGGACAGCTGGAAGATGCTGTCCGGTCTCCTGGACCATGTGGGCGACCGGGCCGACACGGCGAACTCGCATGTGCTGGCGCTGAGTTTCAGCGGGCACCTGGCGCTGCGCTGCGCGCTGGAGGACAGCAGGATCAGAGCGGTGCTCACGGCCGGGGCGCCCGTTCACGACTTCTTCTCGGACCGGGAGTGGCAGGCGGGCCTGCCGAAACTCACCGTGGACACCCTGGCGCATCTGACGGGTGAGAAGCCGCAGGACGTTCTCGACCGGATACGGGAGTGGGCGCTGCGGCCCGAGGAGCTGCGGGCGCTGGACATCCCGGTCCGCTACGTCGCCAGCGCGCGCGACGAGATCATTCCGGGGTCGGATGTCGCGCTGCTGCGCGAGCACGTCCGCGACATCGGGATCCTCACGCACGACGACGTGCACGGGGCTCCGTCCCACGCCGCGGAGACGCAGCTGTGGCTGATCCGGGCGCTGCTGCGGACGGTGGGCGGGAAGGCTCCGATGTCCTTGGTCATCGGTCTGCTCTACCGCCTGGCCCGGCTGCGTGCCTCTCCGGCGGGCTGATACCGCCGTGGGCCGGCGGCCTCCTTGCCGGGGCCGCCGGTCCGGACCGGCCGGGTGGTTCACCCGGCCTTTCCGGGGAGGCCGGGCGGTTCACCCGGCCGGTCCGGAAAGGCAGCCGGTCCGGGGAGACGGTGGTTCACCTGGCCGGTTCGGGGAGGCCGGCGGAGGTCTTCTCCAGTGCGAGGCGGATCGAGTCCGACAGCGGTGTGTCCTGTCCTGACTCGATCCAGAACTCGATCGCCACCCGGACCGCGCCGACCACGGTCGCGGCCATCAGCCGGGGGTAGATGTCGGTGTCGGCGTCCACGCCGAGCCGTTCGGCGATGCCCGCCGCGAGCGCCGCCTCCCGTACTGCGTGCACCTTGAGGTACTCGCCTCCCAGCGGGGAGGCCGCCACGGCGAGCCGTACCTTGCTCACCAGGCTCTGGTCGCGTGTGTCCCCCGCCGTGAGGGCGCCCAGCGTGGCGTTGACGACCGCGGCCCACAGCGGCTCGTCGCTCGGGCGTTCCCGCAGGTAGCCCTGGATCGCCGCCGACCGGTCGAGGTCGACCGCGTAGATCGCTTCGTTCTTGCTGCGGAAGTAGTTGCTGAAGGAGCGCGTGGACATCCCGGCCCTGGCCGCGATGTCCTCGACCCTGACGTTCTCCCATCCGCACTCGACCGCCAGGCTGAGCGCGGCTTCGCTGACCGCCCGGCGCACGGCGGCTGTCTTGCTCTCGCGAACCGTTGGTGACACCGCCCCAGCATCGCACAGGGCATGCGCCATGCGCCGGTCCCCGCGTCGTCGGCGACGCACCTGGTCCGCGGCCGGAGCGGTGTGTGTTTTCAGCCCCCTTTTAGGGGGGTGGGGTGGACTGGGTGAATCAGCGCCAGCCGCCCACGGAGGTACGTCGTGCGCATCCTGTTCACTCCTTTGCCCTCCAAGACCCATCTGTACCACCAGGCTCCGCTGATATGGGCTTTCCGGACGGCGGGTCACGACGTGCGCGTGGCTTCGCAGCCCGCGCTCACTTCGACGACCATCGGGATGGGGCTGCCCGCTGTGGAGGTCGGGGAAGGGTACGACTTCATGGGTGGCATGGTGGAGCTGCGCAGTGGCAACCGTTTCAGCCCGGCGCAGCTGGAGGCGATGTCCCCCGGGGAGAAGAGACGTCTGCGGGACGAGCGGTTCGCGCCCGTGGTCGAGCTGGCGACGAGGATGGCGCCCGGTCTCATGTCGTTCGCCGAGCGCTGGCGTCCCGACCTGGTGGTCACCGACCCGATCGTGATGGCCGCTCCCCTGGTCGCGGCAGCGCTGGACATCCCGCTGGTGCGGAAGATCTGGGGGCCCGACATCATCTACGGCCACCCGTTGCAGGGGCAGCCCTTCGACGGTACCGAGCGCGAGGCGTGGCCCACCGGACTGGGCGAGCTGTTCGACCGGTACAAGGTCGAGGTGCGCAACGACTACCCGCTGCGCACCGTCGATCCCTGGCCGCCCGGCCTCAAGCAGTTCGGCCGTCCCGACGGCCGCATACCCGAGCGCTTTGTTCCCTACAACGGGGCGGGCACGGTCCCGGAGTGGGTCCTGGAGCCTGCCGGGCGTCCCCGGGTGTGTGTCACGTGGGGAACGACCAACAGCGTCCTGGGCGGCGATCGCGGTCTTCTGCCGCGCGTCGTGGGCGCACTGCACCCGCTCGACATAGAACTGGTGGTCGCGGTCTCCCCCGCCGACCGGGCGCTCCTGGGTGAGCTGCCCGGCAATGTGCGGGTCGCGGAGAACCTGCCCATCAACCTGCTGCTGCCGAGCTGTTCGGCGATCGTCAATCAGGGCGGGGCCGGATCCGTGCTGACGGCCGCTCATCTCGGGGTGCCGCAGGTGCTCATTCCGGAGACGGCGGAGACGCCGATGATCTCGCTCGCCTTTGCCGGCGGCGGCTCCGCCATTGTTCTGGAGGCCGCGACGGTGGACGCCGATGCCATCGCGTCCGCCGTGACCACCGCCTGCACGGATGAGGCGATCCGGACGGCCGCCCAACGGATGCGTGAGGAGATCGCCAAGATGCCCGCGCCCTCCGAGGTCGTCCACACCCTTGAGAACCTCGTCGCGCGCTGACGAGCCACTGGCCGCTCAGCGTCCCAGCCTAAGGAAACCCTTGCGCATCCTGTTCACTCCCGTCGCCGCCACGACCACTCCTCTCTTCCACATGGTGCCGCTGGCCTGGGCCTTCCGGGCGGCCGGGCACGACGTGCGGGTGGCCGCGCAACCCGAACTGAGCCGAGCGATCATCGATGTGGGACTGCCGTCGGTCGAGGTCGGTCACGGCTACGAGATCATGGACGGTGTGCTGCGCTCGCGCGGCGGCCGGCGTGTGATCGAGGCACCGGCCAGCCAGTGGGCCGACAGCGGCCTGGCGAGCACGGCCGAGGCCGAGGAACTCCCCTCCGACGAGCACGCCGGGCTGCGGGACGCTGCCATGGCCCCGCTGGTCGAGGCCGCCGCCCGGATGGCGCCCGGTCTGCTGCGGTTCACCGAGCGCTGGCGGCCGGACCTGCTGATCACCGACTCGATGGTGTTCGCGGCCCCGCTGGTCTCGGCGCTCCATGGGGTGCCGCTGGTGCGGCAGACCTGGGGTCCCGACGTGATGCGCATGGTCAGTCAGCCGTTGCAGGGGCGGGCCGGCGGCGGCGATGTCCGCGCCGAGTGGCCCACGGGCCTTGCTGAG
The DNA here is from genome assembly GCF_055568375.1 of Streptomyces sp. NPDC026062. Lineage (NCBI taxonomy): Bacteria > Bacillati > Actinomycetota > Actinomycetes > Kitasatosporales > Streptomycetaceae > Streptomyces > Streptomyces sp. NPDC026062. The sequence continues at coordinate 16,597 of NZ_JBVHOQ010000058.1, forward strand.
CTGTACGACCACTACGGGGCAGAGGTCCGCAACGACTATCCGGTCCGCACCGTCGACCCCTGGCCCACCAGCCTGCAGTTCCCCGGGCTGAGCGGGCGGCTGCCCATGAGGTTCATCCCGTACAACGGTGCCGCCGCGGCCCCGGACTGGGTACTCGACCGCCCCGGCCGTCCCCGGGTGTGTGTCACCTGGGGCACCTCCTCCGCCGCGCTCGCCGGTGACGAGGCGTTCATGCTGCCGCGGGTCGTGGAGGGGCTCGCCGGTCTCGACGTCGAGACCGTGCTCGCGATCAGCGCCGATGACCGGGCGAAGCTCGGTGCGCTGCCCGCCAATGCCCGTGTGGCCGAGAACATTCCGCTGCATCTGTTCATGTCGACCTGTGACGCCATCGTCCACCAGGGCGGTACCAGTTCGCTGTTGACCGCTGCCTGCCACGGCCTTCCTCAGGTGATGATGCCGCAGACGGCCGACAACCCTTTCAACGCCGCGAACTTCGCTGCCAGCGGTGCCAACATCACGCTCGACGCGGCCGTGACGGGTGCGTTCGAGGTCGGTGCGGCGGTCACCCGGGTCCTGACGGAGCAGACCTGCCGGGCGGCAGCCGAGAAGGTGCGCGCGGAGATAGCCGGCATGCCTGCGCCGGCCGCCGTCGTCCGCTCCCTGGAGCAACTGGTCTGAGCGCTGCGGGCAGCAGAAGGGGGGCGCGCGGGCCGGGGCCGGCCCGCGCGTTTCCCTGTCAGCCTATGCTCTGCGCGAAGTCGAAGAACCCGTGCGGGTCAAAGGTGTGCTTCGCCCGGACGAGCCGCGGATAGTTCTCGGCGTAGTACGCCTGCTGCCAGTCCTGCAGGTCGGGGTCGATGTAGTTCTGGTAGGTCTCGTGGGCCGAGTACCGGTCGGTGACGGAGAAGGCCCGGTTGATCCACGCGCGGGCCGCGGTCCGTTCCTGCTCGTTGTCCATCACCGGGGGAAGCACCGTCGCCCAGTCCACGGAGAACCGGGCGTCCCTGTGCACATAGGCGGTCGCGGTCCGCGGAACGTCGGAGGAGACCCCGCCGAGTGCGAACAGGTGGACGAATCGTATGTGGCCGGCCCGGCGGTCGGCGTCGAAGGCGCTGAGGATCTCGTCCACCCCGGATGCGGGAATGTCGTTCTTGAACAGGCGTGAGCGGTCGACCTGGAAGCCGGCCCTGGGGAGGGTGGCCTCGGGGTTCTGCCCCACCCGGTGGCACTGGGCGACGGTCTTGTCCGAGCACTTGAACCAGGACATCATGCCGTCGCGGTACCCGAGGTCCTGCACGTCGCGGCCGGCCGGGGCGCGGCCGATCGCCGAGATGAGGGCGTCCAGGTGCGGTTCGAGGTCCTCGGGCGAACCGAGGAAGGTGCCGTCGGTGATGAGGAGCGGGGTGCCGTCGGGGGCGGCGTTGAGGAGACCGAGCAGGCAACGGCCGCCCAGCTCCCGTGGCGCGCCGGGCAGCCATCGCTGCCAGCCCTCCACCACGTCCTTGACGTGATCCCAGTTCCAGGCCAGCGTGTAGTTGACCATCCGGGGAGTCACGCTGTTGCGTCGCTGGTAGCGGGTGACGACGCCGAAGTTGCCGCCCCCGCCCCCACGCAGCGCCCAGAACAGATCCGGGGATTCCCGCTCGGAGCAGTTGACGACTCTGCCGTCGGCGAGCACGACCTGGACGGATTCCAGCGAGTCGCAGCCCAGGCCCAGTGCCCGGGTCTGCCACCCGATGCCGCCTCCCTGAAGGTATCCGCCCATCGCCACGGTCGGGCAGATTCCGGACGCGAGGCTCACCCCGTGCGCGCCGGCGGCATCGACGAGATCGGTGAGCTGGGCGCCGGGACCCACGGTCGTGGTCCGCTCGCCGACCTTGATCCCGTTCAGCCTGGACACGTCGATGACCAGGCCCTGGGTGGTGGAGTACCCGCCGTAGCTGTGTCCTCCGCTGCGCGCGACCGCGGGAACGTTGTTGTACTGGGCGAAGGACAGGCATGTCCGTACGTCGTCGACGGTCTCGCAATAGGCGACGCCGGCCGGGCGGACGGCGTCGAACGTCGCCCGGTGCAACTGCTTGGCCAGGTCGTAGTCACTGTGGGACGGCAGTACCAGACGCCCGGTCAGCCGTCTGTCGAGCCGGTCCCATTCGGAGGTCAGCGCCAGGGCGCTGCCTTCTGCCCCCACGACCCCGAGGCCGGCTGTGGCCAGCGCGGCGAGTCCGTGCTTCAGCACTGTTCTGCGGGTAGACACGCATTCCCCCATACTGCGTTCGGTTTGAGTGGCACTCAGCAGTATGGGCAGGGGTGCTAAATCCGTGCTTGGGCATTGAGGTGCTCGGTGACCAGACGCACGATCGCCTCCCGGTGGTCCGCCAGGAAGAAATGTCCGCCCCGGTAGACACGCATCTCGAACCCGGCCGCCGTGTGCTGTTGCCACGCACGCGCGTCGTCGAGCGTGACTTTGGGGTCGCTCGCTCCGGCGAGGGCCGTGATCGGGCAGCCCAGCCGTACGTCCTGGGTCAGCCGGTAGGTTTCCGCGGCCTTGTAGTCGGCGCGGATGGCGGGCAGTGCCGAACGCATGATCTCCTCGTCGCCCAGGACGCGGGCGTCGGTGCCATCGAGGCCGGCCAGTTCCGTGAGGAGTTCGTCGTCGTCGAGGAGGTGGACCAGCCGGCCCCCCGGCCGTGCGGGTGCGCGTCGCCCGGAGGCGAACAGCCGGACGGGTTCCGCTTCGGGAACGGTCTCGATCCGGCGCATCAGCTCGAACCCGAGCGTCGCCCCCATGCTGTGCCCGAACAGGGCCACCGGCCGGTCGAGGTGGGGGCGCAGGGCCTCGAAGGCCGCGTCGGCCAGGGCGCCCATCTCGTCGATGCACGGCTCTTTGCGCCGGTCCTGGCGTCCGGGGTACTGCACGGCGAGCACGTCCACGCGGGCGCCGAGGGCATGGGCGAACGGAAGGAAGTACGTCGCCGAACCGCCCGCGTGCGGAAGGCACACCAGCCGTACCGGAGCCTCCTGGGACTCCGGCACGAACCTCCTGTACCAGAGGGCGCTGTTCACGGCGGAGCCCGTCATCCGTTGGCCTCTTCTTCCTTGTCGCTTCGGCGTTGGTCAGCAGTGCGGTGCCGGTTCGGGCCGTCCGGGTCTACCAGAGCGAACCGAGACATGCCAGGAGGCTCCGTGTCTGGACGTTGAGGTAGTGGGAATGCAGCCGCAGCGCCAAGATCTGGCGGACGGTCATCCAGCGGAAGTCGGGATGGGGTTCGACGGCCTCGATGTCGTCGCATTCGACCACCATGTAGCGGCATTCCGCGTGGTAGAACCTTCCGCCCTCCTCCGAAAGCTCCACGTCGTAGCGGACGTTGCCGGTCGCCGTGAGTACGTGGTCGAGGAATCGGGGGCGCCGTTCGGGCGGCTCGTCGGCGTAGTTGACCGGGCTGCACTGGACGGTGGGGCCGAGTTCGACGACGTCCAGGAAGCCCGGCTCGACCGAGGCCCGCATGAGGATGTGCAGCACCCCGTCCAGGCGCGCGGTCAAAAAGGCGACGACACCGGTGCCGCAGGGGGCCAGCAGGGGCTGGGACCAGGAAGTGACCTCACGCTGGCCGCTCTCCACCGAGACACCGATGACCTTGAAGTGTTTTCCCTCCCGGTGGGCGATGTCGTGCTCCGACACCCGCCAGTCCCGCAGTGCGGACAGCGGGACACGTTCCAGGTGTACGTCCGTCTCGGTGCGCACGTCATTGAGCCAGCTGCGTATCTCGACGGAGGTGTGGCGCGCCTCCCGCTCCCCCGCCTGGAACGACCGGCGCAGACCGGCGGCGAACGCCGGGTCGGGAGCGTCGTCCGGCATGGCGTCGGGCCAGCCGGACATCGCCATGGGCAGGCAGGCGAGCACCGTCCGGGAGTCCATGTTGATCAGGTTCGGCTCGGCCATCAGCCGCCGGATCTGCCCGAAGGTCAGCCAGCAGAAGTTGTCGCGGACGGGCACCTCGGCCGTGGTCTCGACGACCATGTTGCGGTTGCGCTTTCCCAGGAACCAGACGCCTTGCTCGGACAGCAGCACATCGGCGACGACCCGGCCGCGGCTGGGCCGCAGGAAGTGCTCCAGGTACGGCGTGGACGCCCCGCCGTGCACCTTGGTGTAGTTGCTCCTGGTGGCCTGCACCGTCGGGGAGAGCTGGAGCTGCCGGCGGTTGCCCGGTTCGACCTTGGCCTGCATCAGAAAGTGCAGGACGCCGTCGAATTCCTTGGCAAGCAGGCCGAGAATGCCGACCTCGGGCTGGTTGATGAGCGGCTGCTGCCAGGACAGCGGACGTGACCCGCCCCGGGTGACGTCCACGCCCTCGACACTGAAGAACTTGCCGCTGTCGTGCGCCAGGGTGCCGTTCCCCTCGGTGAGGTGCCACCCCTTCAGTTCCGCGAACGGAACTTGGTCGACCCGTGTCCGCGCGGTCTCCTCGCACCGGGCGAGCCACACGGCGAACTGCTCGTTCGTCGTCGCCACCCCGCCGGTGGCCAGGCCCGACCGCAGGAGACGAGCCCCGTCGGAAAGGATGCCGGCCGACGGGCCCGGCCGGCTGAGGATGCCACTCATTACTCGCCCTTCCCTGAAACCGCTGCTCTCCTGGGAGCGAGCTCTACTCGCACGGAGTTCACATCTCGGCCGGACATATTCTGCTGCCCCTCAATAAACTGCGCCTAAATTTCTCAGGGTCTCTTTTGACGGTGCGTGACATCCCTTTGGACCGACGGATTTAGAACGGACCAAGTCCGCCGTAAGCAGCGAGTGCGAATATTTTGGGCCGTGTCCTGTGTCACCGGCACGCGCGAACCGAATTCGCATTGCGGCATCACACGCTGAGGAATTACAGGGAGGTAGCCCGATGAGCCCCGACTCGGTTGAGCTCGGTCCGGCGGCGAACGAGGAGCGGCTGCGCGACTACCTGAAGCGGACGATGGCCAATCTCCGCCAGACCCGCCGGCGTCTGCAGGAGGCCGAGGACCGGGAACGCGAGCCGATCGCGGTGGTGTCCATGGGCTGCCGGTTCCCCGGCGGCATCTCCTCCCCCGAGGAGCTGTGGGATCTGCTGGTGGCCGAGAAGGACGCCGTCACAGGCGTCCCGGCCGACCGGGGCTGGGACATCGAGGACATCTACGACCCGGACCCCGACGCCCCGGGCAAGACCTACACCCGCGAGGGCTCGTTCGTCTCCGACGCCGCCCGGTTCGACGCGGACTTCTTCGGGATCAGCCCGCGCGAGGCGCTGGCGATGGACCCGCAGCAGCGGCAGATCCTCGAAGTCGCCTGGGAGACGTTCGAGCGGGCGGGTCTTGCGCCGTCCTCGCTGCGCGGCACCCGTACCGGGGTGTTCATCGGCAGCGTCGGCCAGACCTACAACATGAGCCTGCTGCCCACCAAGGAGCAGGTCGAGGGCTACATCCTGACGGGCACGCAGGCCAGCATCATGTCCGGCCGCATCGCGTACGCCTTCGGACTCGAGGGCCCGGCGCTGACCGTGGACACCGCCTGCTCGTCATCGATGGTCGCCCTCCATCTGGCGATCAAGGCGCTGCGCAACGGCGAATGCGAGCGGGCTCTGACGGGCGGCGTCACCATCATGGCGACCACCGCCTGGTTCACCGAGTTCAGCAGGCAGCGGGGGCTGGCCCCCGACGGACGGAGCAAGCCGTTCGCCGCCGCCGCCGACGGGATCGGCTGGGGCGAGGGCGTCGGTCTGCTCATGCTCCGGCGGCTGTCGGACGCGCAGCGCGACGGCGACCGGGTCCTCGCCGTCCTGCGCGGGTCGGCGGTCAACTCCGACGGCGCCAGCAACGGCCTGACCGCGCCCAACGGCCCCTCCCAGCGGCGTGTCATCGAGCAGGCACTGGCCGATGCCCGCCTGACGTACGGCGACGTCGACGCGGTCGAGGCGCACGGGACCGGCACCGGTCTGGGTGACCCGATCGAGGCGCACGCGCTCCTGGCCACCTACGGGCAGGACCGGCCCGCCGACCGGCCGCTGTGGCTGGGCTCGGTGAAGTCCAACATCAACCACCCGCAGGGCGCGGCGGGTGTGGCCGGTGTCATCAAGATGGTGCTGGCCCTGCGTCACGGGCTGCTCCCGCGGACGCTGCATGTGGATGCCCCGACGCCCCAGGTGAACTGGGACTTGGGCCATGTCGAGCTGCTCACGTCCTCGCGTCCGTGGCCCGAGACCGGCCGTCCGCGTCGCGCGGCCGTGTCGTCGTTCGGAGTGGGCGGCACCAACGCGCACGTCATCCTGGAAGCCGCTCCGCCGCGTGCGGCGGGTCCGTCCGGAGAACCGGTCGGCCCCGAGCCGGCGGTGGTGTCGGGGGGTGCGCTGCCGTGGCTGGTCTCCGCCAGGAGCGGGGCGGCCCTGGCCGGCCAGGCACAGCGGCTGCTGGACTTCGCCGTGGACCACCCGGCTGCCGGGCTGTTCGACATCGGCCACGCGCTGGCTCATGAACGCGATCACCACGAGCACCGTGCGGCCGTCGTCGCCGGCACGCGTGAGGAGTTCCTGGACGGGCTGCGGTCCCTGGCGGACGGCACGGCGGCACGCAACGTCGTGCGGGGCCGGGGCACCGCCGCCCGGACGGTCTTCGTGTTCCCCGGGCAGGGTTCCCAGTGGGAGCGGATGGCCGTCGGCCTGCTGGAGACCTCCGAGGTCTTCCGTGAGCACGTGCATGCCTGCGCCGAAGCGCTCGCGCCGTACACCGACTGGTCCTTGACCGATGTGCTGCACGGCAGGCCGGGGGCACCGTCGTTGGAGCGGGTGGACGTCGTGCAGCCCGCGCTGTTCGCGGTCATGGTCTCCCTCGCCCGGGTGTGGCAGGCGGCGGGCGTCCGGCCGGACGCGGTGGCCGGCCACTCCCAGGGGGAGATCGCGGCCGCCCATCTCGCCGGAGCGCTGAACCTGGAGGACGCCGCCAGGATCGTGGCCCTGCGCAGCAAGGCCCTGCTCGGCCTCGCCGGAAGCGGCGGCATGGCCTCCGTGCCGCTGCCCGCCTCCGATGTCGCGGTGCTCCTGGACGTACCGGCCCGGGAGGGCCTGAGCATTGCCGCGGTGAACGCGCCGGGCTCCACCGTGGTCGCGGGAGCGCCCGGGGAACTGCGGGAGCTCGTCGATTCCTGCCAGGAGCGCGGCGTGCCGGCCCGGATGATCCCGGTGGACTACGCCTCGCACACACCGCACGTCGAGACCGTCCGGGAACAGCTCGCGGCGGACCTGGCGGGAATCGTCGCGCGACCGGCAGACATTCCGTTCTACTCCACCGTCACCGCCGCGCCCATGGGCACCGAGGCGCTCGACGCCGCGTACTGGTACACCAACCTGCGCAGCCGGGTCAGGTTCGAGGAGACCACGCGCGCGCTGCTCGCCGACGGCCACACCCTGTTCATCGAGGTCAGCCCGCATCCGGTGCTCACCGTCCCGGTCCAGGAGACCATCGAGGACTGCGGGGTGTCGGCCCACGCGCAGGGCACACTGCGCCGCGACCACGGGGACCGGGCCCGGCTGCTCACGTCCCTGGCCGAGGCCCACGTCAACGGCGGGGCGCCGGACTGGGCGCGGATCGTTCCCGGGGCGGCGGCACGTCTGGACCTGCCGACCTACCCGTTCGCCGGGGAGCGGTACTGGCCCGACAGCGTCGAGCCGTTCGGGGACGTCCGTTCGGCGGGCCTGGGGCCGGCCGGCCACCCTCTGCTGGCCGCCGAGACGGTGCTGGCCGACGGTGGCGGCCATCTGTTCTCCGGGCGGCTCTCGCTGCGGACCCACGGCTGGCTCGCCGGTCACGTCGTGCACGACACGGTGATCGTGCCGGCCACCGCGTTCGCCGAGCTCGCCCTCCACGCCGCCCACCGCGTCGGCTGCGCCCAGGTCGCGGAGCTGACGCTGCAGGCGCCGCTGCCGCTGCCGGACCGGGAAGCGGTACAGGTCCAGGTGATCGTCGGTGCGGCGGGCCCGGACGGCGAGCGGTCCATCGGCATCCACTCCCGGGTGCAGGGCGACGAGGCGGACGGCGACGGGATCCCGTGGACGGCACACGCGACCGGCGTCGTGAGCCCGCGGCCGGTCGTGGCGGACGAGCCCGTCGGGGCCTGGCCGCCGGCCGGAGCGGCACCGCTCGAGGCGGCCGAGTCGTACGCGCGCATGAGGGACATCGGGCTCGCGTACAGTTCCGCGTTCCTGGGGCTGCGTGCCGCCTGGCGCCGGGGCGATGACCTGTACGCGGAGGTCGAGCTTCCCGAGGGTGTCGACACCGGGGGCTTCGCGCTGCACCCGGCGCTGCTGGATGCCGCGCTGCACGTCACCGCGCTGGCGGGCGACGACCACGACGGGCTGACCAGGCTGCCGTTCGCGTGGCGTGGTGTGGCCGTGCACGCCGTCGGTGCCGCCGCGGTGCGGGTCCGGGTCCGTCTGGCCGGAGCCGACACCGTCAGCATGTCGCTCATGGACGCCGGCGGAGAGCCGGTGGCGACGGTCGAGGCGCTCACCGTCCGGGCGCTCCCCGCCCAGCAGGCCTCCAAGGCCGCGGTACGGCGCGACTCGCTCTACCGTCTGTCCTGGCAGCCGGCCGTCCTGGGCGGGGAGGCCGGCGGGCGGGCGGGCTGGGCCGTGCTCGGAGATCTTCCCGCCGGCCTGCGCGACTGGATCGGCGGTGACGTCCGTGCCGTGGAGGATCTCGGTGCGCTGTGCGCGCGGGCCGGCGGCGGGGCGGCGTTCCCGGCGGTCGTGCTGGCGTTCGTCCCCGGTCACAACGGAAGCCCGGCCGATGGTGCCCGTGCGACGACGCACTGGGTGCACGCACTGGTCCAGCAGTGGCTGGCCGACGAACGGTTCGAGAGCAGCCGCCTGGTCGTCGTGACCGAGCGGGCGGTCGCCGTCCGCGCCGGTGAACACGTTCCCGGGCTGGCCGCCTCGCCGGCGTGGGGGTTCGTGCGGGTGGCGCAGCTGGAGCACCCGGACCGTTTTCATCTCGTGGATCTCGACGGCCGCGAGAGCTCTGTGCGTGCGCTGCGGGAAGCTCTCGCGTCCGGTGAGCCGCAGCTGGCTCTGCGGGACGGTGAGGCGCACACGGCGCGGCTCGTCCACGCCGACACCGACGGGCTGCTGGCACCGCCCCGGAACGCCGCGGCGTGGCGGCTGGCGGCCGCCGAGCCGGGCACGGTCGAGAACCTCGTCCTGGAACCCGGCACCGCCGGCCGGGCGCTGGAGAGCGGGGAGGTCCGGGTCGCGGTCCGGGCGGCGGGGGTCAACTTCCGTGATGTGCTCCTGACTCTGGGCCTGTATCCGGGCGAGGCGTTCATCGGCAGCGAGGCCGCCGGTGTCGTCACCGAGACCGGTCCGGGCGTCACCGGTCTCCGGCCCGGTGACGCGGTCATGGGGCTGTTCCCCGAGGGAGCGGTCGGCCCGGTCGCGATCGCCGACCGGCGGGCGCTGGCCCGGGTGCCGCGGGGCTGGACGTTCGTGGAGGCGGCGTCGGCTCCGGTGGCGTTCCTCACCGCCTACTACGCGCTGCACGATCTGACCGGGCTGCGGTCCGGGCAGCGGCTGCTGGTGCACGCGGCGACCGGCGGTGTCGGTATGGCCGCCGTCCAGCTGGCGCGGCACTGGGGTGCGGAGGTCTACGCGAGTGCCAGCGCCCCGAAGTGGGACACGCTGCGCATGATGGGCTTCGACCATGAGCACATCGCGGACTCGCGGACTCTCGGGTTCGAGGAGAAGTTCCTGGCGTCCACCGGTGGTGAGGGCATGGACGTCGTTCTCGATTCCCTGGCCGACGCGTTCGTGGACGCTTCGCTGCGGCTCCTGCCCCGGGGCGGGCACTTCCTGGAGATGGGCAAGAGCGACGTGCGCGACCCGGCCGAGGTGCTGGAGCGGCATCCCGGTGTCGTCTACCGGGCGTTCGAGACGGTCGAGGCGGGCCCCGATCACGTCGCGGGCATGCTGGCGGAGCTGAGCGCGATGTTCGAGGAGGGTGCGCTGCGTCCTCTGCCGGTGGCGGCCTTCGACGCGCGGCAGGCGCCCCAGGCGTTCCGGCTGATGAGCCAGGCCCGTCACACCGGCAAGCTCGTCCTGACGATGCCGCGTCCGCTCGCCGCCGGGGGCAGTGTCCTGGTGACGGGCGGAACCGGCACCCTGGGGGCGGCCGTTGCCCGGCACCTGGTCACCGAGCACGGTGTGAGGCGGCTGCTGCTGGTCAGCCGTCGCGGGCCCGACGCCGAGGGCGCGGCCGGTCTGCAGGCCGAGCTGGCCGGGCTCGGTGCCGAGGCCGTCGTGCGTGCCTGCGACGTGTCCGACCGCGGCGATCTGCGGCGTCTGCTGGACTCGGTCCCGCCGGAGCACCCGCTGACCGCCGTGGTGCACTCGGCGGGCGTCACCGACGACGCGTCCGTCACCGCGCTGGAGGCCGGGCAGCTGGACCCCGTCCTGCGGCCGAAGGCCGACGCGGCGTGGAATCTCCATGAACTGACCAAGGACCTCGATCTCAGCGCGTTCGTGCTCTTCTCCTCGCTCGCGGGCACCCTCGGCAATCCGGGGCAGGCCAACTACGCGGCCGGCAACGCGTTCCTGGACGCGCTGGCCGCGCACCGGCACACGCTCGGTCTGCCGGCGGTCTCGCTGGCCTGGGGGCTGTGGCAGCAGGCCAGCGGGATCACCGCCGAGCTTTTCGAGGACAAGCGCCACGCCGTGGCGCACGATGTGCTGACCACCATGTCCGACGCCCAGGCGCTCGCCCTCTTCGATGCCGGCCTCGCCGGCGGGCGGCCCGATCTGGTCCCCGCGGGTCTGAACCTCGCGGCGATCCGGGCGGCGGCCGAGGTGCGTGCGGCGCCGGCCGTCCTGCGCGGCTTCCTGCGCGCTTCGCGCCGGCAGGCGGGCGGGCGGCCGGGTCTCCAGGGCTCGCTCCAGCGGGAGCTGGCCGGGCGCTCGAAGGCCGAGCAGCGGAGTTTCCTGCTGGACACCGTCCGCAACGACATCGGCGTGGTGCTGAGCCATCCGTCACCGGAGACGATCGATCCCCGGCGGCCGTTCCAGGAGATCGGCTTCGACTCGCTCACCGCCGTCGAGCTCCGTAACCGGCTCAATGCCGCGACCGGTATGCGTCTGCCCGCGACCCTGATCTTCGATCACCCCAACGCGGTCTCGCTGGCCGATTACCTGCAGGAACAGCTGAGCGGGCAGATCCGCGACGCCCCGGCCCGGACACGGACCGGCAACAGCGGCGGCGGTGATGATCCGATCGTGATCGTCTCGATGGCATGCCGTTTCCCCGGCGGCGTGCGTACCCCCGAAGACCTCTGGGACGTCGCCGACCTCGGGCGCGAGACCGTGTCCGGCTTCCCGGACGACCGCGGCTGGGACCTGGACCATCTCTTCGACCCGGACCCCGACCACCCCGGGACCTCCTACGCGGACCGGGGCGGGTTCCTCGACGAGGCCGGGCACTTCGACGCCGAGTTCTTCGGCATGAGCCCGCGTGAGTCGCTGGGCACCGACCCGCAACAGCGCGTGCTCCTCGAAACCTCCTGGGAGGCCCTGGAACGCGCCGGGATTCCGCCCGCGTCGCTGCGCGGCAGCCGTACCGGCGTGTTCGTCGGCATGACCGCCTACGGCTATCCCGGCGGGCCCTCGCGGACCTCGGAGGCTGTCGAGGGGTACCTGCTGACGGGTGCGGCGAGCAGTGTGGCGTCCGGGCGGATCGCCTACGCCCTGGGTCTGGAGGGGCCGGCCGTCACGATCGACACCGCGTGTTCGTCCTCGCTGGTGTCCCTGCACCTGGCGGCGCAGGCGCTCCGCGACGGCGACTGCGACCTCGCGCTGGCCGGCGGTGTCACGGTGATGCCGACCCCGAGCGTCTTCGTCGGGTTCAGCCGCCAGCGCGGGCTGGCCCCCGACGGCCGGTGCAAGCCGTTCGACGCCGCCGCCGACGGGACGGTCTTCTCCGAGGGTGTCGGGCTGCTGCTGGTGGAGCGGTTGTCGGACGCGCGGCGCAACGGCCACCAGGTCCTGGCCGTGGTCCGCGGCAGCGCCGTCAACTCCGACGGCACCAGCAACGGCATCACCGCGCCCAACGGCCCCTCCCAGCAGCGGGTCATCCAGCAGGCCCTGAACAACGCCGGGCTCGCAGCGCAGGACATCGACGCCGTCGAGGCGCACGGCACCGGCACCACACTCGGCGATCCCATCGAGGCCCAGGCCCTCATCGCCGCCTACGGCCAGGACCGGCCCGACGGCCGGCCGCTGTGGATCGGCTCACTCAAGTCGAACATCGGCCACACCCAGCAGGCATCGGGGGTGGCGAGCCTGATCAAGATGGTGCAGGCGATCGGGCACGGGCGGCTGCCGAGGATCCTGCACGCCCACACTCCCACCCCGCACGTCGAGTGGGAGGGCGGCGGTGTCGCGGTGCTGACCGAGACGGTGCAGTGGCCCGAGACCGGCCGCCGACGACGGGCCGGTGTCTCGGCGTTCGGTATCAGCGGCACCAACGCCCACATCATCCTCGAGCAGCCGCCCTCGCCCGGCCCGGCCCCGGCGCCCGCTCCGGTCACCGGGACATTGGCGGTCCTCGCGGCCGGCCGGCCGGCCGGGGACGGGGGGCCTGTCGTGCCCTGGCTCGTCTCGGGCCGGTCCCCGGCCGCGCTGCGGGCCCAGGCGGCACGGCTCGCGGAACACGCCGCGGCGGCCGGCGACCCGGGCGACGTGGCCTGGGCACTCGCAACGACACGAACGGCGTTCGACCACCGCGCCGTCATCCTGGGCCGTGACCACGATGAGCTGCGTGCCGCGCTGAACGCCATCGCCCAGGGCGAGCCGCATCCCGCGGTGGTTCAGGGGGTGGCCCCGGCGACACCGGGCAAGACCGTCCTGGTGTTCCCGGGGCAGGGTTCGCAGTGGAGAGGCATGGCGCTCGGCCTGCTGGAGGAGTCGCCGGTCTTCGCCGAGCACCTGCGTGCCTGCGCCGAGGCCCTCGACAAGCACACCGGCTGGTCGCTGCTGGACGTGCTGCGCGGCGTTCCTGGCGCACCGTCCCTGGAGCGGGTGGACGTCGTGCAGCCCGCGCTGTTCGCCGTGATGACCTCGCTGGCCGAGCTCTGGAAGTCGGCGGGCCTGGTCCCGGACGCGGTCGCCGGTCACTCCCAGGGAGAGATCGCCGCCGCGTACGCGGCGGGGGCGCTCTCGCTCGAGGACGCCGCGCTGGTGGTGGCAGTGCGCAGCAGGATCATCACCAAGCTGGCCGGAACGGGTGCCATGGCCTCGGTGCCGCTGCCCGAGGTCCAGGTCGCCGCCCGGCTCGCCGGGGCGAGCGCCGTGCATCTCGCGGCGGTCAACGGGCCGGACAGCTCCGTCGTGGCGGGTGACACCGGCGCCGTCCACGCGTTCGTCGCCGATTGTGCCGCCGAGGGGGTCCGTGCCCGGATCATCCCGGTCGACTACGCCTCGCACACCCCGCACATCGAGGCGCTGCGCGAGGAACTCCTGGAGGCGCTCGCCCCCGTCCGTCCCCGCCAGGGCACTGTGCCGTTCTACTCCTGCGTCACCGGTGAGGTCATGGACACAACCGGGCTGGATTCCGCGTACTGGTACCGCAACCTGCGCGAGAGCGTCCAGTTCGCCAAGACCACCCAGGCGCTGCTCGGCGCGGGTCACCGCGTGTTCGTCGAAGCCGCCCCGCACCCCGTGCTGACCGTGGGGGTGCGCCAGAGCCTGGAACAGGCCGGGGTCCGGGCGGCGGCGCTGGGCACCCTGCGGCGCGACGAGGGAGATACCCGGGCGCTGCTGGCCGCCTTCGCCGAGGCCCACGTCCAGGGGGCCCCCGTGGACTGGGCGCGGGTACTCACCCCGAGAACCGGGCGGGTGGACCTGCCGACCTACGCGTTCCGGCGTGCCCCGTACTGGCTGCGGACGTCGGCGGCGACGGGCGGTGCGCGGGCGGCCGGGCTGAGCGAGACGGGTCACCCCCTGGTGACGGCCGCGCTGTCGGTGGCCGGCGACGACCGGCACGTCTTCAGCGGCCTCATCTCCCTGCGGACCCACCCCTGGCTCGCCGACCACCAGGTCAACGACGTCGTGCTGGTACCGGGGACCGCGTTCGTCGAACTCGCGCTGCACGCGGCGCGGCAGGTGGGCTGCGCCGGGGTGGAAGAGCTCACCCTGCTCGCTCCCCTGGTGCTGCCCAAGAGCGGCGGTGTCCGGATCCAGGTCGTCGTGGGAGCACCCGAGGCGAGCGGGGCCCGCCCCCTGGCGGTGCATGCGTGTCCGGACCTCGATGAAGACGCCGCGTGGACACAGAGTGCCACCGGTACGCTGGCCGCCGGCCCCGCGAAGGGGGTGGAGGATCTGGGTGCCTGGCCGCCCGCCGGGGCCGAGCCGGCCGACGTGGACCTCGTCTACGACCGGTTCACCGCCAACGGGCAGGTGTACGGGCCGGTGTTCCAGGGGTTGCGGGCCGCGTGGGTGCACGACGGTGACGTCTATGCCGAGGTGACGCTTCCCGAGGACATCGGCACCGAGGGATTCGGTATCCACCCGGCGCTGCTGGATGCCGCTCTGCACGCCTTGATGGCCAGGCAGCCGCAGGGCGACGAGCCGGCGGCGGGTGTGCTGCTGCCGTTCTCGTGGACGGGGATCACGTTCCCGGCGGCGGCCGCGGGCCGTACGCTGCGGGCCCGGCTCAGGCCCGCGGGCAGCGCTGTGGCGGTGGACCTGGCCGACGGTGCGGGCCGGCCCGTCGCGCGTATCGAGTCGCTGCGGCTGCGGCCGGCCGACCCGGCGCGTCTGGGCGCCGGCGCAAGCCGCGTGTCCGTGCTGGCCCAGGAGTGGGCCGAGGCCCGGCCGGCCCCGGCCCAGGTCCCGACACTGGCCTTCGTCGGCGACACCGAGGCCGCTGCCGGTCGTGCCGGGCGGTATCCCACAATGGAGGCGCTTCGCGCGGCGGTCGCCGGCGGGGCCCCGGTACCGCAGGTTGTCGTGGCGGCCTGCACGGGCGGGGGCGCGGGCGCCGGTTCCGCGGGGGTGAACGAGGAGACTCCCCGTGCTCTGGAGCGGGTGCAGGAATGGCTCGCCGACGAGATGTTCGCCTCGTCGGTCCTCGTCCTGGTCTCCCGCGGCGCGGTCCCCATCGCCGACGGGGAGGACGTACCGGACCTCGCGGCCGCGGCGGTCTGGGGTCTGGTACGCAGTGCCCAGTCGGAGAACCCGTTCCGGTTCCAGCTCCTGGACACCGACGGCCCGGTCACCGAGGACCTGCTCTGCTCGGCGATAGCGCTCGGCGAACCGCAGGCCGCCGTCCGGGCCGGGAAGGTGTACGTGCCCCGCCTGGCACGGCGTCCGGTGACAGAGCTCCCGGTGCCGTTCCGGGCTGACGGCACCGTGCTGATCACCGGTGGCACCGGCACGCTGGGCGCTCTGGTCGCCCGGCACCTGGTCGCCTCCCACCAGGTCACACGTCTGCTGCTGGTCAGCCGGACCGGGATCGCGGCCGACGGCGCGCCGGAACTGGTGGCCGAGCTGGCGGAGCTCGGCGCGAGGGTCTGCGTCGAGGCCTGCGACACCGGTGACCGCGACGAGCTCGCCCGGGTACTCGCCACGGTCCCCGACGGGCATCCCCTGACGGCGGTCGTCCACGCGGCCGGGACGCTGGACGATGCGACGGTGTCGAATCTGACGCCCGAACAGCTCAGGACCGTTCTGCGGCCCAAAGCGGACGCGGCCTGGAACCTCCACGAGCTCACCGAGGGGGCCGGTCTCACGGCGTTCGTGCTGTTCTCCTCCGCCGCGGGTGTCCTGGGCGCGCCGGGCCAGGCCAACTACGCCGCGGCCAACGCCTTCCTCGACGCACTCGCCGCGCACCGGCGTGCCCAGGGGCTGCCCGGTGTGTCCATGGCGTGGGGGCCATGGGAACAGAGCAGTGCGCTGACCCGGGGATCTGCCCGCAACGGCCGGGGCGTGGCTGCCCGGCGGGGTCTGGTCCCGCTGTCCACCGCCGATGCGCTCGCGCGTTTCGACGGTGCGCTGGGTGCCGGTCTGGCCGCTCCGGTCCTCACCGAACTCGACATGCGGCATCTGCGGGCGCAGGCCGGGGCCGACGCGCTGGCGCCTGTGCTGCGTGGCCTGGTCCGGGTCGTGCCGCGCCGGGTCGGTGACGGGGGCGAACCGGTCACCGAGCGGCTGGCGGGCCGCAGCCATGAAGAACAACAGACGATCGTGGGCGAGCTGGTACGCGGCCATATCGCCGCGGTCCTGGGGCACGGGTCACCGGCGGAGATCTCCGCCGACCGGGCCTTCCAGGACCTGGGCTTCGATTCCCTGACCGCGGTGGAGCTGCGTAACCGGCTCGGCGGAGCGACGGCGCTACGGCTGCCCGCGACGGTGGTCTTCGACTATCCGACGGTACGGGCACTCGCCGAGTACGTGCTGGACCGGCTCGCTCCGCCCGAGCCGTCGCCCGGCGATGTCGCTCTCCAGTGCCTGGACCGGCTGGAGGAGGCCATGACGGCGCTTTCGCCCGATGCCGTCCGCCGGCTGGTCGAGCACCGGTTGCGGGAGCTGACGGGACGGGCGGGCGCGATGGCGGAGGCCGTCGTGGACAGCTCGGAGGTGGAGAACGCCTCGGCCGACGAGCTGATGGAGCTGATCGACCGGCAGTTCCGGCAGGCGTAGTGAACCGGTGGTAGGCGGGCAGCGGCTCGCGTACCGGGTGCTGCCGTCCGGCCGTCCACGGGTCTCGGATCATGTGGGCGGCCGGGTGGCGTTGCGGTGGCGGGCGGGAACCGTCCCCGGCCCCCGGCCTCACGGCCCCCTCCCGGCGTCGCGGTGCCCCGGCCTTGCGGGCTCGCGGGCTCGCGGTGCCCCGGCGTCACGGCCATGCGGCCTTGTGGCTGACAGGCCCCGGCCCCCCAGACCTATGGGCCCCCGGCCTCGCGGCCCCAGACGTCGCGGCCTCGCTCACGGCCTTCCGGGCTTGCGGCCTACCGGATCCCGGCTCCGGCGTCGCAGCCTCGCTGCTCCCGGCCCCAGGCCTCCCGGCTCCTGGCGTCGCGGCCTCACGGCCCCGGCGTCGCGGCTCCTGGCTCCTGGCTCCTGGCTCCTGGCTCCTGGCTCCTGGCTCCTGCGGGCATGCCAGACCGGCGTGGGCTGCGGACGTCCCTGAAAGAAGGGGATGTCCGCAGCCCACGCCGGTGTCTGTGCATGTGGCCGGTTCTATCGGCCGGCGTCCGCCAATGCCTCCAGCACGGGGACGATCCGGGTCGGGTCGGGCCGGGCGGCGTTCCGGTCGGCCAGTGCCCGGGCGGCGGGCCCGACGGACGTCCCGTCGAGGAGTTCGGAGACCACCTCGGCTATGGAACCCGCGGTGAGTTCATCGGGCCTGAGCGTCATGCCGGCCCCACTGGCCGTCAGCAGTTCGGCACCGAGCGGCTGCGCACTCATCTGCGGCACCACGAGCTGCGGCACGCCGTGCGTGACGGCGGCCAGGACCGTGCCGGGGCCGCCCTGGCTGATGAGCGCGTCACAGGTCGGCATCAGCATCGACAACGGCATCCAGTCGACCACGCGGACATGCTCGCGCGACTCGCCCAGGAGTTCCCGGCCGGCCTTGCCGAGAGCCGCCACGATCTCGACGTCCATACCGGCCAGCGCCTCAATGGCCAGCAACGGAGGCTTCAGCACCTCCGGCCCCATGAACTCGCTGGTCGTCCCCCAGGTGATGCACACCCGCGGGCGCTGTTTGGGCTCATCGAGCCAGCCCGGAGTGAGAGCCGCGCCGTTGTAGGGCACGTACCGTGCCGCCTGCCGCTTCGCCATCCGCACGGAGAGCAGCTCGTCGGGGCAGGGGTCCACCACGAGAGCGGCGTACTCGGGGCCCAGCCGCACATCCCACTTGTCGAGGAACGCCACCAGATCCTTGGGCCAGTTGTCGCGCACCGAACGCTCGGAGGTCAGGTCGCCCCACAGCTGATCGGGCATCGGCCCCCAGGTATGCAGGACCAAAGGGGCACCGGCGGCCTTGGCGATGACCGGTGCGGCAAAGGCCGCGGGGTCCGCCACCACCAGATCCGGCCGCCAGTTCCGGGCGGAGGGGACCAGATCGGCCACGACCGCCTCAGCGATCCGGATGTGCGGAACGACGATCTGCTCGATACTCGGCGCCGCACCGGCCGGTCCGCTGTCGATGGACTTCTTCAGCTCGCTCATGAAGTCGGGCCCGCGGCCGACCTCGACGGCAGGCAGACCGGCGGCCGTCACATCACCGACCAGAGAGGACTGCACCGCCACCCGCACATCATGCCCCGCCGCACGAAGCGCCCACGCCAACGGAACCAGCGGATAAAGATGCGATCGGAAAGTGGCCGCGGTGAACAGAATCCGCATGAAAGAACCCCTTAGAATTGTCTGGATGCCGTCAAATGGTGCGTCGTCCCATCAGGTGGAACATTCGCGCGGTCAGCGGATACGGCATCCGGCCCGCCAGAGCGATCTCCAGCTCTTCCAGCCGGGCATAGAACTCCGGGTCGTACTTGATCTCGTTGTCCGCGACGAGGTTGCAGACACTCATCACGCCGTAATGGCCGACGACATCCACACCGGCGTCGCCGAGATGGCCGGAGATCTCCTCCGCGGTCAGGACCGGCACGTCCTTGCCATACACCACATTGGGCTTGACCCGGGCATCAACAGCACCCCGGGCCGTGGCGAGGTCGAGCTCACGGACGGCGGCCTCCAGCGGCACTGCGTAGGTGTTGGGACAGACCACGGACAGCAGGCCGCCGGGCTTCAGGCACTTCACCATGCTCTTGACCACGGCAGCACGGTCGGGAACGTACTGCAGGAGGTTGTGGCACAGGAGCAGGTCGTACTCCTGCCCGGCGAAGATGTCCGCCACGTCGCGCGCATCACCCTCACGGACCTCGATGAGGCCGGTGACGCCGTGCTCGGCGGCGAGTTCCCGGGCCCCGTCCAAAGACACCGGCGCCACGTCCAGGACGGTGACGTGGTGGCCACGCGCGGCAAGCCGGACCGCTTCGCGGCCGTTGCCGCCCGCCACGTCCAGCACGCGCAGCGGGCGGTCATCCAGGTGGCGGTCCAAGTTGGCCGCCACGACCGCATACCGCAGCTGCCCCCACGGGGTTTCCTGCCACTTCTGGAAATTGGCAAGACGCTCATCGAAAACAGCATTGTCGATCGCACTGCCGCTGCCGGTCATGCTACCTCCGAGGTGCTTGAATACCGGATATACCGACTCACCGAGGAGTCGCAATCTACCGCCGCCGGCTGAAACCCCCCTAAAACCCCGGGCATCAGGAAAGGTTTAGGCCGCATTTAGCCGGGTGCACAATAATTGAATTACTCATGCGCGCGATCCAGTCCTTCCGCGCACACGCCAAGAACTCGTCGCCGGCCACCGGACCGCATGATCGGGAGACCCGTACATGATTAATGTGACCCAGCCCAGCGTCGGCGCAGAGGAACTCGCCGCAATCAGTGCAGTTTTCGACAGCAAATGGCTTGGGTCCGGGGTACAGACAGAAGAATTCGAGGAGCAGTTCGCCCAGCACCTCGGTGTCCCGGCCGGCAGCCTCCTCTTCCTCAATTCGGCGACTTCCGGGCTCTTCCTGACCATGGAGCTGGCCGGCGTCGGGCCGGGCGACGAGGTCGTACTCCCGTCGAACGGGTTCATCGCCAACGCCAACTGCGTCATCGACGCCGGCGCCCGCCCGGTGTTCTGCGACATCGGCGACGATGTCCTCAACCCCCGGGTCGAGGACATCGTCGCCGTACTCACCCCGCGCACCAAAGCGGTGATGGTTCTGCACTACGGCGGCTACCCCGGCGAGGTGGAGAAGATCGCCGCGCTGTGCGCGGAACGCGGTATCGCGCTCATCGAGGACGCGGCCGTCTCGGTCGCCTCGAGCGCGCACGGCCGGATGTGCGGCACGTTCGGCGACTTCGGTATCTGGAGCTTCGACTCGCGCAAGGTCATCACCACCGGTGACGGCGGCATGCTGTACGTGCGGGATCCCGAGGTCGCGCGCAGGGCGCGCCGGCTCGCGTACCACGGGCTCGAGGACCGCAGTTCGTTCACCACCGCCGCCAAGTCGCCGCACCTGTGGTGGAGTTTCGACATCGAGGACATCGGGCGCCGGCTCGTCGGCAACGACATGACCGCGGCGATGGGCAAGGTGCAGCTGGGCAGGCTCTCCGGGTTCGTCGACCGGCGGCGCGCCATAGCCCAGCGCTACGACCGGGCGCTGTCCGGTGTCCCGGGTGTCCGTGTCCCCCCGCCGCTTCCGCCGGGCCACGTCTCGACCCACTACTTCTACTGGGTCCGGTTCGACACCAGGGCCATCCGGGACGGCGTGAGTGAGGACCTTCTGGCCAGGGGCATCTACACCTCCTGGCGCTACTACCCCCTGCACCGGGTCCGGCGGTACGGCGGTACGGACGCCGTGCTGCCCGTGACGGACACCGTGTCGGACACGGCTCTGCTGCTGCCGGCCCACCAGGACCTGCTCGACGAGGAAGTCGACCTGGTCACCCAGGAAGTGATCAAGGCGGTCGAGGTACGCGGCACGGCCGGCGCCTGACCGGTTCCCCGCCCGGCCGGTGACGCAGGCCTGTCGGGGACGTGCTCCTGAGGACCACGTCCCCGACAGGCCGCAGGTGAGCACGGGAGCGGACACACAGATGCCCCTGAGGGCGCAGGTGCGTGCGGGACCGGACACACCGGTGCCCCTGACAGACCACCGGCACGCACAGGACCGGACACACCGGTGTCCCTGAGGACGCAGGTGCGTGCGGGACCGTGCGTGCCGGTGTCCCTGAGGGCGCGGGTGCGTGCGGGAGCTGACGCGCCGTTTCTACTTCGTCTTGCGCCACTGGACGCAGGTCCAGTCGACCGCTTCGATGGGATCGTCGATGCCGTGCTCGCGGCGGTAGTCGTCCACGGCCTTGCTGCACATCGTGTAGAAGTAGTCGTCGATGATGCAGAAGCCGCCGACCGAGAGCTTCGGGTAAAGGATTTCGAGGGCCTCGTAGGTGGACTGGTAGAGGTCGCCGTCCAGGCGCAGGACCGCCAGTTTCTCGATCGGTGCGCTCGGCAGCGTGTTCTCGAAGAATCCGGTCAGGAACTCCACCCGCTCGTCGAGCAGCCCGTACCGTTCGAACCTCGCCTTCACCTCGTCGAAGGTGACCTTGAGGGAAACGCCCATCGTGCCGATGATGTCCTGGCTGCGGCCCTTCCATGGGTCCGAGGGGTACTTGTCGGTCGGGGGCGGGAATCCGTCGAAGGAGTCGGCGACCCAGACCTTCCGGGTCTTGTCACCGTACGCCGTGAGAGCGGCACGCATGAGGATGCACGAGCCGCCGCGCCACACACCGGTCTCGATGAGGTCACCGGGAATTCCCTCTCTGATGACCGTGGCGGTGCACTCCTGGATGTTGTCCAGACGCTCCTGACTGACCATGGTGTCCGCCTGGACATTCGGCATGATCCCCTTGCCCCCCAAGTAGGCGAGGCGCGCGTCGCTTTCACTTCCCGAGTCGGTCGTGTAGGGGAAAGCGGCGCCGTCGTGAAACCGAAGGAGACATTTCTTCAGCAGACCGAGGTAGGCATCCGGCAGATCCGAAGCAACCGGTCCCGCCGCCTTCTCGATCGTCTTGGCTTCCTTGTTCACTATTGCCACCCCTTCTCATGCCCCACTTTGGCACACCCATCCCACCAGCCCTAGCTGAACTCCCCCTAAAACAAGTGATGACGGCAATGGCCCGGCTCCGTACGGAGCCGGGCCATTGCCGTCATCACTTCTTCCGTACCCAATTCGCCATTCCCTCGGGCCGGCCGTCACAGGGCATCACGGACCCGCCGGACAGCCCCGGTCAGAAGTGCGTCGGCAGACGCGGGACATACGGCGACTCGAGCGAGGCGATCTCCTCACCGGTGAGCCGGATATCGAGCGCGGCAACAGCGTCGGCGAGATGGTCCGGCCTGGTGGCACCCACCAGAGGAGAACCCACGACCGGGTTCTTCAGCACCCATGCCATGGCCACCTGCGCCATCGAGACACCACGCGATCGGGCGATCTCCTCCACCGCACCCACGATGGGCCGGTCACTGTCGAGATACAGCGGACGCCCGTACGGATCGGTAGGCCGGTTCGTCCCGGCACGTGCCGTCGACCCCTCACCCCACGGACGGGCCAGCAGCCCGGCGGCCAGCGGGCTCCAGGGCAGACTGCCCACCCCCTGGTCGGCGAGCAGACCGAACATCTCCCGCTCCTCCTCACGCTGCAGGAGACTGTACTGGTCCTACATCGAGACGAACTTCGTCCACCCGTTCAGCCCGGCGGCATGCTGCAGCTTCGCGAACTGCCAGGCCCACATCGACGACGCACCGATATACCGGACCTTGCCCGCCCTGATGACGTCATGCAGTGCCTCCATCGTCTCTTCCACCGGGGTCTCGGGGTCGAACCGGTGGATCTGGTAGAGATCGATGTGATCGGTACCGAGCCGGTCCAGCGACGCATCGAGCTGCTCGATGATCGCCTTGCGGGACAGCCCCGATGGGGCCTTGACCCAAGGCCCCCGAACGCCTCGCCCGCTACTACGAGACCCTCACCGCCAGCTCCGAAGCCATGATCCACATCGCCTCGATCGACAACCTAGCCAAGCACATAACGGACGAGACCACACCAACCTAGCGAGGAACTCATTAGGGCATAAGCGGCATTTCTTCTACACCAAACACCTTCTCAGATCCTCAGGATCCAGTGTCTCGTGCATCCAAGATCAAGGATCAAGGCCCCTGGGGTTCGGCGGGAACCGTGGGATTGGCTGCAAGGCTGCGGGCTTCGGCCGTGGCCTCGGCATCGACTTGGTCCACGGTCCAGTCGCCGCATCCGAGGGAGGCGCAGAACGCGGTGAATACGAAAGACAGCCGAAATACGCCTGTACGGGGAGCCGCTTGAGCAGCCTACTAGGTTCTGTCGTCAAATGATCTTGTGTGGTGGATCATGGTCGGGTGATACGTCGCCATGAACTGTCGGATGCCGAGTGGGAGTTCGTCCGCCC